>JASIAO010000407.1 GCA_030041955.1 Acidobacteriaceae bacterium | reverse complement strand
TACTTCCTCGCAGTCACCACGTTCGGCCAGGCCGGCGACGCGCAGGAGGCGATCGCGCGGGTCCGGGCGGTGCATCAGGCGATCACCGGTACCGTGCCCGGCGGGCGGCCGTACGCGGCATCCGACCCGCGGCTGCTGACCTGGGTGCACATCGCCGAGACCGGCAGCTTCCTGCACGCCCACGCCCGTTTCGGCGCTCAGCCGCTGGACCAGGCCGGGCGGGACGGCTACGTCAGCGACATGGCCCGGATCGGCGCCGGCCTGGGCGTCCCGGACCCGCCCCGCACCGAAGCCGAGCTCACCGCGCGGATTAATGCCTGCCGGCCAGAACTTGCCGCCACCGCCCAAGCCCGCGACGCCGCCCGGTTCCTGCTGCTGCATCCCCCGCTCCCGGTGATTGCCCGGGCACCCTACGCGGTGCTCGCCGCCGCCGCGGTCTCACTGCTGCCCGGCTGGGCCCGCCGCCAGCTCCGCCTGCCCCGCCTGCCGGTATCCGAGGCCGTGCTGATCCGCCCGGCAGGCCGCGCAATGGTCCACGCCATCCGGTGGGCCATCACCGCGCCCCCGGCTCCCCCGCACAGCCCCCGCCCACACCACTTACCCCATCCGCCAGACGGCGCGGCACGCCCGCCAAGGTAACGCCGATCGCTTAGCACACGGGTGATCCGTGTCGCTGCCGTGTTCTCGTGTCACGTACCGGGATGGTGCTGATATGAGCAGCTTCCCGTGTCTTGTGCGGTTCGTGCCGGGGTCTGGCCAGGTCCGGTATCGCCTGGGTGAGCGGTTGGTGGACCGGTATCTGGAACTCGTGGCGGGCCGGTGCCGACCGAACGGGCCCCGCGAGGTCACTCATCGACGCTGGAGGTAACACTCTCTGCGAAAGGTATGGCCAGCGCCCATTCCTCTATCATTTCACGTAGAATCTCGCCGAATTTCTTAAACGGCTCGTGGCTCTGGTGAGCCTCGAAAGCCTCCATGTCCTTGTAGGCCTCGTAGACATATACCACGTCAGGTTCCAGGCTCGTCTCCCATACGTCGAATCGCAACGTGCCTGGCTCTGTTTCCTTCGCCACCTTGGCGTCCCATCGCAGAAACTCCAAGAACTCGGATCTCATCCCGGGTTTGACAATGAACTTGACGAGTCCTCCGTACATCAGGCCCCTCCCGGTTCCTCGGTGCGTCTGAGGCATCCCCCTAACGATGAGTGTGGATCTGACGCTGAGGGTGCGCAAGGAGCGGCATAAGGCAGCAGTACTCCCGACTCTCGCAACGCTCCCCGAGAGGGTCTCCGCGTACTGCCTGCAGGCGGACGCTCGCCTCGATGTGATCCAACTCCACCTTCGCCGTAAAGCGCATAGCAGAGCGTAACGACTGCCCTGAAGCGTGCGTGCCCGATCGAATAGGTGCTTGCGACTCGTCCCGCTCTAAGTGCGCTTTATGGCGTACATATCAGCCATTCTGTGCGCCTGAGCATGTGTCCTAAGTCTTCCATGGACCATCTGCCGCTGACTAATCGCAACAAAGGCGGTTAAGGCCCGAATTTAGCTTAGATGTTTATCGCTCAGAGCTGCGAGCTCGCCGTTTATCAGCTCCTGACAACTGGCGAGCCCGGCCAACAAGGTCGGTAAGGAGCTCGGCATCCGGGATCGGAGGCGCTCCGTCCTCGACCTCACAACATGGCGGCTTCGTCCGCTCCGCAGCAGGCGGCTCAGCCAGGCCCGCAAGTTCGTAGAGCTGAGAGTAGACATCCATGAATGGATCCTGGTCATCATGCGGGCCGACCAGAAGGATAGTGGCAACATTGGGCCCGGGAAATGCAACTACCACCCTGAGCGCTCCGGCGAGATGCGCTACACAGATCTTGGAGAGAAGATCGTCACCTGACAGCCTATAGTTAAGGGATGCGCAACCTTGTGCGCGCAGCGCGAGCAGGAACTGGTCATATGAGCGACGCTGCTTCTTACGCAGTTGACCAACCTGCTGCGCCGCTCGCTCCGTTGTCAGCGTGCTTGTCGCCACCGGCACAGATTACCGGCGATTACGGCGTTCCTCGTCGGAAGTGAGGGCGGGACGCACATTGCCAGCATTCATTTCAGACAGGCTTTCTGCCAGATCCGCCCTGTCTAGCAGGGCCTCATCGCGGAGCCTATTCCATAGGCTGTCGCGAAAGTCCCGGTCCTGGCCAACTGCGCGCAGGTCGCTGAGGAAGCGCAAGACGGTATGCAGACGCTCTACGTCGAGGAGCAGGCGTGGCCGCATCGCCCGGGATGTGAGCAGGCCATCTTCCGCCCATGCGCGGATGGTCTTATCACTCACCAGCAGAATCCTGGCTGCGATCGGCACGCGGACCGGCTCGGCAGAGGACAGCGCACCCAGGGACGCGTGGACCAGTCGCGCAGCCTCCTGCGGGCGTTCACCCTCGATGGTGTGGGCAACATCCAACACCTCGTCCACTCGTGCGAACAGATCCCGGACCGCCGTTTCCTCGCGTTCTATGGTTGAGGATGTCACGCTTCCGATTATGCAGCAGAAATCGGAAGTACGGTAGTCACCAGACGCAACCGGCTGGCCCGTTCCCGGCGCGGGCAGACGGAGTAGCGGACCAGCACCACTGCAGCTTCCCTACGCGTCGCTGTCGCCAGCGCAGTGCGCTGGAGTCCGAAGGGCACGGCCTCTCCATCGCAGAAGAGAAAGTTCGAGCTCCTTGAGCTGGATGACGGCAGCGGCAGATCTGCCCGTTCTGTACGGCCGAGTTGATGGTGGTGACGCGCATCAGGCGCACTCGCCTTCGACCAGCCGCGGTCGCTGAGCGTAATCGAAACGCTGGCCTGCCGGGTTCCTGATCGCCGGCTCGGTCGCGGCGGACATGATCACGGCGTGACGGTGCCGCTGATGTTCTGCGCCCGCTGCGATCATGCGAAGGCACGACCGGTCCTGGCCTGACCCCCGGGGGTCCGGCGTCAGCCCGGCGATGCCCGGGGGTCGCGTCCGGTGAACGCGGCGAGG
>JASIAO010000048.1 GCA_030041955.1 Acidobacteriaceae bacterium | reverse complement strand
GTGGCCGTGTAGTTGTCTTCCGTGCTGGTGCTGTTGCCGCCCATCTCCTCGTAAGCGTTGCTGTGGGACGCGTCGCCGTCGCTGAGGATCACCATCACGTTGCTGGTCTTCTGTTTATCGGTCGCCAGGCGCGCGGCATATTGCTGCGCGAGATCGTACTGAGCGCGGTAGATGACGCCGGCATAGTAGGTGCCGGCGCCGCCATTGGCCGACAGTTTGCCGTTGCCGTTTTCGGTTCCGACGGCGCTGACCAGCTCAGAGCTGCTGTTCAGCGAACCGGCGCCGTTCGCGGTCATGAAATCGCTGGAGAAACCGACCACCTGGTAATAGGGCGCCATGGGGTAGAGCTGACTGGGAGCGCTGGTGGAGCTGGTGTCGACGTATTCGTAGCCGCTGACGGAGGGGGTGCTGCCGGTGGCGTCCTCGTTCGGGCCGGCGGTGCTGCTGAAACCCGGAAAGGTATAGAGCGCGACCTCGTCGAGCGAGTTCCCGTAGACGCCGTACTTGGCCCCGTTGCTGCCGGAAACGCCGGAATTATTGGTGTAGGTCGTCAGGCCGAAGTTGGTGCCCAGGTCGTCAGAGGTGCCGTTGCTTAGCGTCCCGCAGCCCGCGCTGACCGAGCAGGGAGTGAGATTAACCAGGAACTGCTCAATACCGTACATAGAGCAGACCACGCGGGTTTCGCTGCTGCACGGGGCGATGCTGCCACCGTCGCTGTCCTTCATGGAGGCCGTCGTGTCGATGACCACGGCGACGTTATAGGGGTTGCGCGCGGCGCCTTTCCAGGCGGCAGTAGCCGAGGAGGAGAACGTGATCGAAGGAATGCCGAGGAGACGCATGAAGCTGGTCGGCACGGTGACGGTCTGGGTGACCACCAGGGCGTTCACCTTGGCCGAACCGGAGCTGGTCTCGACGCAGTCGATGCCGAGGGTGTTCGTAACGAAGCTCGAGCAGTAGCCCACGGCATCGGTAACCACATTCGGAATCACGTTGGAGTAGTTGTCGTTACCGCTGCTGCTGCTGTAGTTGCTGGCGATGTTCGCGAAGTCGCTGTTGGGCAGAGCGTTGGCGCCCGCCAGAGCAGCGGCGGCGGTGCCGGCCTGGAGGCGGTTGTTGATCACCATGGCGCGGCCCATGTCGACGACAAAGCCGGTCATCCCGATCATCATCACCATCATGAGGCTGATCCAGGGAAGCGCCTGGCCGCTTTCTTCGCGGAGGAATTTCTGGCCCGTGCTGTTCTTAACGGAGTTCATGCGTACCTCTCCTTTGTCATTCACTCGATGACCTCCTCGACGGTGTCCGACATGGTGTAAGTCTGTTTGGTAAAGCCGATAAAGCTGGCGGTAAACGGGTAGGTGACGGTGATGGTCGCGTTTTCGTTCGCCGATTCCTGGGCTTGCTGAAACGATGACGCCTCACCGCTGCAGGTGACACTCGAGCCGCTGGCGCCGGTTACGTAGGCGGTTCCGTTCACCGTAATGGTGAAGGTGAGATTGGCGGCGGTGAGGCCGGGCGCGGCGTCGGTCAC
Source organism: Acidobacteriaceae bacterium (assembly GCA_030041955.1). GTDB lineage: Bacteria > Acidobacteriota > Terriglobia > Terriglobales > Acidobacteriaceae > Palsa-343. The sequence goes on along the minus strand of JASIAO010000048.1, from coordinate 11,614 downwards.
GGTCGTGTAGACATACTGGCACGGGTCGCTGAGTTGGCCGGAGGTGGCGAGCTGCTGCGCCCCGATGGCCGTGGCGTTGCAGAGATCCATATACTGCTTCAGGCCGAGACCGAAAACGCACATGCCAACGCAGAGCAGGAGCACCAGGGGCGAGAGCAGCGCAAACTCGACCATTGCCTGGCCTTCGCTGCGCCGTAATCTGCGGAGCAGCTTCCATGCCGTGCCGCGCATCCTGGAGTTCACGATCGATTCTCCCCTCCGGTTCACTGGATAACCTCCTGGACAGTCTCCGACAAGGTGAAGCTCTTGTTAGTCCAGCCGAGAAAGCTGGGAGTCCATGGGTAAGTGACAGTAACGGTGAGGGTGTCGGCCTCGGATCCGTTGAACGAATACACGTCTGCGCCCTGGGAGTAGGTTTTGGTGGAACCGACGCAGCTGACGTTGCTGGCGCCGCTGGCGCCGCTGACATAGGTGGTCCCGTTCCACGCGATGGTGAAGACGAGATTGGCCGCCTTAAGATTCGGCGCGGCATTCGTGACAGCCGTGTAGACTGTCTGGCACGGATCAGCCGTTTCTTCGCGGCTGATGGCCAGTTGCTGCGCGCCGGCCTGGGTGGCGTTGGCGAGAGTGAGATATTCGCTGAGTCCTACGCCGAAGAAGCACATGCCGAGAACGACCAGCACGAACAGCGGAGAGAGCAGAGCCATTTCGAGCAGGGCCTGGCCGTCGCAGCGGGAGAAATCGCGGCGCAGAACTCCGATTCTCGCGGGGATCCGATTCGGGGAGCGAGGATTGCTGCGCGCGGGATCGCCGGTCATGGATGCTTCCCGCATGCGCGGCGAAGTATGAGCGATGAGCGTTTCCGGAGTTGTTCGCGAGGCGGTCATTGCAGTCGTTTCTCCGGCGCTGACGCAATGGGAGCGGAATGCAGAGCGGCTACGCTGCCGTTGGCATTCGGCTTCCATCCATGACGGGTGAAGACGGTCGCAAGGTCGTCTTCGTAGGCGAGATCGAATCGGGGGTCGCGGAGCAGCAACTGAGTGAGAGGGCTGTCGGCAGGCCCGATGACGACCTGTGCGGACTTCAGCTCGGGGTTCGAGGACCACCTGGGTCCGCCGCCCCAGGTGTCCATGGAACGCGAGATAATTTCGTCGCCGTAGAGGCCGGCGCGTCCGTCGATGCTGACCGGCTCGCCGAGCTTCCAGATAAGAAAGCCGCCCCAGCCGTAGGTGTTGAAGAGGGTTCCGTCGTAGTGGCGCTGCTGGATGACCTCGACGGCCTGGACGGGCATGGATTTTGCCTGGAGCTCGGCCATCTTCGCGTTGTTGAGGTGCATGGCCATGGCGGCGACGACCAGCACCGCGCTGGATACGCCGGCGATGATGGGAGCGGTCCAGAAGGCCAGCGGCTTGCGCTCCGATGCGCCTTCCGGAATCCCGGCGGCGAGGATGGCGACGGCGACGATGGTCAACATCCAGAGATCGCGCTGAGAACGAAAGGCCAGCACGGCGGACAGAGCCAGCAGCAGGGTTTCAAAGGGCGCGAAATTGCGGTACCGGAAGAGCACGCCGGCGGCGCCGAGAGCGAGGAAAAGGAGCACGAAGTCGCTGTCGGTGCGGAACGCCATGGCGTGCATTTCGTTGATGGTGTTCAGTACGCCGGGCTGCGATCCCAGAGTCCACGCGCTGCGGTAGACAGTGACGCCGTAAGGGTTGAGGAAAGTGGCGAGTATGCAGGCGCCGAAAGCGATCCACAGCGGACGCGCGGCGGAAGCCTGGTTGCCCCAGCGTAGCCAGCGGACGATCAGCGGCTCGGAGGCGGCCAGCGCCAGCACCAGCAGACCGTCGATGAACTGGATGTGGATGTTGGCCCAGAACGCAAACAGCACAGGGAGCCAGAAGAGAGTGCGCGATTTGCCGGTGCTGCGATAGCGCAGCAGGATGTCCAGCTCGAGCGCGAAAAAGAAAATCGTGAAATGCCACGGCCGCGGCGTGTACATGCGGGACATGCAGAAGACCGCGCCGAGGGTGAGCAGCGCGGACTTGAGGAAGTCGGACTGCAGCCGGCTGACCAGGCGCCAGATGGCGATGCCGCTGGCCGTGACCAGGACAGCGGTGTAGGCGACGATTCCGTCGAGGCCAAACCAGCCATAGAGCTTGACCAGGATCAGATCGAACAACCAGCTGTACGCCTGCCACGGAGCGCCATGCGCGAGGCGCGAGAAAGGATCGGCATGAGGAAAGCCGTGGTGCGCGAGGATCCACTGGCCGGTAGTGAGCTGCCAGCCGAGATCGGGATCTCCGACAACCGCCCGCACGCCGGCGAAACACATCAGCGCGGGCCCGGTGAACAGCATGGCCAGCAGAAGCGCGCGGGCGATCTGATCGGTCCGGGTTGAGCTATCGGCGTTAAGTTGCACCTGCGCCTCGATTCGCGAATCCACACGCACATGCCGCGCGGTACCGCACCGGAGCGAGATCGGTGCACGAGGGGAGAGGATCAGGGTCGTACCTGGCGGCAAGCTTCTTTCCTTATATTGGCCTGGCCGCGCGGGAGGGTGAATAGCACAAGGCGGAACTTCCTATAACACTGTTGGGGGAGCATCCCCCGAACGGGTGATTGACCGAGTTATTACGCACAAAACCAAGCCCTGCCGCTGGGGGGAGGATTGCGCCTGGCGGGGGCGCAGCGCGCGATCTGCGACTAAAGAGGGAGGCACTACCACTTCCTGGTCATTGCGTGGCCTGCTCGTAACCCATACCTTCGTAACGAAAGTGAAAGCACGAGCGTTACTTTCATGTCGTTTGAGGGGTTCTGTGCCCCGATTGGAAAGCAGAGGGCATTGCAATCTGCCATAGGACCATTGAAGACGTTTCTGAAGGATGAATCCCGGCAGGACCTGATTGACTATGCGCTGGTCGCGGCGATGAGCACTCTGGCCACGAACATCGCCACGGAATTCAACCACGCAGGCAGCAGTGTTTGAGCGAACAGAGCGCCCGGCAGCGTTCCGGGCTACATCGAGGCGGGTATGAAGGCTGTCCCGAAAGTCGCAATTGCTAACACTTATTGGTCATTGCTTTGGAAGGGGTGCCTGTCGCACTGTGATCACAGTCACACACAAACGCAGTACGGCAATGGGTGGTCGGGTAGATAACCGTACGGCGAATCCTGAGGAGAATGGACATAATGAAACAGCTTGTAAAGAACCTTCTGAATGACGAGTCCGGCCAGGACCTGATCGAGTACGCGTTGGTCGCGGCCATCATCGCCCTGGGCGCCATCGTTGCGATGAGCACTCTGGCGAAGAACATCGCCACCGAGTTCAACAACGTCGGCAGCAGCGTGTAACCCATTGTCTGAGAACCGGCAAAGCTGCGTAGGACGACGTACAGGATTGCCGGCCAACAGGGAATGGCCCCCGTTTCAGCAGTAACGGGTCCATTGCGTTCTTCCAGCGAACGATTTCGGCGGGATTGGTAGAGTGTGCTCTCATCGCCGCGCTGATGGTTCTGTCTTGTCAGTCGCGGCGATGCAGCAGCTCTCCGAAACCTTCCGAAGCGCAGCTGGGGAGCGTCAACCGCAACGTATTTCTCCCCGGTGTTCAGCAGCCGGCAACAGAGGCATTGCGGGATGATCGGAGGACGCGTGAATAAGCGCAACAGAAACCGCCTCATCGAGCTGGCGCACGGGGAGAGCGGGCAGGACATTATCGAATACGCCATGATCGCGGCGGTGATCGGTCTGGGCGTTGTGGCCTCGATGTCTACGGTGACGCAGGATATCGGCAAGATGTTTAACAACATTGAGGCGAATTTCTAGTTTCCGGATCCCGCGCGGCGATTGCGCTCAGGTGCGCTGGCAGGAAGTCGATTGCAAGCGAGTGCCCGGCGTGACATTAACTTGCGGGGAACCTCTGAGCATTGCGCCTGCGGCAGCTCGACTCGGTTGGGTGATAATCCGAGCAGCGAACCACCGGCATCGGAGCGCCCCTGAGTATGCGGGGGCCGGCTGCCCGGCACCCCCGGCTGGGTAACCGGCTGGCGTTGCACAACATGCACGCTGTCTTTGCGTTTGGAAGGGCGTGACACTTTTGGGGATCTCGGAATGCTGAATTTTCATACCGAGTTGTTGTATCTGGCCGCCGCTCTGGCCATCGCTCTCGTCGGTGCGATTTTCGACGTGAAGAGCCGCCGGATTCCCAACTGGCTGACCCTCCCGGGCATTCTGATCGGTCTCATTTTGCACCTGGTGCTGGACGGATGGCGTGGCTTGGGCATGGCTGCGCTGGCGGGGCTGATCTGCGGGGTTCTCTTTCTGATCTTCTGGCTGGCCGGCGGTATGGGCGCAGGGGACGTGAAGCTCATTACGGCGGTCGGCTGTGCGGCTGGCATGCCGCATATTTTTTATCTGTTGGTGTTAACTGCTCTGGCCGGGGGCGTGATGGCAGTGGGCCTGGCGCTGTGGCGTGGCCGTCTGAAGGAAACCGTTATGAACGTGGGCGCAATCGCCGTGCACCACCGGATGGAAGGGTTGACTCCACATCCGCATCTGAACCTCGCCAACGCGTGGACGCTGCGATTGCCGTATGCGCTGGCCATCGCAGCGGGCAGCGCGCTGTCGCTTTGCCTGTTGGTGGTGCAGAGGTAAATCGCTATGGCACGCCGCATCGCTATCGCTCTCGTCGTCGCGCTGGTCTTCTCGGTGACCGCGCTGGTGTTCTTTTACAAGAAAATTTCGACCGCCAATCACCCGGTGGCGCAGGCCCCCCTGCAATATGTGGCCGCCTCGCGGGCCATCGATCCGGGAGAAACGCTGAAGCCTGAAGATTTGACTCTGATCAACTGGCCGCGCTCGAATCCCCTGGCTGGTTCCTTCGTGAAGACCGGCGATGTGGTGGGACGCGCGGTGCTGTATCCGGTGGCGGCAGGCCAGCCGATCCTCGATCAGCAGCTGGCGGCGATTGGCACGGGCATGGGGTTGCCGGGCGAGATCCCCAACGGGATGCGCGCCATCGCGCTGCGCTCCGACGAGGTGGTGGGAGTTGCCGGATTCCTGATGCCGGGCACGCATGTGGATGTCCTGGTGACGTATCGGCCGAGCAATGACTCGCCGACGCCTGTGACCGCGACGGTGCTTCAGGACGTGGAGGTGCTGGCGGTCGGACACCAGATTCAGCCGGACCCCGCCGGCAAGCCCGCCAACGTGGACGTGGTGACGCTGCTGCTCTCGCCCGAGAATGCGGAGAAAGCGGTGCTGGCCGCGGCGCAGGGCTCAATTCACTTCATCCTCCGCAATGGCAGGGACAGCGCATCCGCAAACGCGAGTCCGATCGAGGTGAGCGAGCTGTCGGGACCTGTCTCTCCGCAGAAAAACCTGACGGGCAGAGCGCATGGGCCGATGGGGCCAAAGCTGCCCGTGAAGAAACCGTGGGTGGTCGAGACCATGCTGGGCAACAAGCGCTCGGTGGACAGTTTTAACTGAGGCAAGCGATGAAAAGGCGAGAAGAGACAATCCGGAAATGGGCCTTGATTGCGGCGGTCTGGTGTGCGGCCGCTGTTCCGGCTGTCGCGCTGCAGAACAGCGTCGCTGCCGCCTCGGGCACTCCCGCGCCCGGAGCGCTGGAGGCGAGTACCAGCCTGATTGGCGATTCCATCCATCTGGTGGTCGGCCAGTCGATGTTCATCAACACCAGGGAGCGGCTGCGCCGGATCTACGTCAGCAATCCGGACGTGCTCGATTCGATGACCTCCAGCCCCACGCAGATTGTGGTGACGGCGAAGGCGCCTGGGGTTACGAGCCTGATCCTGTGGGATGAGCTGGGACAGACACAGTCCTATGCGGTGACCACGGACATGGATGTGCGCGACCTGCAGCACGCGATCAAGGCAGCATTCCCCCTGGATACCATCGACGTCGCCGGCCGTCAGGACCAGGTAGCCCTGACCGGCGAGGTGACTAATCCCGCTGATGTGGACGCGGCGGTGAAACTGGCGACGCTGTATTCGAAGACAGTGACGAATTCTCTGCTGATCGCTCCGCAGCATACGCCACAGGTGCGCCTGAAGGTGCGCGTGGTGGAGATCGACCGGTCGCGCGCACAGCAGCTGGGCTTTAACGTGTTCGGCACCGGCAAGAACTCTTTTTCAAGCTCTACCGGCCAGTATCCCGTCGTCGGAGTTCTGGCGGGCCAGACGGTGAGTTCCGGCAGCACCAGCAGCATCCTGTCGATCAACTCACTGCTGAATCTTTTCTATTACAACCAGAATCTTGGGCTGGGCGGCGCGATTCAGGCGCTGATCAATAACCAGATCCTGCAGATTCTGGCCGAGCCGACGCTTACTGCGGTGAGCGGACAGACGGCGTCCTTCCTCTCCGGCGGAGAGTTTCCGTTTCCCGTGATTCAGGGCGCGTCCAGCGGTTTCACATCGGTGACCATCCAGTTTCGGCCGTACGGCGTCAAGCTGGACTTTACCCCCAATGTGCTGCCCGACGGTACCATCCAGATGAAGGTGGCCCCGGAAGTGAGCGCGCTCGATTATACGAACGCGGTCGAAATCTCCGGTTACACGGTTCCTGCTCTTTCCACGCGCAGGGCGCAGACCGAAGTGGAGCTGAAGAGCGGACAAAGCTTTACGATTTCGGGGCTGCTGGATAACCGCACCACCGACATCCTGCAGAAGGTCCCGGGAATCGGCGATATCCCCATTCTGGGTAAATTTTTCCAGTCCAAGAGCCAGACGCACTCTGTGGTGGAGCTGGCGGTGATCGTGACGCCGACGCTGGTGGATCCGCTGTCGGAGAATCCGTCGGCGACGCAGCCGAAGATGGTGGTGCCGTTCCTCGACGATCAGAAATTCGACAAGGGCATGAAGAGCGTGGTTCCGAAGGGCGAGCCAGAACAGACACCCACGCAGCCGCAGCCGCAGCAATGAACGAAGGGACTGAGGCATGATACAGCTGACCGGCAACTCGCGAACCCTGACCGTGGCCCTGCTGACCGTGGGCGTCGACCGGGACCTGACAGACAGAATCGTCCAGGCGGCCGCCCAGTTCTCCTGGACGGTGACCCACGAGGCCATCGACGAATACATCTCGGCGGCGCGCCGCCCGGCGATGTCTCAGGAGACGAAATCCGCGGACGCGGTGCTGGCGATCATCGATTTCGATCGCGACGCGCGCGGCGCGATGGAAACCGCGGGCTATCTGAACCAGCTTTTTTTCGGGAGATTCTTCGGCGCGGCGCTGTCCGGGCGGAGCGATCCGGATTTGCTGCTGGCGGCGATGCGGGCCGGCTGCAATGAGTTCCTGAGAAAGCCGATCGATCCGCGGCAACTGGCCGATACCTTCGACCGCCAGGAAAAGGCATGGGCGGCCACCATGGGGCGCGCGCGCTCCACAGGACACATTATCTCGTTCTTCGGAGCCAAGGGCGGCGTGGGCACCACCATGATCGCCACCACCCTGGCATCGTTCCTGGTGAACCTCTACAAGAAGCGGGTTCTGCTCATCGACAACCATCCGGAGTTCGGGCACGTGTGCCTGTATCTGGGGCTGGATGGAGCGCGATACCACTTCGACGAACTCATCCGGAACGTGAGCCGGCTGGATTCCGCGCTGCTGCGTGGGTTCATTGCCAAGCACCCCAGCGGACTGGAAGTGCTGGCTTCGCCCGAATCCCACGATCCTTCGCGGAACGTCGATCCGGACGCGCTGGAGCGCACCCTGGAGTTTCTGCGCGGCGAATACGACTACGTGATCCTGGATTCCCAGACTTCGCTTGAGGAAGCCAGCCTGGCGGTAATGGACCGTTCCGACCAGATTTATCTGGTGGCGACGCCGGATATCGGGGCCATCCGCGATCTTTCGCGGTATATCGACGGACTGAGCCGCAACGAATCCACTTCGTCCCGTTTGCACGTCGTCATCAACCGCTTCTCATCGCACGGCGCCGTGGCCATCGAGCAGATCGAAAAAGCCATCCGCGTTCCCGTGGAGGTCAAGCTGGGCAACGCGTACAGCGAGTGCCTGCGCGCGATCAATGTCGGCGAGCCGGTACAGCCAGATAAGAAATCGGACTTCGCGAACCAGTTTGCGCGCTGGGCCGCGATCCTCACAGGCGCAACGGAATCCCAGGAGGAACCTGCTCGCAAAGGCTTCTCGCTGCTGGGCCGCAAAAGGAGTAACTAGCCATGGCCGATCTAAGTCTGAACCTCACTCCGAGGGTCGACTCCACGACGCTCCGCAACCCAGGGTCCGGACTGCGCAATGCGGTCGCAGGACCGCGGCTGCTTCGCGACAAGGAGCAGCAGGAGCTGAAGTCGGCCGTCCACCAGGAGCTGATCGACCGGCTCGATCTGGAGAAACTGGGTGAGGCCCAGGAGACGCGTTCCGGGCAGCAGCAACTGTTTCTGTTGATCCAGCAGATCATCGGGGAGCAGGGTATTCCGCTGAGCTCGGCGGAGCGCGACCGGCTGGCCCAGGAAGTACTGGACGAAGTTTTTGGGCTGGGTCCTCTGGAGCCGCTGCTGAAGGACGATACCATCAGCGACATTCTGGTGAACACCTACAACAACGTGTATGTTGAACGGCGCGGCGTGCTGCAGCACACCAATATTACCTTCAAGGACAATCGGCACCTGCTGCAGATTATCGACAAAATTGTGTCGGCGGTAGGCCGGCGCGTGGACGAGTCGACGCCGATGGTGGATGCGCGCCTCAAGGACGGCTCGCGCGTGAACGCGATCATTCCGCCGCTGGCGATCGACGGGCCGATTCTTTCCATCCGGCGTTTTGGATCGTCACCGCTCACGGCCGAGAGGCTGGTCCAGAATCGCGCGCTGACGCCGCTGATGCTGGAAGTACTGCGCGCCGCGGTAGGGGCGCGCCTCAACATCGTGATTTCGGGCGGCACCGGCGCCGGCAAAACGACGCTGCTGAACGCGCTCTCCAGTTTCATCTCCGACCGCGAACGCATCGTGACCATTGAAGATTCTGCCGAACTGCAGCTGCGTCAGGAGCACGTGGTGCGCCTGGAGACGCGCCCGCCGAACGTGGAAGGGAAGGGCGCAATACGCCAGCGCGAACTGGTGATCAATGCCCTCCGTATGCGCCCGGATCGCATCGTCCTGGGCGAGGTCCGCGGCGAGGAAGCCATGGACATGTTGCAGGCCATGAACACCGGCCACGATGGCTCGCTCACGACCGTTCACGCCAATACACCGAGAGATGCGCTGGCCCGCCTCGAAACCATGTGCATGATGGGCGATATCCGGCTGCCGGAGAAGGCCATCCGGCTGCAGATCGCCTCCGCGATCAACATCATCATCCAGGTGTCCCGTATGAGCGACGGCACCCGGCGCATCACCCACATCTCGGAACTCACGGGATCGTACAGCGATGTGATCAGCATGCAGGACCTCTTTGTGTTCGAACGCGAGGGCCTGGGTGAAAATGGCAAGGTTATGGGACGATTCCGCTCCACGGGCATCGTGCCGCGCTTTGCCGAGCGTCTGCAGGCAGCTGGCATCTCGCTGCCGACCGGCCTGATGGACCACTCCATGGAAGTGTGATGGTGGCGACACCGTGATTCTGCTGGCAACTGTCTTCGGATTCATTTTTGTGCTGACCTTCGGCATCGTGGTCATCGGCACGGCGCCCTCCCGTGACGAAAAGATCTTCGAGCAGAGGCTGGCTGCCATCGGTGTGATCAAATCGGGCGCCCTCGAAGTGCAGTTGGAGGCTTCGCAACTGCTGCGCAAACGCGCCACCAGCCGTTTCGGCTGGGTGGAGCACGCTTTGGTGAATTTTGCGCCGATGCAGAGGTTTCGGCGCTATGTCATGCAGGCCGGGGTGAACGCGACGGCCGCGTCGGTCCTCGTGCAGATGGTCATCTTCGCGGTGATCGGCTATTTCGTGACGTTCTTTTTTACGCACTTTCTGCCCATCGATCTGGGTGGCGCCGCGGTTGCCGGGTTCCTTCCGCTGGGGAGGATCATTTTTGTTCGATACACCCGAATGAGAGCTTTCGATAAGGCTCTGGCGCATGCGATCGATATGATGGCGCGCGCCCTGCGCGCAGGGCACTCGGTGGCGGGAGCTATCGAACTGGTGGCGGAAGGCTCGCCGCCGCCGGCCAAGGGAGAATTCGCAGAGGTTTTCCGGCAGCAGAACTTCGGGATGCCGCTGCGCGATGCGCTGCTGCAAATGGTGGACCGCGTGCCGTCGCAGGATTTGCGCGTGATGGCGACGGCCATCATCGTGCAGCGCGAAACGGGCGGCAATCTGGTCGAAATCCTGGATCGCACCGTATTTGTGATTCGTGAGCGGCAGCGAATTCAGGGCGAAATCCGCACCCAAACGGCCCAGGGTCGCCTCACCGGCTGGATTCTGACCATGCTGCCGGTGGTGATGGGGCTGCTGATCAACGTTGTTGACCCGGGCTATTCGCACATCCTGTTCACCGATCCACTTGGCCGGAAGATGATCTATGTCGGGCTGGGCATGATCATGGTGGGGGGCTACTTCATCAACCGAATCATCAACGGAATCGACGTTTAGCGGGAATCGACGATGGATCTGCTTTTTTATCTGGCATTGCTGCTCACCGTATTTCTGATCGTCGCGCTGATTCTGGCGCCGTGGCTGCTGCGGCCATCCGCCGAAGCGAAGCGTCTGCTGGACGTGGTTACCAGCAAGCGGCCGGACCGCCGGACGGTTCGCAGCAAAGAAATCGTGCTGGAGAAGGTCCTGGAACTGGCGCGCGCATTTCGCTCACGGCTGGGCCTTTCAGAAGACGAGAAGCTGCGCCAGCGGTTTGTCAGCGCCGGGATCAAAGGCGGCGGCAAGCTGGACGTGTACTTCATCGCCCGTTTCATGGGACCTCTGGCCGGGATCCTCGGCGGCAGTTTCATCAAGGAAAACACCATGTTCTGGTGCCTCGCCCTGGCGGCGGTCGGGTATCTGTTGCCGGACATCTGGCTGACGCGCGCGGTGAAAAGAAGACAGAAGCGGATCCAGAAGGGAATCCCGGATGCTATTGACCTTCTGGTTGTCTGCGTGGAGGCCGGACTCGGTCTCGATCAGGCGATCCTGCGAGTGGGGCAGGAGCTGGCGATCAGCTATCCCGAGATGTTCGAGGAATTCAGCCAGATCAACCTGGAACAGCGCGCCGGCAAGCCCAGAATGGAGGCGTGGCAGGGGTTGGCCGATCGCACCAAGCTTCCGGAATTTGCTTCGCTGGTCACCATGCTGCAGCAGACAGACCGGTTTGGGACGCCGATCGTGCGCGCCCTGAGCCGGTATTCCGAAGAAATTCGTACCCAGCGGCGGCACCGCGCGGAAGAAGCGGCGGCGAAAACCAAGATCAAAATCCTGTTTCCGCTGGTATTATTCATCTTTCCCTGTCTATTTATTGTTTTGCTTGGACCTGCGATCCTCAGCGTGATGCAGACGTTCAAGTAGACAGAAACCGAGTTATCCGAACGTAGAACCATGGTCCGCTATAACAGGAGCGGCCGGAAAGGAGAAACAGAATGGAGACGACCAGTGTGGTTCGTATTGTCGCCATTGCCCTGATTGTGGTCTTTCTCGGGATCATTATCCTGAGGAGAAA
>JASIAO010000406.1 GCA_030041955.1 Acidobacteriaceae bacterium | reverse complement strand
CTTCGGAGACGCGAATGAGAAGGCGCTGGTCTGCTCGTTCGACCCTCAGACGCCGTTGGCTCCCGTTTCCCTGCTCGCCCCGCCGATGGTCTTCCGAAGGGAGAACGTCAGGAAGATTCGTCTGGATTACACATGGGCCAGCACGACGGTGGGCGCGCTGATCGGCGCCGGAGCGGGAGCGATCCTGGGTGCGATTGGTTCCGCCAACGGGGGAACTACGCGGGGCGGCAATGCGCTGGAGGGGGGCGCAATCGGCGCTCTGATCGGCGGCGTCAGCGGCCGGGTTTTCCCGTTTCTCCACGGCCGAACGATCTATCAGCGGTGATCGCGCGGGATCAGGCGCTGGAGCGACGATTCTTGTAAACGATGCCGGCGACTATAAGCAGGAAGGCAAGGCAGCGGACCAGGTAGAGCCAGGTGCTGGCGTCGTTGGGGTGTACGGCAAACATCATCGCGGTGCGGTTGCCGGCCTCAATGAGGAACGCAGCAGCGAAGGCGAGAAAGAGCGAGTCGCGGGTGTCGCGCCAGAAGCGGAGAAAGAAAAGTCCGGCGGCAAGAGAGCTTGTAGCAATGACGCCGAGCAGGAAGCCTTCGATGACATGGATGTGGATCATTGCTGCCCCTCCCAGATGAGGCCGTAGAGAAGGATGAGCATGGCGGCGCTTCCGACGATGAGGCGAAGCAGATAGAGATCGACGTTGGGGAGCAGCACGAGATCGACGAAGACCAGCAGGTTATTGAGCGCGAGCCCGAAGAAACAGACGGCGCTCCACAGCAGCAGGCGCTTGCGGCCGGCGGCCCAGGCACGCGAGAGCAGGACCCCGCACCACAGGGTGACAAGAAATCCAAGGATGTAAACGGCGGAAGCCATAGTCGATCTTACTCAGTCTTTCTTCAGCCTGAAGGCGCGCGCAAACTGACGCACCGCAGGCGATGCCTTGGAGTGAATCATGCTGGAAATGCGAACCAGTTCCCTGCGATAGGTTTGATCGACCTGCGGAATGACGACAGCGTGCCGCGAGTCGGGATTCCAGGCGCAACGGCCGGCGTCCAGTGTGACCAGGTCGCGTTGCTGGAGGTCGTGCAGAATGGACTGGGCGTGCTCGGCGGAAATGTACAGCAGACGAGCCAGTTCATCAACGGAGTACGGCTGCGGGCGATGGTCCCAGATGAGGAGCAGCGCTTCCAGGTGAGGAACGCTGTCGATCTCCTCCAGGATGAACGAGTCGACTTGTCGCCGGAGCGGATCTTCTTCTTTCATTGACCCATATCGCGGCCTCAGCAATGACCGCTCATGCCTCGGGGAATGGGACCCTATGTTGCCAGAATATTACCGAGATGCCGCGAATATGCGGGCAGTGGCGCCGGACTGCAGAAATCCGACAGATCGCGAGCGGCGGGGCCGATGCTCAGGGACTGGGATTTACGCCCTGGAGCAGCCAATCGAGATACGCCTGGGTCCCGGAGTCGGGATGCACGACCAGGAATTCGGGCAATTCGTACGAGTGCAGACGGCGCACCGCGGCTTCGACGCGGTCAAGATTTTCCGCCGTGGTCTTGATGAGCAGAAGGACTTCCCCGGCAGTTTCCACAGCACCCTGCCAACGGTAGATGGAGATGAGACCAGGGATGAGGTTGGCGCAGGCAGCGAGATGCTCGTTGACGAGCGCGCCCGCGATGCGCTCGGCTTCCTCGCGCGAGCCGGCAGTGGTGAGAACAAGACGGACGTGTGCGGCGGATACAATCATCGGTGCGGCAACAGACCGGACTGGCAGCATCATAAGCCCAGAACCGAAAAGGAAAAAGCATATGACAGCCGAAATTAAATTCGGAACTTCGGGATGGCGCGCGATTGTCGCGGACGAATTCACCCTAGGAAACATTCGGCGCGCGGTAGCCGGGATTGCACAGTATGTGGCGTCGCAGGCAGGGCCGAAGACGGTGCTGGTGGGCCGCGATCCGCGTTTCCTGGGAGAGACATTTGTGGCTGAAGCGGCTAAGGTGCTGGCCGCGAACGGCGTCACTCCGCTGGTGATTCCAGAGCCCGCACCGACGCCAGCGATCGCTTATGCGGTGCGCCAGAGAAAGACGGGCGGGGCAATCAACTTCACGGCCTCGCACAATCCTCCGGAGTACAACGGGATCAAGTATTCGACGCCGGACGGCGCTCCTGCATTGCCTGAAGTGACCAGGCAGATTGAGGCCAAAGTGCGGGCTCTGGAAGAGGTCGAAGCTCTGCCGGATGGGAAAGCGAAGTTCGAAGAAGTGGACGTGAAGCCGGATTATCTGAAGCGGATGGGCGAGCTAATTGACTTCAAGGCAATCCAGAAGGCTGGGCTGAAGGTGGTATTCGATCCGTTCTGGGGCGCGGCGCGCGGGTATAGCTGCCACATTCTTCGCGAGCATGGCGTGGAGACCGCGACAGTGCATGATTATCGGGACGTTCTTTTTGGCGGGCACGCGCCGGAGCCGGACGATCATCTGCTGGGAGCCTGCAAGGAAATGATGAAGGAGATTGGTGCGGCGATTGGGATCGCGACGGACGGCGATGCGGACCGCTTCGGAATTGTGGATCGCGATGGGACGTTTATCCAGCCGAATTACATCATCGCCCTGCTCTTTGACTATCTGGTGGAGACGCGCGGATGGAAGAACGGCGTGGCGAAATCGGTGGCGACCACGAACCTGATCAATGCGCTGGCGGAGGAGTTCGGGGTGCCACTGTATGAGACGCCGGTGGGTTTCAAGTACATCGGGGAGCTGATCAACGAGGATAAGATCGCGATCGGCGGCGAGGAAAGCGCGGGGCTGACGATTCGCGGCCACGTGCCGGAGAAGGACGGGGTGCTGGCAGGGCTGCTGGCGACGGAGATGGTTGCGGTGCGCGGCAAGAGCATCGGCGAGCAACTGCAGCAGCTATTTGACCGGGTTGGTTCCTTCTACCCGAATCGGGAGAATTTCCGCTTGACTCCGGAGGTGAAGGAAAAGTTCACTGAGAAGATACGGACTGATCCGGCCGAGTTGGGCGGACGCAAGGTGACACAGGTGGTGCGGACCGACGGTCTTAAGCTGATTCTGGCGGACGGCTCCTGGGTTTGCTATCGGCTGAGCGGAACGGAGCCGGTGGTGCGAGTGTATTCCGAGGCTCGCAAGGAAAGCGACCTGGAACCGCTGAGCCAGGCGGCCAAAGACTGGGTGATGGCGTGAGGGCCGGCGCGAGCAGGGACTGAAGGACGGGCGATTGAGCAGGGCGGAAAACAAGGCGAAGACGCCGCTGATGGAGCGGGCGATTGCGAGCGGAGCGGGGTTTCTCTACCGCATGCGGCGGCGCATTGCCACAGTACTGACGATCGCCGCAGCGCTGTTCTTCGGGTACCACGCGATTTTTGGCGAAAACGGCGTGAACATGTTCGAGCAGAAGCGCGTCGAGGATCGGGCGATCCAAAAGCGAATTGTCGAGCTGCAGCAGGAGAACGCGCGGCTGCAGCAGAGCGTCCAGGAACTGAAGAGCGATCCGGACGCGATTGAGCATGAGGCGCGCGAGCGGCTGCACTATGCGCGGCCCGGCGAGGTGATCTGGACGGAAGACGACCCGCCGGCGTCCACCGCTGCGCCCCAGCCTGCGAAGAAATAGCCACGGCAATCGCAATTCCCTTCCCTGAGCCCGGCGCCGGGCGGGGCGTTTTCCGCAGAATGCCGCATTTAGACTGAAATCTGAACATGGATAAATTCGTTATTCGCGGCGGCAATCCGCTCCTTGGCACGATTCGCGTGAGCGGCTCAAAAAACTCTGCCCTGCCCTGCATGGCGGCGGCGATTCTGACCGAAGATGAAGTGGTTCTGGAGAACGTTCCGCAGGTACGCGACATCGAGACGGAGCGCAAGCTGCTGGTGTCAATGGGCGCGGAAGTAGAGCTGGGCTATGGGCGCGCGCAGCACCGGACGACCATCAGTTGCCGGGTACTGAGCGATCCGACGGCGAAGTACGAAATCGTGAAGACGATGCGTGCATCGGCGCTGGTGCTGGGGCCGCTGGTGGCGCGGGCGGGGATCGCACGGGTTTCCATGCCGGGCGGATGCGCGATTGGCGCGCGGCCGATCGACCTGCACATCAAGGGCCTCGAAACCATGGGCGCGCAGATCAGCTACGAGCACGGCTACATCGAGGCGCGCGCGGAGCGGCTGAAGGGCGCGCACATTCTCTTCGACAAGATCACCGTGACCGGCACCGAAGATTTACTGATGGCCGCGGCGCTGGCCGAGGGCGAAACCGTGATGGAGAACTGCGCGCGAGAGCCGGAGGTAACCGACCTGGCCGCGCTGCTGACCGCCATGGGGGCGAAGATCGAAGGCGCGGGAACGTCGACGATCCGCGTGAAGGGAGTGGAGAAGCTGCACGGCGCCAAGCATCGCATCAATCCCGACCGGATCGAGGCGGGAACGTATCTGGTGGCGGGGGCGATCACAGGCGGAGATCTGTGCGTGAGCCACTGCAATCCCACGCACCTTGGCGCCCTGATTGGAAAGCTGCAGGAGTGCGGCGTGCGCGTGGAGATTCTGGGTAAAGATCAGATCCGTGTGCGCGGCGACGGGAGCCTGAAGGGCGCGGATATTTCGACGGAGGAATATCCGGGCTTTCCCACGGATATGCAGGCGCAGTACATGGCGCTGGCGACCCAGGCGGAAGGCGCGTCGCTGGTGAAGGAGAACATTTTCGAGAACCGCTTCATGCACGTGCAGGAACTGGTGCGGATGGGCGCGAATATCCGCGTGGACGGTCGCACGGCCACGGTGCGCGGGCGGACACCGCTCTCGGCCGCAGCGGTAATGTGCTCGGACCTGCGGGCGTCGGCATCGCTGGTGCTGGCGGCGCTGGTGGCGGACGGCGAATCGATCCTGGATCGCGTATACAACATCGACCGCGGTTACGAGCGGATCGAAGAGAAGCTGCGCGGCGTGGGCGCGCAAATCCGGCGCATGGGGAATGTGTTCGGAGGAGATTAGCGGCACGCCCTGGAGGAGATCTCTTTGAAGCGGCGCGGAGGGGATTCGCATCAAAGCGCGAAGAGGGACGCTTCCATGGCCAATAGAGACGACCACGCGCTGCGCGAACAACTGGTTGCCTTTCTGCGCGGCAACCAGGCTCATGCCGATCTGAAATCGGTGATCGACGAATTTCCGGAGAAGCTGCGCGGCAAGAAGCCGCAGGGCTCGCCGCACTCCGCCTGGCAATTGCTGGAGCACACGCGCCTGGCGCTGCACGATCTGCTGGATTTCTCGACGAATTCGAATTATGTGGCGCCCAAATGGCCCGATGATTACTGGCCGGCTGAGGATGCTCCGCCCAGCGACGATGCGTGGAAAGCATCGGTGAAAGCGGTAAAGAAGGATA
This sequence comes from Acidobacteriaceae bacterium, assembly GCA_030041955.1. GTDB lineage: Bacteria > Acidobacteriota > Terriglobia > Terriglobales > Acidobacteriaceae > Palsa-343. Next base: position 10,334 of record JASIAO010000406.1, on the reverse strand, counting down.
TCGCGGACTTCGAGAAGCTCATCGGAAACGAAGCCTCGAACCTGTACGCGACAATCCCCTGGGGTGACGGGCAGACGCTGCTGCGTGAAGTGCTGCTGGCCGGGCAGCACACCAGCTATCACCTTGGACAACTGGTGCTGCTGCAGCGCGAGCTGGGAGCGTGGAAGGGAGACTAGCTCCCGAGGGAGCGGCTATGGCTGCTGATCTGCGCTGAGCGAGGCTTTGGCAGTGGCGGGGTGGTCCGAGTCGGGAAAGGGTGCAGGGAAGGCCAGCGTCACCTTCGTTCCGCGGCCGGGACGGCTGTGGATTTCGAAGTGTGCGGCGTCGCCATAGAGGACCTGCAGACGCTCGCGGACGTTTTTCATGCCAATGCCCGTTCCCTGCAGTACGCCGCTGGTGTGCGCGCGACCGGGAGCGATGCCCACGCCATCGTCTTCCACTTCGATGACCAGGCGGTTGCCCTCGCGGCGGCTGCGCAGAGTGACGATGCCACCGGCGATGCGCGGCTCCAGGCCGTGCTTGATGCTGTTTTCGACGAGCGGCTGCAGCAACATGCTGGGTACAGGGATCCCGAGCGTTTCCGGATCGATTTGTTTTTCGACACGCAGTTTTTCCGCTCCAAAACGCACGACTTCGATGCTGAGGTAATCGTCGGTGGTGGCGAGCTCCTCGCTGAAAGGGACAAAGGAATCGTGCTCGCGAAGCATCTTGCGGAGGATATTGGCCAGCTTGACGATGAGCTCGCGCGCCTGTTCGGGCCGAAAACGCACCAGCGAGGCGATGGAGTTGAGCGTGTTGAAGAGGAAGTGCGGGTTGATCTGGCGCTGCAGGGCGTCGAGGCGAGCTTCGAGCAGGAGCCGCTTTTGCTCCTCGAGCGACTGCTCGATGCGGATGGCGTTCCAGATCTTGAGCGGGATGCCGACAACCATGGCGGCACACGCCCACACCGCGAGTCGTATGGGCCAGCTCTGAGGGAGCAGCGCAAAGAGGCGATGCGGATAGGAGCGGGCGATCGACTCGCGAAGCACTTCCATGGCCACGATGAGGACGAGAAGAAGAATCTGGCGATCGATGCCCGGCCGGACGAGGTTGCGGCGGATCCAGCGATAGAGGCTCAGATCGACAAACGGAGAAAAGGACCAGATGTCTTCCTTGTCGACGAAGCGCCCATAGATGCCGGCGGTGACGGCGACAGCGAGCAAAAACGGCAGAGCGAGATACTCGCGATGCAGGAGGGCCGGCAAGGAGAGAAAGATGGCGCCGAGTAGCGCGGAGCCGGGGCCGACCAGGATGCCGAGCAGGATGGTGGTCTCAAAGGAAATGTCGGCCGCGTAGAAGTTAGAGACGATCACGCGAACCCACACGCCCAGCCCGAGTGGAATACAGATGAAGGCCAGCAAGCCGAGGATCTGGCCGGCCGTGCGCTCCTCGCGAAAGAGCAGTCGCTGGAAGACGCGCGAGCGGGCCAGAGCGGACGAAACTGCCGCGGCTACGCCCAGCTTGATGAGCAGGGTGATGAGGATGAGCCTGGAATCGTGCAGCACGAAACCAGCGTAACGCGCGGGGCGGAAGAGCATCCAGCGAAAAGGTCCGCCGAACCGCTGCTTCTATAATCGAGCCATGCCCATCGCTTCCGTCCGCAGAGTTGCCGATGCCGATTTCCCTACGCGCTGGGGACACTTCCGCATTCTGGGCTTTGAAGGCTTGTATACCGCGCAGGCTGCAGAAGGCGGCTGTGGCGCCACGCCGGAAAAGGAAGAGGCGGTGGCGCTGGTGATGGGCGGCGTGCGAACGGAGCCGCCGCTGGTGCGCATCCATTCTCAGTGCCTGACAGGCGATGTGTTTCACTCGCTGCGCTGCGATTGCCGGCTGCAACTGGAACTGGCGTTGAGGAAAATCGGCGAGGCCGGCGCAGGAATCCTGATCTACGAGCAGCAGGAGGGCCGCGGCATCGGCCTGATGGCCAAACTGCGAGCTTACGAACTGCAGGATCAGGGGCTGGATACGGTGGAGGCGAACCTGCAGCTGGGCTTCAAGGCGGATTGCCGGGAGTTCGAGCTGCCAGCGGAGATTCTGCGCCAGATGGGCGTAGCTTCAGTGCGGCTGATCACGAATAATCCGGATAAGGTCGCGGCGCTGGAAGCGGCGGGGGTACGAGTCGCCGAGCGGGTTTCAGCGGAAGTGCCAGCCGAGGAGAGCTTCGAGGCCTATTTGCGCGTGAAGCAGGAGAAGATGGGCCACATCTTCGCCGATTCCGCTGAGGCGGATGCCGCCGGCTCCCGGAAAGCTTGACACGCGGCGATTCCCGCATGGATACTGGCGCGTTCCTCGACAGTTAGTATTTTTTGTCTGTGAGTCTTCCTCGCGGCTGCATGATCATTGTTCCAGTGGTTCCCCACTATCGGCTGACGTGATTTGCGGGCGGATGCGCCCGCGTGCTCCTCTGTAGCGATTCGCTTCCAACGCTGCCCCACAACCCACTTCCATGGAGGTCACCGTCGTGACTCGTAGTTGCCGCCTTGTGGCTGTTCCGTTTTCAGGCGTCGTTCGCCGCATTCTCCGTCCGTCCAGCATGGTTACCGCCGTCGCGGTCGCAGCGCTCTCCTGCGGCGCGCAGCAAACCGGGACGTCCGCACAGCCAACCGGAAGCTCCGTGCAGGAGTCTGGTCCGGCTGCCGGATTCTCCGCGCTGAAGCTCCGCCAGATCGGGCCTTTCCGCGGCGGCCGCGTGGACGCAGTGGAGGGCGTGCCCGGAGAGCCGCTGGTCTACTACTTCGGCGGGACCGGCGGCGGTGTCTTCAAGACTACCGATGGCGGACACACCTGGAAGCCGATCACGGACGGACAGATCGACTTTGGGTCGATCGGATCGATCGCGGTAGCTCCGTCGGACCACAACGTGATTTACGTGGGCACCGGTGAGAGCGCGATCCGCGGCAACGCGTCGCACGGCGATGGAGTTTACAGGTCGACCGATGCCGGGCAGACGTGGAAACACGTGGGCCTCGAAGACACCGAACAGATTGGACAGATTCGCGTGGATCCGAGCAATGCGGATCTGGTTTACGTGGCGGCGCTGGGTCACATGGCCGGGCCGAATGCGGAGCGCGGCGTCTTCCGGTCGAAGGACGGCGGTAAGACGTGGCAGAAGGTGCTCTTTGTGAGCGACAAGGCCGGGGCGATCGATCTGGCGATGGATCCGGTAAATCCGCGTGTGCTGTACGCGAGCTTCTGGCAGGTGCTGCGGCAGCCGTGGAACTTTTCAAGCGGTGGACCGGACAGCGGCATCTGGAAGTCGACGGACGGCGGCGACACCTGGACGAATCTGACGCATAACCCGGGGCTGCCGAAGGGGATTCTGGGGCGCATCGGACTGACGGTTTCTCCGGCGGACCATGAGCGGGTGTGGGCGCTGATTGAGGCGCAGGACGGGGGCATTTTCCGGTCAGACGATGCCGGGAAGACCTGGATGAAGCTGAATGGCGACAACTCGATCAAGCAGCGCGCCTGGTACTACTCGCAGGTCTTCGCCGATCCGAAGAATGAGAATACTGTGTATGCGGTCAACACTGAGCTTTTCCGCTCCACCGATGGCGGCAAGACCTTCACCACCATTCGTAACGACCACGGCGACAATCACGATATGTGGATCGCGCCGGAAGATCCGAAACGCTTCATCGAGTCCGACGACGGCGGCGCGCAGATCAGCTTCGATGGCGGCAGGAGCTGGAGCACAGAGGATAATCAGCCGACGGGGCAGTTTTATCGCGTCTCCGTAGACAACGATTTTCCGTTTCACATATACGGCGCGCAGCAGGACAACACGACGGTGGAGATCGTGAACCGCAGCAACAGCGGCTCCATCACCGACAGCGATTGGCACGATGTGGGCGGCGGCGAGAGCGGGTGGGTGGTCGCCGACCCGCTGAATTCGAATTACGTCTATGCCGGCTCCTATGACGGTCTGCTGACGCGCTACGACAACAAGACCGGGTCGCTGCGAGACATCAATGCGTGGCCGGATAATCCCATGGGCTCGGGCGTGGAGGCGATGAAGTACCGCTTCCAGTGGAGCTTCCCGCTGGAGTTCTCGCCGCATAATCCGCATATGCTGTATGCCGGCGCCAACGTGTTGCTGGGCACCACCGATGAGGGGCAGAGCTGGACGGTGATGAGCCCCGACCTGACGCGCAACGATAAGTCGAAGCAGGGACCGTCGGGTGGGCCTATTACCAAGGACAACACCGCAGTTGAGTACTACGACACGATCTTCACCATCGACGAGTCGCCCGTGCAGGCCGGCGTGATCTGGGTCGGCTCCGACGACGGGCTGGTGCACGTGACGCGGGATGCCGGCAAGACGTGGGAGAACGTGACGCCAAAGGACGCGCCGGAGTGGATTCGCATCAACTGCATCGCAGCATCGCCATTCGACGCGGGAACGGCCTACGTGGCCGCGACCATGTATTTGTCGGATGATTTTCATCCGTTCCTGTGGCGGACGACCGACTTCGGCAAGACGTGGACAAAGATCGTGAACGGGATTCCGGACGACGACTTCACACGTGCGATCCGGCCCGATCCGAACCAGAAGGGGCTGCTGTTCGCAGGGACGGAGTCGCACCTCTACATCTCCTATAACGACGGCGATTCGTGGCTGCCGTTCCAGCTGAACCTGCCCGCGGTTCCGGTGACGGACATCGCATTCCAGAAGCAGCAGGATGACATGGTGCTGGCCACACAGGGTCGCGGGTTCTATGTGCTGGACGATATGCCGCTGGTGAGGGCGCTAAATCCGGCAAATTTCAGTCGCAACAGGGATGTGAAACTGTTCCCGGTGAAGCGCGCAATCCGGATCGATGGCTTTTCGTTTGACTTCGGCGGATTTGGCGGCGCGGGAGCCGGGCAGAATCCCCCCTCGGGCGCGGTGGTCTACTACTATCTGGCACACAAGCCGCAGGGAGCGGTGAGGCTACGCTTCCTGACTGCGTCGGGGCAACTGGTGAAGGAATTCTCCAGCGAGCCTACAGCCGAGCAAAAGGCTGAAGAGGCTGCGGCTGGCGGCGGCGGATTTGGGCACAGAGGGCCTGAGCTGGCGCCGGCTAAGGAGGGTCTGAACCGGTTCATGTGGGACCTGCGGTATACCGATGCGACCGGCTTCCCGGGCCTGCTGATGTGGGATGGGTCCCTAAGCGGACCGATGGCGGTACCAGGCGAATACAAGGTGGAGCTGACCGTCGATGGCAAAACGGAGACGCAGGAGTTCACGATCATCAAGGATCCACGTGCGCCGACAACGCCGGAGGATTTCGACAAGCAACTCGCGCTGGCGCTGAAAATCCGCGACCGTGTCTCGGCAGCGGATTCCGCCGTGGTCAGCATTCGCACTGCGCTGGATCAGTTGAAGCCGTACCTGACCAGCTCCAACGAGCACGTTCAGAAGATGGCAAAGGATCTCTCCGACGAACTGACGGAGGTGGAGGAGAATATCTACCAAACAAAGTTGCACGCGGACGAGGACGCGCTCAACTATCCGATCAAGCTGAACAACAAGCTTGCATCAGTTGAAGGTGTGGTGGAGATGAATGACGTGGCGCCCACGGCGCAGAGCTATGCGGTTTTCGACGAGCTGTCAGCACAGCTGCAGACGCAGCTGGATCACCTGCACCAGATTGAATCGAGCGGCATCGCGAACTTCAACAAGCTGGTACGCGATCAGAACATTCCGGCGGTGAGCCTGACGACGGCACCGACTGCGGATTAGCTGCCCTTATCAGAGTGAGCCCGTTGTCCTTCGGGGTTGCGGGCAGGACCCGCGGAATTCCAGGGAGCTTCGCGGGAAACCGCGGAGCTCTTTCTTTTTATGGGTGCAGCTGCGGAGCCGAAAAAGCCTGGCGGAGAGGGAGGGATTCGAACCCCCGATACCCTTGCGAGTATGCCTGATTTCGAGTCAGGTGCATTCAACCGGGCTCTGCCACCTCTCCGTTTTGTTTACGACGATTTAGCTAACTGTGGATTTCCATTCGGAGTGCCGGTGTCACTTGTGGTGTCAGTTTTGTCTCCAGACTGCACGTAGTACAGCATCGTCGCGTTCACCGCCCTAGCGTCAATTTGCAGTTGCAGATGTGCGTAGCGCATGATCATGGAAATGAGCTGATGCCCCAAGTGCCTGGCCACAGCAGCCAGCGGAACGCCTGCCATCGGCCACCGCGGAGCAGCGGTGTGCCGGCAGTCGTGCCATGTAAAGTCTAACAAACCCGCGGCATCGACACAGGGTCGAACCAGAACCTGGTTTTCTCCACTGCCCGCCGTCGATCCTGAGGCAGTGCGGCTGCGCTGTCTTACGCTTCCCTGACCACACCGCTGGCAGAAACTGAGGCCGCGCGCTCAGCGGTAAGTGTCGATGGCCGTTCAGATCGGCACGCGACTTCTGCCTGGTTTATGGCGCGGCGGTCATGGAGGGAGGTGCCGCATCCGGGGCGCTGCCCCACTTCGTGTTCGGTTCCGGACCCATGGTGAGCACCAGCTTCGCGCCCTCGGCGATGTCCGATTGGCTGAACCACGGCTTATTCCATGGTTTTCCATTCAGCGTGGCCGACTGGATGTACATATTTGTTGCCGAGTTGTTGCGGGCAACGATCACGAAGTCGTGACCATTGCCCATGTGGATGGTCGCCTCGCTGAAGATGGGGCTGCCCATAATGTAGTCGGGACTGGAGGGATCGACAGGATAAAAGCCAAGGGCACTCATCACATACCACGACGACGTGGAACCCTGATCGTCCATGCCTGGGAAGGCGTAGCCGGACTCATCGCTGCCGTACATCAGACTCAGAATCTCGCGAGTGAGTTTTTGCGTTTTCCACGGCTGGCCGCCCCAGTCGTAATAGTAGGCGGCCTGCTGATCAGGCTGGTTTCCCTGCACATACTGGCCGATGACACCGGTGCAGTCACGGCAAATGCCTTTGGCCGTGTACGGAGTGGAGAAAAACCGGTCGAGCTTCGCATCGAAATTCTCGCGGCCGCCCAGCAGATCGATGAGCCCCTGCACGTCGTGGGGCACGAGCCAGAGCGTCGACCACCCCGATGCTTCCTTCATCATGAAGTTGTAGTACGGCTCGCGCGGATCGAACGGCGAGATCCACTGCCCATCGGCGGTGCGGCCGCGCATAAAGCCAATGGAGGGATCAAAGACGTTGCGGTAGTTATGCGCGCGCTTGATGAACATCTCGTAGTCGTCCTGTTTGCCAAGCTTCTGCGCGTAAAGTGCGAGCGCGTAATCGTCCCAGCTATATTCGAGCGTGGTGGCAACCCCGGCCTTGCCACCGGCGTACGGCGGGCTGGGATTGCGGTCGGGGATGAAATCAGAGATCCAGCCGTTGCGAATGTATTCGGCGAGCCAGGGGCGCGGGCCCTGGGGATCGGTGGCGTTCCTGCGAAGATATGGGTACGCGGAGGCCCAGTCGAAGTTGAGTCCGCGCAGCCAGTCGCCCAAGAACATCAGATCGGCGTGGTCGCCGTGGAACGACGTCCCCATATAGCCGGTCTCGCTCGCGATATCGACCTGAGAGCGCAGGATGTCCACCTTAACCGAGGGCTCAAGCATCGTCAGCAGGACTACCTGGTTGCGGCCCGTGTCCCACAGGGGTACCTGGTTATAGCGATCGAAGGTTGCGGTGTGGACTTTGCCATCCTCGCCCAGAAATTGTTCCCCTTTCCTCGCCAGCAACTGCGGGCTGTCAAACGAATGGTAGAGGCAGGAGTAGAAGAGCATCTTCTCCTTCTCGGTGCCGCCCTTCACCTGGATGAGGTTCAGCTTCTGCGCCCATGCTTCCTCGGCGCGCTTTCGGATGCGGTCGAAGTCCCAGCCGGGATCTTCCGATTGCAGGCGAGCCTCGGCCGCGTCATAACTGGCGCCCGTGGCGACCTTCACCAGGATCTGCTCGCCTTCCGTCGTCGCGAAGCGCAAATACGCTCCGGCGAAATGGCCGGATATCGTCTTCGCGCCGGGATCGACCTCGCTGAACCCAATAATGGGCCAGCCAGGCTGCGTCGAGGGATGCTGTTTGAAGGTGCCGAAGCTGCTGAACGGGCGTGAAAGTTCGGCAACGAAGCAGATGTCGCGATCGCGCACCTTGCCGCGGACCGTATGGTCGTTGACGATCTCGATGTCGCCGCCCCAGTCGTGGAGGTCGAGCAGGATATTTGCCTTGTCGGTCTGCGGAAACGTGAAGCGCAGCAGGCCGGTCCAGGTGGTTGCGGTCATCTCCGCCCGGGTGTGGAAGTCGTCGAGATAGACGCTGTAATAACCGGGAGAAGAAACTTCGCGTGACTTATCGTAGACGGACGAGCTGCGCTCCGGGGGAACGGTCCAGTCGCCGACCACCGGCATAACCACAGGGCCGCCGCTGGCTCCGGTGGTGAACCCAAAGATGCTGCGGTTCGGGTAGAAATATGAGGCGCGGACGCCGGCCGGATACATCAGATCGAGATTGGCGTTGATGGGTCCCACCTGCGTGGAACTGTGCGGCAGCATGGCCGCCGGAGAGGTGAAACCGGAGTAAAGCTGCTCGCCCGGCGGTGGAGCGTTGCCGATCAGCTTCTGCTGATCGAGCGGCGCGGTGCCCACCAGCCCGTTGGCATATTGCAGCGGAGTCTTCGCAGGAGCCGGCATCTGCTGCGCGGGGAGGCTGACGGGCAGGGTGCATCCGAAGAGAACAAGCAGGCTTACGACGCGGTGGAAACGATCAGCGAAAGACATGGACAATTCTCCTGGTGAGCGAGGCGGCAATGATAGAAGGCGGCGACGTTGCCAGTGTGAATCCCGACGCCGAACCTGCGAACGGGCCAGGGATTGTAAGTTATGCGCGGCAGCGATCCTACAACCGCCATTACTGTCCGGCCGGCACCAGCGTAGCTGCCAGCACCACCACGTCGCGGTTGCCGGGCAACGTCACGCTGGCGGCATCTTTGTGTTCATCGAGCGGGAAGGTATAGGCAAATACGTTGAACGGATTGCCGTCTTTCGACCCATCCCCGACCAGGCGGTAGGGCGTCGTGACTGCGATGGATTCTCCGGCCAGATGCCCGCCTCCAGACCAGTCGCTGAGGCTCTGGGCAAAGGAGGCGCTGGTGCCGTCGACGTAGTGGACAGTAAAAGACTGGTTCTCCTGTGTCCCCTCCACGCCCAGAGCGAGAATTCTGAGGCTTGAGTACCGACCGTGCGGCAGGTCAATGGTTTTGCTCGTCACCGCGTCAGGAGCGTTGGGCGGTCCCAGTTTGAAACGAACATCGGCTCCAATGGCTTCGCTGCCCAGAGCCTGCTCCGAAAGCGAAAAGCCGCCGGCGTCCAGGCTGGCCGATGGATCGAACTTCGACCCATCCGTGTAAATACCGGTGACGTTGAAGGCAGAGGACAGGTCAACCGGCACGGTGCCACTCAGCACCGGCGTAACCGAAACCGCCGTGGTGATGCTGTGCGACAGGCCTCCGGAGGCCGCCGAGATTGTAACCGTCGCGGTTGCAGGAGCAGCAGAGCTGTCTGCAGTGAGCGTGAGCGCGGTCGACCCGGATGTCTTCGCCGGATTGAACGAAGCTGTGACGCCTTCAGGAAGACCGGACGCCGCAAAAGTCAGCGTACCGTTGAAGCTGCTCTGCGGGATGACGAGGATGCGGCTGGTTGCAGCCCTGCCCTGGGAGAGGGAGACTTCCGGCTCGGTGGACATGCTGAAGTCCGGCGCTCCTGCATTTGGCGAAGGGAGCACATCGTACAGCGGCTGCGCAGGGACGATGGCGGGGTTCTCTTCGGCAACTGAAACAGCGAGGATGCGGATCCTGTTGTTGTCCGGAAGCGCGAGGGTTTTCGCTCCGGGCGGCAGATTCATCCCATAACCGAACAGATACGAATAGGAGTAAGCGACGTTCTTTCCAGTCGCGTCGTGGTGATGGTCGCAGTACCACGCCAGATTGGCGCGCTTGATGAAGCCGGGTTTGAGCCCGATCATCTCGCCGTAGTTATCGTGCGACGTATCGGGAGAACTCCAGATACGGTCGTCCCACTGGCCGACGAATCCGCCCCAGTCCTCGATATTCAGTTCATCCGTGTTGTTGCCGACTTTGAATTCCGCCTTCTGATCGCCGCTCGCCGATGCGGCCAGGATATATACGCGGTTATAGCCGCCGGCAGGCAGTTGGATGGTCTGGCCGTTCGCTGCGATCGCGTCGGGAACGCCGGACTTCGCGGGAGCGAGATGGAAGACCACGTCGTTGAAGTAGATCGTTGCGGGCAGCATCTCCGCCGGCAGCGCATTGCCGCGGCCGTCAAAGCCGGAAGT
>JASIAO010000405.1 GCA_030041955.1 Acidobacteriaceae bacterium | reverse complement strand
TCCAGGTTGGTTCTTTCGGTGACGGGGAACACCTTGGCCACGTTCAGGTCTGCAGTTTTGAGACCAGGGCCGCGCCACACGCCATTCTGGCAGTTGCCGAACGTTCCCTGGGCGGGAGCTGTGGCGATGTTCGGATTGAGCGTGACCAGGCCGAAGGAGTTACCGATCTGCTCCCATTGCGGGTGGGAGTAAATGGGAACGCCGGAGACGCAGTCGGGCCGCGGGTTAACAGAGGTTGTGCCGGAGTCGTCGGGACCGGCGGGGTCAATGGCGAATCCGGAGTGGAACGTCAGGTCGATGGCTGTCTGCCAGCCACCGATGACTTCGTCGACGGGTTTGGAGACGCCGGAGGCCAGCTGTTTGCCACGGCCGAAGGGAAGGGCGTAGACCCCGTATCCATTGAAGACGCCAGCCACGTCCGTAGTGCACTTACCGTAGTCGCCCAGGGGGTCGTATTCGTTCTGGAAAAAGTTGTGCTGTCCGACGGTCTGGGATTCGCCGATTCCCTCTTCATCGCCGTAAGAGCCGAAGTATCCGAGAGAATCGGTCATGCACTTGGACCACGTATATGAGCCCTGGAAGTCGAGGCCGTGATAATTTCGCGTCGACAGGACGGCTTCAAGAGCGTTGTAATTCGAAATCCCGTCGGAAGCGTTGTAGCGGACCGCGCCGGCGCCTGCGGCAAACAGCGCCGCGGAATAGGGCGGCGGGGTGATCGTGCCGCCCGGATGGAGGACCGACTGCCCGTACCAATAGATGTCGGTCATGTGGTCGATCTTGTTGCCCACATAGCCGAGAGAAGCCGTGACGGAGTGACCGAACTGGTGCTGGACGGTGAGGTTCCACTGCTGGTCGACCGCCGGCCGGAGGTTGGGGTTGGTTTCGTGAATGGTGGCGCCTGAGATACAACCAGCGGAGAGCTGTTGCAGTCCGGTCAGCGTGCAGCCGTTAGCGGGGAAAGTGGAATATCCCTGATCGAGCGTGAAGGTGGGCAGGTTGACGGCGCCGTACGTCACTTCATGAGCGACGGTGTTGGGAGGATTCATATCGGCCATGTTGTTGACACCCACGCCCTCCATATAAGTGGAGATGCCGTAGCCTCCGCGCACCACCGTCTGAGGAGCGAACGGCGGCTGCCAGGCGAAGCCGAAACGCGGCTGCCAGTCGGCGATGCCGAGATAGTTGCTGTAGTTCTCGCCGACCTCCGGCGTGCCGGTCAGAAGATTGAAGTTGATGTTGGCGTCCTGCACGGCATCGTTGCGCGGCGTAATGTCCTCATAGCGCAGGCCGAGGTTCAGCATGAGGTTGTGGGTTGCCTGGTAATTGTCCTGGACGTAGCCGCCATAGATGCTGTTACGCAGGTGGAGGGTGAAAGGCGAACCTTCCTGCACATTCTCAGGCAAGCCGATCAGGAAATCGGCAAATCCATCTCCGCCCGAGGTGCCCGAGGCCGAGTTCCCCGTGAACTGACCGGTGAAGGACCAGCTGCCGGCAAGGCCGGCGTTGCCAGGATAGACATCGTTCATGCGGTAGTTAAAGAACTCGAAGCCGGTGTGGATGGAATGGCGTCCGTGGGTCCAGGTGACGGAGTCCTCGAACTCCATATTGGTGTCGTGGAAGCTTTCGAGCAGGTCGGCGCTGCCGATGGAGCCAAACTCCCCGTAGCTGATGGAGGGCAGAAGGGTGTCATTGACTCCCGGAATGCCAAAGACAGAGGGCAGATTTTGGCCGCTGGTGTTGGAGTATTCCTGGTCGTTGGCCGGGAAGTCCTGGAAGCCGACGCGGAACTCGTTCAGCAGCGTGGGAGTGAAGGTGTGGTCATAGTTCAGGACGAAGTTCTTGAGCGGATACTCCCTTTCGGCCGCAGGATCGAGGGCATTGTCGATGCCATTGGATGCGGTATACATCGTGTGCATCTGCGTCCATCTGCCCATGATGTGATCGCTCTGCGTGGCCTGCCAGTCGATCTTGGCATCGCCCTGATACGAATTGATGGAGCTGGTGGTGTAGTAATTCGGCTGTTCGATCGAGTTCTGGTAGAGCGTGGAAGTAACGATGCTGTGCGCAGCTTTGCTGAAGGCGATGCCATCGCTGGCGGTGGGAATGTATGTGGCGAGATCGTTATTCGGAATGGCTGTGCGGCTGCCATAGTTGCCGCTGTAGGGATCGTAAAGCTGTCCGCTCGAGACGGAGCAGATTCCCTGGCCATTGAAGGAGCCGCCCGCGCTGGTACAGAGGGAACCGAAATTACCAGCGATGAAAGCCGCAGGAACGACATTGTTGCTTTGTTCCGTCTTTGGCACGCTGTACAACGTGCTTTCCTCGTCGATGAAGAAGAAGAGCTTATCTTTCAGGATTGGGCCACCCAGCGTGCCGCCAAAGTCATTCCAGTGCAGCGGCGGCCGGGGAAAAGCCGTGTCGTTGACATAGCCGGTGCCGCTGGGGTTTTGAATCTGGAAGTAGGCGTAACCCTTGTCCTGCCAGGAGTTCGCATCCAGAGCGGTGTTGCGCACGTACTCGTAGAGGTCGCCGTGATACTGGTTCGTGCCCGACTTGATCGTGTCGACGACGATGCCGCCGATGTAGTTGCCGTAGTCTGCCGGAGCGTTGCTGGTGATCAGGTCGAATTGCGACACGGCATCGGGAGCGGGCGTATAGGAGACGTCGCTGTTGTCCGGCTGGTTCATGTCCATTCCGTCGAGCCAGAAAGTGTCGTCCTGTTCGCGGGCGCCATCGACATAGGGACGGCCCGTGCCGAAGGCACTGACGGGAGCTTCAAAGGAAAAGACATTAGGGCTCACTACGCCAGGCGTCAGCAGCGTCAACTGGTTGAGGTCGCGCGAGGCCAGGGGCAGGTTCACGACGGTGTTGGCGTTGAGAACATTCCCCAAGTCGGACGAGGAGGTCTGCAGAATAGGAGGCGCACCGCTCACCGTTACCGTTTCGTTTACCTGGCCAACCTTCAGGTGGAAATCCACGCGAGCGACCTGGTTCACCGTCAGCGTGAAGGTTGCACGAACCTCGGTCGCGAAGCCCTGCGCCGCCACCTTTAGCTGGATATTTCCCGCGGAGATTGCGGGAAAGTCGTAAAGGCCAGCGCTGGTGGTTTTGGTGGTCCAGGTAGTTCCCTGACTGACGTCCTGCGCGGTGACGGTGGCTCCGGCGACAGCCGCGCCTGAGGAATCGGTGACGGTTCCGGTGATGGAACCCGCGGCCTGCTGCGCCCATGCCGATCCAGGCGCGATGAGCAGCAGGAGCAGCAGAAATGCGCTGCCGGACGCAATGAGCGTCGATCTGATTTTACAGTTCATGGAAGGCCTCCTCCGTAGGTTTTGCAAAGAAGTGCGTTGCAGACAGCTATATAGCACAGTGTTATTGCTATATAGCATTGCTTCCGTCGTGTCAAGGGCAAAAATCAGCTGTCTGTGGATTATGGGGCAGAGTGAAAATCGGGCAGCCTGAGCCCGGCCGGTTGCAATCAAGCTATGTTTACTATCGGTTCAATGCTCGAAAGCTCCGCACGCCGCTATGCCGCGGCAACTGAACAGTAAGGGGCGCGAGGAATCGTCGCCCTATAAAAATCTTTCATTTGCATGTGCGCTAAAGCAGTGGTATGGTGCGCTATATAGCACGCAGAGGGCAGCGAGGCAAAGGCCTGCATGGCGGGAGGTTCTGATATGGTGAAGTGGGTGGAGCGCGCCACACGCCCGCGCGGCCTCCGGATCCGGGCCAGAAGAGAAGTTCAGGGAGTCATGCCGAACCGCGGGGAAGAACCAGCGTACCGGAAAATTCAGAGCGCCATCCTTCGCCGGATTGAAGCCGGGCAGCTGAAGCCGGGCAATCTGGTGCCGTCGGAGCGCGAACTGGCGAGGCTGCACCGCGTGAGCCTGATGACAGCACGGCACGCCCTGACGGAGCTGGCGCGCGACGGCGTTGTGGAGCGCCGCCATGGAGCGGGAACATTTGTCGCGCCGCCGAAGGTGCACTTTAACAAGCTGCTGGGCTACACGGAACAGATGGCGAGCCTGGGACTGACGGCGCACTCGCGCATCGTATCTTCCGGAATTGTGACGCGTGAGCATGAGATTGCGGCGAGGCTGGGGCTTCCGCCGACCGCTCGGCTGGGAAGACTGGAGAGGGTGCGGCTGGCTGGCGACGATCCGGTAGCTCTCGAAATTTGTTATTGGTCTGACGAGGAGTATCCGACTCTGGCGAACGCACAGCTGGACAAGACTTCGCTGTTTTCATTCCTGGAGCATGAGTGCGGCGTGGAGCTGGCGTACGCTGACGAAGAGATCGACGCAACGGACGCGGACACGCGGATGGCGGAGCTCTTAAACATCCCGAAAGGGACTTCGCTGCTGCGCATGCGCCAGCTCATCTTTTCGACGCGGGGGCGGGCGACGGTGTATGTGACCGGCTTCTACCGTTCGGGACGGCACACGCTCAGGATCCGGCGCTTCCGGTAATTCAATTCTTAGCGAACAATGAGGCGCGCCGGGCGCGAGGAAACTGCCCGGCGCCGAAAGGCCTACTGCGGCGAAGGTTGTGGCGGGCCGGCGTTCCAGTCGGGCGGCTGCTGGCCGAGCAGGTTGCGTACAAAGAAATCGTAAGTCTTACGCTCGGTGTAGTAAGCGAACGGACCGCGCGTGCCATGATCGGCGTCCGGCACCATGAGCAGATCGAAGGTCTTGTTGGCGCGGATGAGGCGATCGACGACCTGTGGCGTGGACGAGGGATCGACGTTGTGATCCATTTCGCCGTAGATCAGCAGCAGCTTGCCCTGCAGACGCCAGGCGTTGTCCACGTTGGACGATTCCGAGTACTGCGGGCCGACGGGCCAGCCCATCCACTGTTCGTTCCACCAGATCTTGTCCATGCGGTTGTCATGGCAGCCGCTGTTGGAGACGGCGACCGTGTAGAAGTCAGGATGGAAGAGCAGAGCGCCCATGGAACTCTGCCCACCCGAAGAGGTGCCGAAGATGCCTGCGCCGTCGGAGATATCGTACCAGGGGTATTTAGCGGCAACGGCTTTATGCCACAGAATGCGGTCGGGGAATCCGGCATCCTTCAGATTCTTCCAGGCGACATCGTGGAAGGCGCGTGAGCGGTTGTTGGTGCCCATGCCGTCGATCTGCACGACGACAAAACCCAGCTGCGTGAGCGGCTCGATGCGGGTGGAGAAAGATTTGGGTACGAAGGAGCCCTGCGGGCCGGCGTAGATGTCTTCGATGACGTGGTATTTCTTCCGCGGGTCAAAATTCGCCGGGCGGTAGATGAGGCCCCAGATATCGGTGACGCCATCGCGGCCCTTGGCTTTGAAGACTTCGGGCGGTCGCCATCCGGCAGCTTCCAGTTTGGTGATGTCGGCCTGCTCCACAACCATGAGCTGCTTGTTGTCGTCGGTGCGATACAGGACCATAGTGGGTGCCAGATCTACGCGCGACCAGAGATCGACGTAGTACTTGCCGTCAGGCGAGAACGCCACGTAATGGTTGGCTTCGGCCGGAGTCAGCGGGGTGAGGCCGGTTCCGTCGAAGTTGATGCGCCAGGCGTGGACGAAGTAGGGATCTTCGCCGGGATTCATGCCGCTGGCTTCAAACCAGATCTGCCGCTTCTCGTCGTCGACGCGGTTGACCGCGCGGACAACCCAGTGGCCTTTGGTGATCTGATTTTCCAGCGCGCCCGTGCGCCCGTTGAAGAGATAGAGATGCTCCCAACCGTCGCGCTCCGAGGCCCAGATGATCTCCTTGCCGTCGTTGACGTCGTGGCGATAAATCTTGCCGGTGTCATACTGGTTGTCGACCAGCGGCTCGTAGTTGATGAAGGTGTCGCTCTGCTCGGTGATGAGCGCGCGCGCATGCCCCGTGTGAGCATCGACCTCGATGATGCGATAGATCTGATGGCCGCGCTGGTTGTACTCAAACGTGAAGCCGCGGCTGTCTTTCCACCACTGCGCCGGGCTCAGGTCGTAGGGATTGGGGAAGAGGGCGTTGTCGATCGGATATTCCTGCTTCGCGGCAACATCGAAAAGCACAGGCTGCGGCAGCGCGAGCACATCGCCGGGCTTGGGATAGACCATGGTGGAGACTTCCGGCTGGAGCTGATCCTTCGGGGAAGACTCCACGTAGGTGATCACTCGCTTGTAGCCGGGCCGGATGCGATAAGTGACTAGGTGACTCGAGTCAGGCGACCACGCGAGAGTCGAGAATGCATAGTAGTTATCTTCCGAGCCGTCCTGGCTGAGGCCGAGAGTCTGCTTGCCGTCCTTCGAGCGGACGAAGACGTTGTAGTTGAGGATGTACGCAAGCCATTTGCCGTCGGGCGAGGCCAGGGTTCGGGTCTCGCTGTTCTCCGCTTTGGGTGTGTTGTCGTAGCCGTAATCGTCGGCATCCGCCTCTTCGCCGGGATGCCGCTTCTGCTTTGCGCAGGTGTAAGCCTGCAGGTCGCAGCGCCAGAGCGCATTCTCGAAAAAGAAAGTGATGGCGGAATCCTTATCGACGAAGCGGAACCGCGGGAAGGGAAGCGTGACGGCGGTGTAGGGTGTTCCGCTGGCTGTTGAGAGAGCCGCTGCCAGCTTTGCGTGGTCGAAGGCCGGCTGTTTGGTAAGGGTCGCCGCATCCACCATCATGAACTCGTGCCCGCCTTCGACGGTTTTGCGATAGACGAAGCGGTCGGCAGACTCCTGCCAGACCGGAGGGTCGGGCAGGTTCACGACCAGCGAGTCGTATTGCTTCTGGAGGCTGAGGGCGCGTTCGTAGTCGGCGCGCGTGACCTGCGCATGAGCGGAAAGGATGGCGGGGACAACGCAGACGGCAAGCAACGACAACACACTTCGAATTGGCTTCACGCTTTCCTCACTGGTGGCTGTGGATGGCCGGGTAGGCGGCCGAAACGGCAGCTCGCCGCATTCGGCGCGGGAGCCTGGTTTGAGGACGGGAACTGAAGGGAGCGGAGAACAAGACTCGCGGCTCCGATGATCTGAAGCCGCGAGGGATGCGGGAGGACAGAGACATCAGAAAACTAACTGTACGCGGAACTGGATATCGCGCGAGCCGCCGGAGCTAAGCCCCTCGGGGTTGGTTTCGCTGCCCGCCGCAGCGGGGTTGTTGCTGACGGTGACGTACTGCGCCGGGTTATTGGTGTTACCAGAATAGCCGTCGACGATATTCCAGTCGGGATGGTTGAAGGCGTTGAGCATCTCAGCCTGAATGCTGAGCTGCAACGTTTCGACGATGGGAAACATCTTGGTCACGGCAAAATCGGTATTGATGAACTGCGGCCCGGTGAGATAGACAAACTGGCCGAGTTGGCCCGGGGTCTCCTCCGGACACACCTGTCCGGTGCTGCATGCACCGCCGCCGCTGAAAACGTTCTGGTTCACTAAGAGCCTTGGCTCGTAGACGCTGGGACCCGGGAAGTAACCGACGGCCTTCTGCAACTGCTTCGTGGTAACACCATTCAGAATCACGCCGGAATCGCTCGCGTCTGGCTGGCCAGATCCGGCAAAGTAATTGAAGGTGTTGGTGCCGCCGAGCAGCTTGAAGTTACGCCCTTTATACCATTCGAAGATCGGCGAAAGCGTCCAGCCGCCGACTGCCTCTTTCATCAGGTGATTCGCGGGGTTGAACGGCAGGGTATAAACGGCGTAGGTGCGAAAGGTATGGCGCTGGTCATACGGCGAGGGTGCGCGGCTCAGCTTTGGGTCGCGCAGAGTGGTAAAGTTGCCGATCGCCTCGTCGGCGG
This sequence comes from Acidobacteriaceae bacterium, assembly GCA_030041955.1. GTDB lineage: Bacteria > Acidobacteriota > Terriglobia > Terriglobales > Acidobacteriaceae > Palsa-343. The sequence goes on along the minus strand of JASIAO010000405.1, from coordinate 2,284 downwards.
TGTAGTAGTCGCCGATGTAGCGGTTGGTAAAGGCGTGGCTGTAGGCATAGTTGGCCATCAGCATCAGGTGATGGCCGGTTGGGTGCTTCACCTGGACCTGCAGGCCGTTGTAAGACTCGCTTCCCGGGTCGCTGAGCAGCATGATAGGCTCGCCGGTGGCGTATGGATTCGCCTGGAAGATATTGATGGGGTATCCAGTGGAGCCTGTATATCCATAGTTGGCACAGGGAGCGAAATTCGCGCCGCCCACCAGATTGCAGAAGTAGGTCGAATTGTCGGCGATCGCATAGGCCAGCGCTCCGGCCTGACCGGTCTGCACATAATTCACATAAGTGGGATTGGTAAAGGCACTGCCTCCTGCGCCGAACGCCTGTTCCATGATGGGCGAGGTTGACGAACCCGACCCCTCGAAGCTGCAGGTGCCTGCGGAGACGCACCCCGGATTTGAAGCCGTGTAAGTCGCAAGGTTCGCCTGCGCCGTCTTGAACTGGCTGAGAAATCCGTTCTCGAAGATATTCACTTCATTCAGGTCGTAGTTCATCCACATGTGGATGGAATGGTTTCCGACATAGTCAACCTCAACAACCGTGTTGGACGGGAACTGCCGCTGCAGGCCGAAGTTCCAATTCTCGATGTAGGGCGAACGGATATTCGGATCTACTGTGGCAAAAGGCTGATACGCAAAGGTGAAATCGGATTCAGGCACAGGGAAGCTGAAGCTGCCGGGGAAGCTATTCAGTGCAGGAATGCCGCTGCCAAGACTCAGCGAACCGGCAGGGAATTCGCCGGGTGTCGTGGAGTTGGCTGGGCCGGCATTCATGAACACGTCCTGCGTATCGCCGGGATTGGAATATTCCGTCGCCTGCTCGAAGGTCGTCCAGCCCTCGTCGTACCAGGTGACGGAAGCGCCGCCGCGGATAACCAGGTTCGAACCTCCGGCAAGCTTGCCCAGGAAGCCATTGGAGAACTGGGGATTCCACGCGAAACCCACGTTCGGAGCGGGTTCTTTCATGTCGCCGCTGTACGGAGCCGGACGAAGGGAAACCTGCGGGTTCAGCACGCCATTGAGCTGGCCGGGAGCGAAAAGGTGAGTTGAGGGGCCGAGCAGGCTGGCGTAGGTCGGATCGGTGTAGGTGTCGTTGGTGTTGTGGATGGCACCGGAAAACTGCCAGCGGAAGCCATAATTGAGGGCCAGGCGCGGCGTGACGCGCCAGGCATCCTGCATATAGAAGCCACCGACTGTCTGCGCTTCGGGCTGCTTCATCACGCCGAGGGTCTTGTACTGGTGCGTTGCAGAGTTGACGTAGTTATATCCGGAGAAATAGTTGATTCTCCCAACGAGGGTTGCGTACAGAGCCTCTGCGTTGGCCGGATCCTGATTGTTCGCTTCAGTAAAATTCATATAGGGAAAATTCGTGGAGTTGAACATGCTGAGCGCAGGATCGAGACTGTTGATGCCCAGATCGTTGCCAACCGGATCGGCGACCCCGGTGTCGAAGTCCGTTGAATTGCGCAGGTCGCCGCCGAAGCTGAAGGTGTGCTTGTCGTGGGTCCACGAAAGGATGTCGTTGAAGTCGCGCACCGGATTATTGCGCGGCTCAGGCAGGTAGTAGTTAGGGAGCCACGGAGACAGGGTCGTGGTGCCGTTGACGAAACCAGGCGCATCAATGATGAGGTTGTTTTCCGGCGTGAACGGATCCCAGCTATGGCCCACATTGAATTCCTCCTGGGTATTGAGCAGGCCGGCATTGAACTGGTTGACCAGCCGGGGCGTGATCGTCCATTCCAACCCCGTCTGGTAGGTCTGGTAACTCGAGTTAAAGCTGGAGTTGGTGTACGGATCGCCGGGGTAATTCTGATAACCGGGATAAGTGCGCCATTCCAGGTCGTAGGACGCATGCCATTCGATGCTGGGGCGAATCTGATAATCGAACCGCAGCGTGGGATAGATCTGATCGTAGTTCCAGCGATACTGCCAGATCAGCTCATCCTGATAGGGAATGGTCGGGTTGGGGATATTCTGCAGCGCCTTGCCCACCGAAGGATTGATCTGGTTGAACTCGTTGGTGATGGCGGAATTCACCTGGTAGGGAAATCCGTTGGCCTGGGCAACGCTCAAAACGTTAACCGTGTTGGTGCTGCCGTTCACGCAGGAAGGAGGACTTCCTGCCGGGCACGACTCGACGTAACTGAATTCGCCACTCTGCGCCTGCGGCGACAGCACATCCGCATAGCCGGTGAGATTGCCGGGGACGTATTCCTGCTCGTAGTTGCCGAAGAAGAA
>JASIAO010000404.1 GCA_030041955.1 Acidobacteriaceae bacterium | reverse complement strand
GAGGCGGCGCAGGGTCAGGTAAGGCCCCCTATTCCTATTTCACGAAAAGTATGACTTAGGCCGAGTTATTGAGCAAGCGTAAACCAGTTAGTCGCTATCGCTACCCAGTGTTCTGTCCCTGAAGTCCATCGGATCATTTCGATGAGCGGATCGTTCCATCAAGCAGCCCTCCGGGGCTGAAAAGCCCGGTGGATTTTGGGCTCTTTGCGGCACGACTGAAGTCATGCCCTGATACAGAAACGATGGACCTTTTCCAAGGAGCTTCAGGGACAGGATACTCGTTGCACGTTGGTCTTGCTGCGCAACGGCTGCCATTGGTTTGTGCGGGCCGAAGTGAAGATCGCGTCGATGACGGCCATGTTAGCGATGCCTGCTTCGAGCGGGACGGGGAGCGGCTTGCCGTCGAAGACGGCGCGGGCGAAGTCGTCGCCCTGGAGGGTGTACTGATTGGCGATGGGGAAGGTTTCGGTGACGATGCCGCCGCCGAAGAGGTCGCGGCCGTCGTCGATGAAGAGGCGCGTGGGGCGTTCGACGGGTGCGTTGAAGGGGATTTCAATCTCGATGCGGCCGTGCGTGCCGTAGAAATGAGCGCGCTGGTACGGGACGAGCTGCGTGCTGCAGGTGAAAATGGCGTGGCCGGAGGGAAAATCGAGGATCGCGGAAGTGAGGCGGTCGGTGCCGAGTTGCGGGTCGCGGTCGATAAGGCTGCATACGCGGGTGGGCTGCTGCGCGAAGCCAGTGCGAGCGGCCTGAATGCAGTAGCAGCCGATGTCGTAGAGCGCGCCGCCGCCGGTTTCAGGGCGGTTGCGGATGTTGGCGGGGTCGACGTTGTAGTAGCTGAAGAAAACCGAGACGGAGCGAAGTGGGCCGATGCGGTCTTCGTCGAGGAGCTGGCGCAGGCGCAGCCACTGCGGGTGAGAGCGGATCATGAAGGCTTCGCTGATGAGGACGCCGGTGCGGGCGCGGACGGCGAGAAGCGATTCGGCCTCGCCGAGATCCATGCTGAGGGGTTTCTCGCAGAGGACGTGCTTGCCGGCTTCGGCGGCGCGGATAGTCCACGGGACATGGAGTTGATTGGGGAGGGGATTGTAGATAGCGTCGATCGCCCGGTCGGCGAGGAGTTCCTCGTAGGAGCCGTAGGCGCGGGGGATGCCGTGAGCGGCGGCGGCCTGGTGGGCTTTGGCGAGATCGCGGGAGGCGATGGCGGCCACTTCGCAGAGTTCGCTCTGCTGCATGGCGGGAATGACTTTGCGGAGGCCGATGGAAGCGGTGGAGAGAATTCCCCAGCGAAGCTTTTTGCTCATGAGGCGATGATACCGGGCGCGCCGGTTAGAGCGTGCCGCCGCCGACGAAGTGAACGATCTCGAAGCGGTCGCCGTCAGCGACGGTGGTGGTAGGCCAGGCGGAACGCGAGACGATGGAGCCGTTGTGCTCGACAGCGACGCGATCCTGCTTGATGTCGAGTGCGGCGAAAAGATCCTGAAGCGTTGCGCCGGCGGCGAGCGCGGGCAGGTCGCGCGGCTGGCCGTTGATGACGAGCTGCATGGTTTGAGGGTAGCAGCAGGAACTGGCGAGATGAAGCGGGCGTCGAATCAGGGCCGCCCCGTCGGGGTTCAGCGAAGCAGATGCCAGAGCTGCCAGGTGGAGAAGCCAATCAGCACGATGGCAATCTCGAAAACGAGCGCGAAGACGAGGCCGCGCGGGGCGCCGAGAGGATGGCTCTCAGCGTAAAGGCAGCGGCTATCGCGATGGAGCAGCAGGTTGGCGTCGAGAGCCTGCTGGGTAGCGGTGCTGTCAGGCAGATAGCAGGAAAAATCGAGGATTCGCGCGACCATGGAAGTCACCCTGGCAAGCGTATCGGCGGGAGCGAGAGTGAGGATGAAAGCTTTGAACTTTATCAGGAGTTCTGTCGCGAAACGGAACAGAGGATAGATGGGATTCCGAAATGGGAGGCCACTGGGCTACAGCACAGCCTTCTCTTCGTGCACGCCTGCCACCACCGCTTCTCCCATGGTCTCCACGCCGGCCGCGGGGAAGAACACGCTGAACACCGTGCCCGTCGCCGCTCCATCCGCGCAAGTGCGAATCCGCACGCGTCCCTGGTGCTTCCGGATAATCTGTTCGCTCACCCACAGCCCAAGGCCGGTGCCGGTCGCTTCCTTGGTGGTGAAGAACGGCTCGAAGATGTGCTTTCGCGCCTCTGCCGTGATCCCGCATCCCGTATCGGCAACGGTCACGCGCACTCCCGCCGTCTCGCCGTCATGATTCACGGCGCGCGCCCGCACCAACAGCCGTCCGCCGTCGGGAGTCATGGCGTCCAGCGCGTTCGTGATCAGGTTTGCGAAGAGTTGCCGCAATTCGCCGGCAAAGCAGAAGAGCGGCAGATCGTCGGGATAATCGCGCTCCAGCTCGGCAGGCAGCGCCTGAATTCGTCCCAGGTGCAGCGTGATCACCGAGTCCAGCAGCTCCGACACATTCGTAACCGCCGGCAGCGTCGATTGCCGGTAGAACCGCAACGTCTGTTGCGCGATCTCCGAGACGCGTGCCACCTCCTGCTGCGCCTGATCCGCGAAGCGTGCCGTCGAAGGAGAAAGATGCTCCTGCCGGATCAGATACAGCAGGTTTGTGACCGCCTCCAGCGGGTTGTTGATCTCGTGCGCAATCGAGGCTGCCAACCGTCCCGCGGCAGCCAGTTTCTCCGTGCGACGCAGCGCTTCTTCGGCGCGCTTCTGCTCGGTGGTGTCCACCAGAATCGCGCCCACCCAGCGCGTCGTCTCCGGATCGGTGCGCACCGGATACAAGTGCGCCAGCCAGCTGCGCGGCCGTCCCGCTGCATCCCACGCCAGCTCCAGATTGCGGATCGGCTGTCCCGTCTCGAACACCGTCTCCAGCCCATGCTCCAGCTTCTGCGCAGCTGCCGGCGGCAAAATCACATCCACGCCACGCCCCAGATGCAGCGCGAACGAATAGCCGTTCATCTCGGCCAGGAACTGATTGATGCGCACGAAGCGGTACTTGCGATCGAAGAACGCAAAACCGATTGGAGCATTCGCCAGCATGGAATCCAGCAGCGCCAGCGTCTCGTTCAGCCCCGCGCGCTGCTCCTGCATGGCCGCCACCATGCGATTGAACGCGATGGTCAGGTCCGCCGCCTCGTTCGCCGACTTCACCGGCAGCGGGAAGGCGCCCGCATCTTCAGGGTCGTGAATGAGGCGCCGCGTGGCGCGCGTCAGCGGCGCCAGTTGGCGCGTGATGGACTGGGCGACAATGGCGGCAATCACTGTGCAGCCCGCCAGCACAAATAGCGCCCAGAACGCGGTGATGCGCAGCAGCGAGTTCAGATCCTGCTTGTCCTGGGCTTCGTTCGGATAAATCCATACCAGCGCCTGTACCTTGCCGTTCGCGACGATCGGCGCTACGGCTTCCCATTCGGCAGGCGAGGTGGAAAAAATCTGCGGCCGCTTCAGTTCGCGCAGGTAGGTCCTCTCCCGCGTCGTCAGCGTCAGCTTGCCAAGGGCTGTCGGGTCGTTGCTGGCCAGGGTGAGCCCCTGCATGTCGGTGATCTGGGCGGCGCTCACGCTGGGCGCCGCGGCCGCGCTCACCGCCACGCCCTGCAAAGCCTGGGGGCCCTCCTGGAACTGAAAGACCTGGCCGCCCTGCGCCGCCACCAGGTAGGCCTGATATTCCAGGCGCTGGCGCAGATGACGGGTCAGCTCCTGCCGCTGCTGATGCATCAGCAGCAGGGTGAAGATGCCAACCACAATAATCTCAAAGAGAATCAGCGCGCCCATCAGCTGGCCGCGAATCGTGCGTGGTCCTCGAAACGACATAACTGCAAATATGTCCGTTGCGGCGGGTCCACGCCGCGCTGGCCACTGTCTCCTGATTCTTCGGCGCGGAGTCTCAAACTCCGGCCAGTTCTCCTGCGGGCAGTCGCAGCCGCTGTTTCAGATCCTCGGCAATCTGGCGGCCATGGAATCGGCCGTTCTCGATGAAGATCTCGTTGGTTCGCTCCCCGGCAATAATCACGCCGGCCAGATAAATACCCGGAACGTTGCTTTCGAGGCTCCTCGGATCGCACGCCGGGCACCGGTCCTCGCCCTCGATCCGAACCCCCAGCGACTCCAGAAACGTGAAGTCCGGCCGGTAGCCGGTCATGGCCAGAACAAAATCGTTGGCTATCGTAAGAGAACCGTCAGGCGTCTCCAGTGTTGCTGTGTCGGGATCGATGCGCGCGACCGTGGTCTCGAAATACGCCCTGATCTCGCCATTCCTGATGCGGTTCTCGATATCCGGCAATATCCAGTATTTCACGTGGCGATGCATCTGTGGTCCGCGGTGCGCCAGCGTCACACGCGCCCCGTGCCGCCACAACTCCAGCGCCGCAATCGCCGCCGAGTTCTTCCCGCCGATCACCAGCACGTCCATCCCCGCGTAGGGGTGCGGATCGTTGTAGTAGTGCTGCACCTTGGGCAGGTCTTCGCCCGGAATATCCATCATGTTCGGCAGGTCGTAGTAGCCGGTCGCCACCACCACTTTTCGGGCGCGGTACACGTTCGCGCGTCCGAACCGGTCGCGGGTATGCACCTCGAAGTCGAAATCCTTCCCCGTCACTTTCTCCACGATCCGATAGGCGCGCACATCCAGCCGATAATGTTCGGCCACTTTACGGTAGTACTCCAGCGCCTCGTTGCGGGTGGGCTTGGCGTTGGGGCTCGGAAAGGGAATGTCCCCGATCTCCAGCAGTTCCGAGGTGGTGAAGAACGTCATGTGCGACGGGTAATGAAAGAGCGAGTTGCACAGGCAGCCCTTGTCCACCAGCGCCGAGCGAAACCCGGCCCGCTGCGCCTCGATAGCGCACGCCATCCCCGTCGGACCGGCGCCGATCACCAGAACGTCCAAAACCTCCGCCTTCCCCGCGGAACTGTCCATTTGTTTAGCTTAGACGATGCCCGCGCGCTGCGGCATGCGCAGCAGGGTCATCGATTCGAGTACCCTAAAGATAGGCACACTCCCATGGCGACGATCAGGCAGGAAGACTTCATCCAGAGCATCGCGGACGCTCTGCAGTACATCAGCTACTACCATCCCGTGGACTACATCACCAGCCTGGCGCGCGCCTACGAACGCGAAGAATCGCCGGCGGCGCGCGATGCCATCGCGCAAATCCTGGTCAATTCGCGCATGTGCGCCGAGGGCCATCGACCGATCTGCCAGGACACCGGCATCGTGACCGTTTTTCTGAAGATTGGCATGGACGTCCGCTGGGATGCCACCATGACCGTCCAGGAAATGGCCGACGAGGGCGTGCGCCGCGCGTATCTGAATCCGGACAACATGCTTCGCGCCTCGATTTTGGCCGATCCTGCGGGAGCGCGGAAGAACACGAAAGACAATACCCCGGCGGTAGTGAGCGTGGAGATGGTGCGCGGCGGTAAGGTCGAAGTAACGGTCGCGGCGAAAGGCGGAGGATCCGAAGCCAAATCGAAGTTCGTCATGCTCAATCCCTCCGACTCCATCGTCGACTGGGTGCTGAAGACCGTTCCCTCCATGGGCGCGGGGTGGTGCCCGCCCGGCATGCTGGGCATCGGCATCGGCGGCACGGCGGAAAAGGCCATGCTGCTCGCCAAAGAATCGCTGATGGACCCCATCGATATGCGCGACCTGCTCGCGCGCGGCCCGAAGAACTGCATCGAAGAGTTGCGCGTCGAGATTTACGACAAGGTCAACAAGCTCGGCATCGGCGCCCAGGGACTCGGCGGCCTCACCACCGTCCTCGACGTCAAGATCCGCGATTACCCCACCCACGCAGCGAATTTGCCGGTGGCGATGATTCCCAATTGCGCGGCCACGCGCCACGCGCACTTCGTGCTCGATGGATCGGGTCCTGTCGCGCTGGAGCCGCCCTCGCTCGAAGACTGGCCGACGCTCACCTACGACGTCTCTTCCGCCCGCCGCGTCAACCTCGACACCGTCACACGCGATGAAGCAGCCACCTGGAAACCCGGCGAAGTGTTGCTGCTGCGCGGCAACCTGCTCACCGGCCGCGACGCGGCGCACAAGCGCATGACCGACATGCTCAACCGCGGCGAAAAGCTTCCCGTCGACTTCACCAATCGCTTCATCTACTACGTCGGCCCGGTCGATCCGGTGCGCGACGAAGTGATGGGACCGGCTGGTCCAACGACGGCGACACGCATGGATAAGTTCACCCGCCAGATGCTGGAGCAGACCGGCCTGTTGGGCATGGTCGGCAAGGCCGAGCGCGGACCGGCCGCCATTGAGGCGATTCGCGACAACCACGCGGTCTATCTCATGGCGGTCGGCGGCGCGGCGTATCTGGTTTCGAAGGCCATTCGCGCCGCGCGCGTGGTCGCCTTCGAGGACCTGGGCATGGAAGCCATCTACGAATTCACGGTCGAGGACATGCCCGTTACCGTCGCCGTCGACGCGCAGGGCACGTCCGTCCACGAAACCGGCCCTGCGGAGTGGAAGGCCCGCATCCAGACGGAGTTTGCCGGAGTGCCGATCCTGGCCTGAGGGCTGCACGTCCAGACGGAGACGACTAGACGACCGGTTGAGCGCTCATTGAGAGGCAGAGCAGATCCAACGATGAAAAGGTCTGTCTCGAATGCCGGTGCCATTGGACTGGCTCTGAGCGCCTTTACCCTGTGGGTGATGACCGACACCAGCATTAAGCTGGTGGGGCAGACCGGCCTGCCGCCGTGGGAGGTGATCGCCTTCCTCGGTCTGTTTATGGCGGCCTTCCTGCTGCTGCGCGGCGCCGTAAACGGGCAGGTGCGGGCGCTACTACCGCGGCAGAAGGGGCGGCAAATGGTGCGCGCGCTCCTGGACCTGGGGAACAACTTCGGCGTAGTGATCGCTCTGCGGCACCTGACCCTCTCGATGTTCTACATTCTGGTGTTCATGGCGCCGATGGTGATCACGCTGGTGGAGGCGTGGCTGCTGAAGGAGCGGCTGCAGTGGCGCCGGTCGCTGGCGATTCTGGCTGGGTTTGCCGGGGTGGTGATCGCGGTAGATCCGTTCGGGACCAGGCGGCAAGGCGACTGGACTGGATACGCAGCATGCCTGCTGTGCGTCTGTTGCTTCTCGCTCAGCGTCGTGTGGTCGCGGGCTCTGACACAGACGGAATCGCCGGAGAGTCTGACATTTTTCTCTGGGGTGGTGATGGCCGTGGTTGGGTTCAGCGTCATGCTGTGGCACGCGGCGCCGCTGACGCTGCGGCTGACAGGAGCGCTGTCGGGGATGGGGCTGTTCTGCGCCATCGGGAGCTGGTGTTTCTTTCTGGCTGTGAAGCACGCACCGGCGGCAACGGTTTCGCAGTACCACTACACACAATTGCCCACCGGAGCGCTGGTCGCTTACCTGATCTGGCACGATAAGCCGACGCCTTGGATGGTGGCTGGCGGCTCGCTCATAGTGGCCGCAGGACTCTACATTGCGGTGGTCGCGGCCAGGGGGAAAGATCGCGGCTATCCGGTAGTGACCGGCGAAGAGGGCTTCCAGTGATGCCAGCCTGCGAGGTCCCGGCGGAAACTGCCAGGGATTACAGAGAATCTGCGATCTGAATTCTAATGAGCGCATCCACAGGAAGCAGGAGTATCCACCATGACGGAAACACGCAAAGAAAAAGACTCGCTTGGCTTCTTCGAAGTTCCCGCCCGCGCCTACTACGGCGCGCAGAGCGCTCGCGCAGTTGAGAATTTTCCTGTCTCCGGCATGCGCGCCCATCGCTTGCTCATCCGCGCCATCGCCATGGTCAAGCGTGCCGCTGCGGAGGCGAATCGCGAGCTGGGCACGGTGGATCAGCGCCGCGCCGATGCCATCATCCAGGCTGCCCAGGAGGTCATCGAAGGCCGCTGGAACGATGAGTTCGTCGTCGATGTCTTCCAGGCCGGAGCCGGTGTCAGTTTCCACATGAACGCCAACGAGGTCATCGCCAATCGCGCCAACGAAATCCTCGGCGGCAAGCTCGGCGAGTATGCGCACGTCCATCCTAACGACCACGTTAACTTCGGCCAGTCCACAAACGACGTCTTTCCCACCGCGACGCGCCTCGCCACGCTGCTCGCGCTGGAGACGCTCTATCCCGAGCTCGACGCACTCGCCGCGGCCTTCTCGAAGAAAGGTTCCGAGTTCGATCCCATCATGAAATCCGGCCGCACGCACATGCAGGACGCGGTGCCCATCCGTCTCGGCCAGGAGTTCGCCGCCTACGGCATCGCAATCCGCAAATCCGCCGATGCGTTGCGCCAGGCCGCTGAGTCGCTCCGCGAGCTGGGCCTGGGAGGGACGGCCGTCGGTACGGGCCTTAATACGCATCCGGAATTCCGCGTCCAGGCTGTTGCCAACCTCGTTCGCATCTCCGGGCAGACACTATTGCCCGCGCAGGACCTGCGCTGGGCGATGCAATCCCAGGCCTGCATGGCTCTGGTGAGCGGCGCGCTGCGCTCGCTCGCTTTGGAGCTCATCCGCATCTCCAACGACCTGCGCCTGCTCTCCTCCGGCCCTAACACCGGCTTCAACGAGATCCATCTGCCGTCGCTGCAGCCTGGCTCTTCTATCATGCCGGGCAAGGTGAATCCGGTCATGGCCGAGCTGGCCGCCATGGTCAGCTTCCAGGTCGTCGGCAACGACACCGCTGTTGCTCTTGCGGTGCAGGCCGGCCAACTGGAGCTGAACGTGATGATGCCCGCCATGGCGTACAACGTCCTCCAGAGCATCACCATCCTCGCCAATACACTGCGCGTTTTCCGCGAGCGCTGCGTCGAAGGCATCACGGCCAACGAAGAGCGCTGCCGCCACTACGCGGAAAGCACCATCGCGCTGGCGACCGCGCTGAACCCATATATCGGCTATGCAAAAGCAGCAGAGCTGGTGAAGGAATCCGTTTCGAGCGGCCAGTCGATCGTCACACTGGCTCGAAAAAAGGATCTGCTCAGCGAAGAGCAGATTCGCGAGATTCTCGATCCGCAGAAGATGACGGAACCGCGCGCCCGCAGCTGATTACGCTGACGAATGTCGCCGCGCAGGTCCCGGATGCCTGCCGAAAAGACGCATCCTGCGCAGCTTCCACAGCGCCACCGAAAGCCCGGTCCATACGATCATCGCCGCGATCATCACCAGCCACGGATTGTGTTCGGGAAGCAGCCGCCACAGCACAAACGCAAATCCGAACAGGCCCACGCAGCCCAGCGCGGTCCCCGCTGCATCAATGCTGGCCGCCATCCGGCCGCGGCGGGTTCCGTCGCAGCCGATCTTTGCCTTGCGCTCCTTCTCGTGGCTTTCGATCAACGTCACGCTCGCAGGAAAGATGGCCGGGAAGGCCAGAAACAGGCCTCCGATGCCCGGTCCGAAGCGGTCGGCAATCAGTCCCGCCAGCACTGTAGCGGCTCCGCCGAACAGAAATCGCATCAGGTACTCGTGCGGCTCGGTTTCCTTCAGCGCCGACAGTTTGACCAGAATCAAATTAGCCCCTCCCCAACAGCAGGAACCAGAAGCCGATCGAGAGTCCGAACCAAACCGGCATCAGCACCACCGTCGTGAGCAGCGCGCTCATCCTGCGGCGGCGCAGCACGGCGCTTGCCAGTGCGGCATAGACCAGGAATGCCGCCGCGCCCAGCATCATCGACCGGGCTTCCCGCGCGGCGTACATGCTGCCTTGTTTGTGGATCGCCAGGCCGACAGTCGCCAGCGCAATCGACGGCGCCGCTCCGAACAGCCCGGCGAAGCTCTTCGGCCGCAGAATGTCGCCGAGCATGGCGAACGCGCTCACCACCGCTCCGCCGACGACAAACCGTATCAGCAGATCCAACATGGCCTCAGGCCGCCCTGTGCGCCTTCCGGATCAGGTCCATCGCCGTCCTGGCGCCCTTGCACCCCAGCAGTTGATATTTCTTGCCCTCGAGCTGGTGATAGTTGACGAAGAAATCCTGAAGCTCCTTCAGCCACCTGTCGGAAAGGTCGTTGACTCTGCGGATCCTGGCGTACTGGTGGCTCGCCTGCGCCACCGCAATCAGCCGGTCGTTGCGCGTCTTCTTTTTGCCTTCGATCTGCTCGCCCTCGATCACGCCGATGAGCCGCGAGAGCACAGAAATTCCGGGGAAAGCAGGCTCATCCATCAGCAGCAGTACGTCGATTGGGTCGCCATCGGGCGCAATCGTCTGCGGGAGAAACCCGAAATCCCACGGAAAGACCATTCCGGCCGGCAGAATTTTCTTCAGCGTAAAGATTCTCTGTTCCGGATCGTAAGCAAATTTGTTGCGGCAGCCGGCAGGCGTTTCCACGATCACCTGCAGGAGACCGTCTTTCTTGTTGATGGGCTTGAGCTGAGTTGGGTCGGCGAGAGCTTTCTTCATGGTGGTCTTAGGCGGGCGCGTTTAAACCAACTGAGTTGGAGGCGCAATAGAGCCGAATTGTTGTCTGTGCGATGGGATGGAGATGGGCGCGGTGCGCCGATGAACGGAAGCAGGGAACGAGAATGCGGGGGAACTTCTCTGCCTATGGCCTCGTAACATGAGGCATGAAATTCTTCTGGGCAGTCGCAGGCGCGGTTCTGCTGGCCAGTCCTGCATGGAGTTTTGCCGGCACGACGGCGGGCTGCGGACAGGCCCTCGCGGTTCCGCTGCACGCGCGGGAGACGCTGCGCATCGACTCGCGCCCCGCGGGGCTGGAGATTGTAGGCACGGATGCGGAGATGCTGCGGGTGACCTGCACGGCCGACGACGCGAACGGTGCGCGGCGCATCTCGATGCGAGCAAGTGAGACGCCTGGCGTTGCCGATTTGGCGATTACAGGCGACTACGGGCAGCATAACAATCTGAAGATTCGGGTCGAGGTTCCGCGGCGGACCAGCGTACAGGTGCGCATGAAGGCTGGAGAGGTGGACGTGGACGGGGTGGAGGGCAACAAGGATATCGAGCTAACGGCGGGGCAGATCACGGTGCGCGGTGTCCACCCGGGCGACTACAAGCGGGTCGACGCATCGGTGGATATTGGTGAGGTGAAAGCACCGGCGTGGGGCGCGGATAAGGGCGGTTTCTTCCGCAACTTCACGAAGAGCACCACCGACGGAGAGTATGTGCTGCGGGCCTACGTGATGACGGGCGAGATCGATCTGGTGGGCAGCAGCCGGACAGCGGATTAGGTTATTGGCTAATTGAGGAACATAGTGCGGTACAGCGTGTCCCGCTGGGCCGGCCTGAATCCCGCATCCCGGATCACGCGGCGCAGTTCCTCTTCCGTCGTGCAGTTCGATGTCCCCGCGGCCTTCACCACATTTTCTTCCAGCATCACCGAGCCCACGTCGTTACCGCCGAAGCGCAATCCCATCTGCAGCACCTTGAGCCCCTGCGTTACCCAGCTCGATTGCACGTTTTCGATGTTGTCCAGGAACAGCCGCGAAATCGCCAGCACCTTCAAATACTCGACCGCCGTGGCCTCGTCCCAGCCGCGTCCACCCAGCGCCGTGTGTCTCGGCTGGAAGCTCCAGGGAATGAATGCCGTGAAGCCGCCCGTCTCTTCCTGCAGACGCCGGATCACCTCAAAGTGATTCACGCGCTGCTCCAGAGTCTCGCCCACGCCGAACATCATGGTCGCCGTGGTCCTCATGCCGAGCTGGTGAGCAGTGCGATGCACGAGGACCCAGTCCTCCGTGCGGCACTTCAGCCGCGCAATACGATGGCGCACTTCGTCATCGAGAATCTCCGCGCCGCCGCCCGGAATCGAATCCAGGCCTGCATCGCGCAAGCGCTCGATGGTCTCCCGCACGGTCAACTCGCTGTACTCGGCAATCGCCAGAATCTCCGACGCCGAAAAACAATGCAGCCAGATCTGCGGGAACCGCTGCTTGATTCCGCGCAGCAGCCGCTCGAACCAGTCGATTTTCAGATCCGGATGCAGGCCGCCCTGCATCAGCACGCCGGTCCCGCCCATCTCCAGCGTTTCCGCGATCTTGGCGTAGATCGTCTCGAAATCGAGAATGTATCCCTCGCTGGCCTGCTTACCCTTCAACGGCCGGTAGAACGCGCAGAAGGTGCAGTACTCCGTGCAGAAGTTCGTGTAGTTGATGTTGCGGTCGATGATGTAGGTGACCACGCCTTCCGGATGCAGACGCCGGCGTACGGCATCGGCTTCCATGCCCAGACCGATCAGATCGTCGGAGCGGAAATAGTCAAGGGCCTGTTCGCGGGTCAGCGCCATACCTTCATTCTCGGGAAAAAGCGGCGGCGCGTCCAGCGCGGTATCCTCCTGGAAGCGGTTTTTCTCCGATTTGGCCACTGTAGAAAGCTTTGCAACACCTGCGGTCGCCGGACGCATCCACGCTCATAACCGCTTAACCACCACGTTTGCAGTCGTACGAATCCTCGGAAAAAGGATGGATTGCCAATGACTCTGCTCTCGACGTGTTTCCGCCGTCTGCTCAGCGCCCTGCCGGTCCTGCTGATTGCGACCCTGACGCTGCCATGCTTTGCGGCCGACACCAAAGCCGCCGCTGCCGCGCCCGATGTGCTGGTGCTGAGCGATGGAGACATCCTGCACGGCAAGTTTGTCAACGAGATCAGCGGGACGGTCACCTTCCACACCGATTCGCTGGGCGATGTGAAGGTGCCGTGGGCAAAGATTAAGGAGCTGCACACCACTGGAGATTTCTCCGTGCTCAGCACCCAAAACAAGATGCACGGCAGGAAAGCCGTGGCAAAATTGCCCGAGGGTCCGCTGGACGTGACGGATAGCGCCATCACGGTGCATCCTGCCGGTCAGCAGCCGGTGCCCCAGCCCATCCCGGTGAAGGATGCGCAGTACATCGTCGATCACGCCACGCTGGATAAGCAGCTTTACCACCAGCCCAGTTTCTTTGCCGGATGGAACGGCGCCGCAAGCGCCGGCGCTACGCTGGTGACCGCCACCCAGAATCAGTACACCGTCTCCGGCAGCCTCGGCCTTGTGCGCGTCGTGCCCACAGTGACCTGGCTCGATACGCGCAATCGGACTTCGGCAGACTTCAGCGGCTCTTTCGGCAAGATCACGCAACCCGCGTACACAACGCCGACCGGAGTGGTGGCAGCCACCGTCACCAAGACCGCTATTACGCATTTCGACGCCGAGCGCGATGAGTACTTCTCGCCCCGCTTTTTCGGCCTGGGGCAGACCGCTTTCGACCACAACTTCAGCCAGGATCTCAGCCTGCAGCAGATCTACGGCGGCGGTATCGGCTGGACGGTCCTGAAGAAGCCGAACGAGGAGGGCGATCTGAAGGCGACGATGCAATACGAGAAGCAAACCTTCATCAGCGGCGCACCTTCTTCCAATCAGAACCTGATCGGTTCCACCTTTTCGGCGAGCTATCTGCTGAAGCTGAAGCCGGTGATCTGGACCCAGGAACTCGCTTACATCCCGGCCTGGAACAACAGCAACGCCTATTCCGCCGACGAATCCAACACCCTCACCTTCCCTGCGTGGAAGAGCTTCGGCTTTTCCCTGGGAACGATGGACAGCTATCTGAACGATCCGCCCGCAACCCTTCCGCCGACGAAACGCAACTCGTTCCAGTTCACCATGGGACTGACCTACGCCATCAAGTCAAAGTACTGAAGCTGTCGTGCGGGTTCCCGGACGCCCGCGGCCGTGCGGAGCAGCGGGGCTGACCGCTTCTTCGATCCGCCGCAACTGGTCCAGATGATGGCGGCAGTGGATCACGTGGAATCGACGCCACTCTTCCTCGCTCAGCGGCCCAAGCAGGAAATGCGCCGCAACCCGCCGGTTCCCGAAGCGCTCGCGGATGGCGGAGAGGACTTTGTCCACGGAGTCCACTTCATGGCGGAACTGCTCGGCAAGCGCGGTTCCGTCCATCTGCCCCCAGCGCATCAGCCCTGGCCGCACAAACGGCGGCGCAGGAATGCCACGCGGCAGTCGTCGAAACGTGAAGACCGCTGTGCGCCGCAGGCGCTGGATCAGCGTTGCGCTTCCGCGCGAGGGCCGTCCCTTCTCGATACGCGTTTCCAGCGCGTGTTTAGAGCTGTGCAGCGCGAGCACCAGATGCTCGACCAACTCCTGCGCGTTCCAGGCATTGCCATCCCCCCCAGGGCGAAGCTGGCACCATTCGGCCGATTGGCCAGCCAGTTTGGCGCGATACTCGTCGTAAACCGCCTGGAGTTTCAGGTCCATAGCTAAAGGCGGGAGAGCCGCTGTGCGGCCACTATACCATCGTCTTTCCTGCTGTGTTTCAGAGACTTGCGGGGCCGGATTGAACGATGGGTTCAAGGTTCAGGGCTTCGGCTGAGCGCCCATTTCCTTCAGGGCCTTGCGCGCATCCTTCGCTTTGGGACCGTCGGGCAGCGCCGCGAGATAGAGCTGGTAATACTGGAGAGCCACGTCGCGCTTGTTCAGGCGCCGCGCCGCCTCAGCCAGGCCGTAGACAGCATCCGCGCTCCCTGGGTTCACCTGGGTCGCCTCGAGGAAGCGGTCGTACGCGCCCTTGTAGTCGCCGGTCTGGAGATAGAAATTCCCGACGCTGACATCCTTGCGCGCCAGCCTGGGATTGAACTCTGAAGCGCCGGGGGCTCCCGCAGGGAGTGGGCCGGCCTGGGCCGGCAAATCCAGGCCCTTCACGCCCGAGCTGCTCGAGCTGTAATCCTGGTCGGCCTTTTGCTGCTCCTGCTGATCCTTCTCAGCGGCCTTCTCCGACTGCGCCTCAGGAAATGGGTTCCGATCGGCGGTCGAGGAGCCTTTCGGCGGCTGGGTGCTCTGCGGCGCAGGCGCTGAGGGCGCATTGTCCTGCTGCTGCGGCTGCTGCGCAGCTTTCTCCGATTGCGCCTCAGGGAAGGGATTCTGACCGGCTGTCGATGCCGGTTTCGTCGCCGGCTTCTGGTCGTTGTCTTTCTTCGCCGCAGCCGATGCCGATTGATCCTTCTTCTGCGGGTTAGCGGGCGTGGACTGGCTTTGTTGGCTGGACGAGGAAGTGGACGAGGAAGAGTCCTGCTGCTGCGCGGCAATCGGCAGCGCGAGCAGGAACACGGTTCCGGCGATGGAGAGAATTCGCAGCACTTCTTTCTAGTTTAGACGCGCGGACCCCAGGGAACGAGCCTTTGCTATTCTGCAATCGATATGGCACTGATCATTCGCTCATCGGCCATCCACGCGGCCGGATGCTATACAACCGGCCCCATCCGTAAAGGCACGCAGGTGGTGGAGTACACCGGACCGCGGATCACAAAGGAGATAGCCGACGAAAAATATGAAAACTCGCCGACTACCTACCTCTTTGGCGTGGGTGACGGCTCGACGGTCATCGACGGACACGGGACGGCGATGTTCATCAACCACTCCTGCGATCCGAACTGCGAAACCGAGGAGATCGACGGGCGCGTCTGGATCATGGCCATCCGCAACATCGCCGCCGGCGAGGAACTGACCTACGACTACTATCTCTATGACGGCGACGAAGACGAGGCGCGGTGCAACTGCGGAGCCGAGAATTGCCGCAAATCCATGTACTCACCTGAGGAAATTCGCCGCCGCGCGCGCGCCGCGAGCAAGAAGGCCGTGCACAAGACGGCGAGCAACGGGCGGCGGGCGAAAAAGCATAGCCGCTGAGTCAAATTCGTTCGACTAAAGCAGCTTCGACATTCGGACGATGGGGAGCGTTTCGCCATTCGCGAGAGGTAGCTCGATTCGCTCCTGTTCCACGTAGCCGTGGCGGCGGTAGAGCGGGATGCCGGTAAGGGTGGCGCCCATTTCGAGGCGCGTGAAGCCCTCGGCCTGCGCGGCCTGCTCGCATAACTCCAGGATGTGGCTGCCGATGCCGCGGCGCGCCCACTCCGGATGCACGAAAAACGCCCGAATCTTCGCCGCTTCGGTCTTTGGGTCAAGCAGCGCATCGTCGCGGTCCGGACGATGGTCGCTGCCGTAGGGGGTGCGGCGACGCGACCATCCACCGCAGGCCGCCAACTGACCCTCTGCCGTCTCCACCACGAAATACGTCCCGTCCTCGATGAGCCGCGTGTCCAGGCCCAGCCAGGTCCCGAGCGCCTGATCCATCTGCGAGGCAGAATAGTCTGCTGCCGACAATCCCCGCACCGACACCTCGATCAGCAGCGGGAAGCGGGGGATATCCGACGGCGCGGCAAGACGGAATATCAGCTCTTCGTCGCCTTCCATTCCTCTCAATCCCACTTCTTCAGCTGCGGCCACAGCGTCTGCAGGTCGGGATGCAATCCCTGGCAATAGTATATCGGCAGCCATTCATTGGCGCGCGACAGCGGATTGTAACCATTTCCGACGACTTTATCACTGGTGCACAGCTGGGCCATGCGATCAGGATTGACCTCCCCGAGAATGATCAGGCTCGCCCCCGTATATTGGCGTGGTCCCCACAGCCAATACGTCTGGTGGGGGCTGATCGCCCTGGGCAGGCCGTACTTCCGGCCGAAGAAGTCGATAGCTCCAGCCTCGCCGTAGTTGTTCGCCACAATCGCAGTGTCTCGCCGCACATTCGGCGGAAGAGTGTCGTAGAACGCCGCAACCTGCTGAACCATCTCTGGCCAGCCGAACATATCGGCATAGATCTGCGGCAGAACGGTGGGCTGCGTGTGCTCGAACTTCTGCTGCCGCACGCCCAGAGTGTGCTCCCACGCCAGAAAATGAGGAATGCTGAGAATCGGCACGGCGGTCGGCGCATAGGCGACGCCAATGGCGGTCATGGCGGCAGCCAGAGCCGGCTTTGTCCACACCCAGCGGCGGCTCTGCGTCAGGCTTTCGAATCGCGCTGCACCCGCGGCGAAGAGCATCGGATAAACCGGCGCAACGTAATACATCTTGCCGTGCAGCACCAGCATTTCCGCAACGAATACCAGGTAAGCCCATCCAAGCGCTCGATACGGTCTCCCGGAGCGCGAGAAGAAGAACATCAGCGCGAAAACAACGAGCACGGCGGCAAAATAGCCGAGCATCTGCGCCTGGGCCGCGAGAAACGGCAGCGGCGGAAGCGCGATATCCCGCCCGCTCTCGCGCACATTATGCATGAGCTGCAGGAAAGGAAACTGGTGCTGCTGTTCCCACAAAAAGTTGGGCAGCGCGATCAGCACCGTGAGCGCGCAGGCGATCCAGAACCATCGCTGACGCAGGCTGCGGCGCAGCGGCGTCAGGCAAAGGCCGAGCAGCAGGCCGGAGAACCAGAAGAGCACACCATATTTGTTGAGAATGGTCATACCGGCCAGCGCGCCAATCGGAATCCACAACCGCTGTGAATCGCGCTTTGAGAGCCGCACCAGGAAGAACGCCATCGCCGTCCACACGAGCGGATCGAACGCGTTCATCGTGAAAAGGTGCGAGAGGGCGAGGAAGATGGGCGCGAGCAGCGTAGCCAGGCCGGCCAGAAACATCGCCCACCGGCCACCGCCAAGTTCCCGCGCCAGCAGCCCGGCAAGCACAATCGTGGCCGATCCAGCCAGGGCCGGCAGCAGGTGGAGAGCCCACAGCGAGGTCCCGATGCTGTGTTCCAGGAGCCAGGCGACCCAGCCGATGAGCGGCGGCTGATCCACATAACCCCACGCGGGGTGCTGTCCGCAGTCCAGATAGTAAAGTTCGTCGCGGAAGTAGCCATAATGCGCCGCCGCGAAACAGTAGATCGTCATGCGAACCAGCGCCAGCCCGAGAGCCAGGCGGAATCCCGAAATTGTGCTGGGTGGCTCGTGCCTTTCAGATTCGAGGACGGTGACAGCTCGGGGATTACTCACGACTTAAGGTTACGAAGCAGCAGGGAAAAACGTTCCCGCGGGGCCTGATCCGGCCACGCGCGAAACCCGATACAATCAGCTTTCGATGGCTTACCAGGTACTCGCCCGGAAATACCGTCCTCAGCGCTTTGCCGACGTAGCCGGGCAGGAGCACGTCACCCGTACCCTGCTCAACGCGCTGGACCAGGGCCGCATCGCGCACGGCTACATTTTTTCCGGGCATCGCGGCATCGGGAAGACCACGATTGCCCGCATTCTGGCCCAGGCGCTGAATTGCCGGACCGCGGTGGGCACACCCGAGCGCCCGACTCCAGAACCATGCGGCGTGTGCGACTCCTGCCAGGAGATTCGCGCGGGCAATTCCGTCGATGTGATGGAGATCGACGCGGCGACAAACCGCGGCATCGATGAGATTCGCGAGCTGCGCGAGGCCGCCCGCTATAACCCGGCTCGCGACCGGTACCGCATCTGGATCCTCGACGAGGCTCATCAGATTACGGACGCCGCCTTTAACGCGCTTCTGAAGACTCTCGAAGAACCACCGGAACACGTCGTTTTCATGATGGCCACGACGCAGCCGGAGGACATTCCACAGACCATCCGCTCGCGATGCCAGCACTTCAGCTTTCACGCGGTGCGCTTCGACGACATCCTGGCACAGCTGAGGACGATTGCTGCGCAGGAGGAGATCGACGCGGAAGATGCCGCGCTGGCACTGCTGGCCGAGGCCGGCGACGGGTCGATGCGCGACGCACTGTCGATCATGGATCAGGCGATCGCCTCCGCGACGCTGGTGAATGGCAGGCCGCATCTGGCCTCGGAGCAGATTCGCGAGCTGATGGGATCTGTGCCGGACACCGTCTTCGAGCGCCTGATGGAGTCGATCAGCGTGGGGCAGACTTCGGCCGTCATCGAAGAGGCCAATACGCTGCTGAACGCGGGCAACAGTCCGGCGGCGCTGGCGCGCCAGTTTGTCCGCTATCTGCGGAACGCCCTGATGGCTCGGATAGGCGGTGAAAAGTCCGATTTGTTGCAGATATCCGAGGACGCGCGAGCCCGTGCGGCGCGCTCAGCAATGCTTTTTTCGGAAGAGGATCTGACGCGGTTTCTGCAGGTGATGCTGCGCACATTCGACGACCTGAATTACCGCCAGGAACAGAGATTTCACCTGGAACTGGGGCTGGTGAAGCTCGTCCATTTGCAGCGGCTGTTGCCGGTGGAAGAGCTGCTCTCCAGCGTGCAGGGCGGAGCACCGAGCGTTCAGCGTACAGCGCCGAGCGCACAGCGTACAGGGTACAGCGTGCAGGGTGCAGCGCAGAGCTCGGGAACGACTTCGCGCGGCGGCGCGACCGGAACGCCATCAGCAGCTCCGCCGCGTCCGTCGCCGTTTGAGGCGGACCGCGAGCGCAAGATAACGGGCGAGACCGCGCCGACGCCGAGTATCCCTGCTCCCCCGGCTCCCCGCGCGCCTTCGCCAGTCGAATCCGTCGCCCGTGCCGCCGAAGCCAGGCAGCCCGTGGCCGTCGGCCTCGCAGAGCCAGCTCCCCAAGCCACCGAAGGCGCCTTGGCGCTTGCTCCGAACGCCGCGCCGGACTTGGATCAGATTCGCGAAGCTGTGTGTGCGGCTCTCGCTCAGGAGGGCCATGAAACCGCCTCGGTAGCCGTGCACGAGGGTTCATGGACGTTCCAGGGGAACGCGATCCAGGTGGAGATCGCCATGCGCAAGGCGATGCTGGCGCTCACTGTGAACGCGGAGGCGGAAGCGATCTGCCGCAAGGCGCTGCGAGCAATTGGCGCCACGCAGAAAATCGCGTTTGTACCCGGTGAAAACGGACCGGAATCGGCCGCGAAGGGCGCGCCCGCGCGGCAGACGCCGGCGATCGCCGGCAGCGCGCAGGCAGCGGCGCTCGAGAATCCGCTGGTGCGCAAGACTCAGGAGTT
>JASIAO010000403.1 GCA_030041955.1 Acidobacteriaceae bacterium | reverse complement strand
CCCATGAGCCAGAACTCTGACGTCACCATCTTCGAAACCACCGCCGAAGTCAAGATCAGCAACAACGCCTTCTCCGCGCAGTACGGTATCGGCGACATCGTCTACAACCAGATCACCAAAGGCGGCACCGAACAGTATCACGGCGAAGGCTACGAATATTTCCAGAACAACGCGCTGGAAGCGGTGCCCTACGCCTTTACTCCTGCGGGCGCCACCCCCCCCAAGGTTCCGGTGCTGCGCTTCAATAACTTCGGATTCAATGTGGGCGGCCCCGTGCTGCGCCACAAAATGTTCTTCTTCTTCGACTACGACAAGACCATCGACAACGGCGGCGCTTCGATCAATTTCACCACCGTGCCCAATACCGCTCTGGAAGGCGGAGACTTTTCCGGCGCCGGCCTGCCTACCCTCTACGACCCAACCACACAGACTCTCCAGACGACCGGCACCTACACCTACACGACGCCCAACGGGCCGTATACGCAAACCTGCCCATGCGTGATCCGCAAGACATTTCTCTCGGAATATGGAACAAACGCCATCCCGGCCAGCATGATCGATCCGGTAGCGAAAAAGATCCAGAGCTACTTCCCGCCTTCGAACACGCCAGGAAACGTCACCTCCGGAATCGCCGAAAACAATTACACGTACAGCGTGCCCAGCACCAACCCCTTCATCAAGTATTTCGGGCGCCTGGACTATGACATCACCCCCCGCAACCGGCTGACCGCGACGGAAACGGAGAGCGATAACCCCGCGACGTATCTCAGTCTGGCCTGCCCCATCAACTGTCAGAATGGCGACGTCAGCCGCGACAACGCCGAGGTGTCGGATGTCTGGACCTTCACACCGAACCTGATTAACGAAGTCCGTCTGGGCTTTACCGATCAGCTCAACTTCTTCACTCCATTCACCATCAATCAGGGATTTCCCGGCAAGCTGGGATGGCAGTTCGCGAAGGCGGATAACTTCCCGAATATAGGGATCAACGACTTCTACGGCTTGGGATCGTCCTCGAATGCGGTCTATAAGGAATTCGTATTCGATCCCTCCGACGTGGTCAGCCTCGTCCGCGGCCGTCAGGTGCTGCACTTCGGCGGCGAGTTCCTTATCAACCGCGCCGACTCCACCGCCTGGGGCAACATCAACGCCGGCAGCATGAACTACAACGGCGAGTACACGTCGATGAACGGCCAAACCGCTGTGACCGTGTCCCCCGGGCAGACCTACTCTTCCGGCGTGGGGTATGCCGATTTCCTGCTTGGGCAAACCCAGAGCTGGAGCGCCCAGGTTACGCCGGAGTTCGGCGGACGATGGAAGAGCCCGCAGCTCTTTGCGCAGGACGACATCAAAATAAACCCCAAATTAACGGTAAACCTGGGATTGAGGTATGAGATCGAGACTGGCTGGTCGGAAGTCAAGGGCAATGAAGCGGCTTTCGATCCTACCGTGACGAATCCGGCGAACGGCTCGCTGGGAGCCATATGGTACGGCTTCAGCCACGCCAACGGACGCACGAATCTTCAGGCGCCCAAATACAACATCGTCCTGCCGCGCGTGGGCTTCAGCTGGGAGATGATGCCGCGTACGGTGATCCGCGGCGGCTTCGGAGTTTACGCTGCCTCCTGGAGCGAGGATACTTACGGCGCCGGCATGGGCAATGCCTTCGGCAGCAGCGGCAATTATGGCGATACCACCAACGGTCTCTGCCCGATTGTGCAACTCAGCGGCACAGGCTCAGCACCGGACACGACGGATCCTGGCTGCGGAGTGGGTTCGTTCGATGCCACCAGCCTCAATTCAAAGTACCTTAGTTCGCCGACTACGCCCGACGCCTTCAATGGGAGCAGCGTCAGCTACAACGAGTACCACACACCGGTTCCCACGAATTACCAGTGGTCGCTGGGAGTGCAACGGCAATTCGGACCGAACTATGTCGCTGAGCTTACCTACGTGGGAAATCACGGGTCGAACCTGAACTTCCCGGTCGACATCAACCAGGTCCCCGAGAACATGCTCGGACCAAGCGACCTGGGCAATGAGCCCTATCCCCTCTTCCAGAACATCGGTGGCAGCACGAATAATGGCGTCTCCAACTACAATGCTCTGGAGGGCGTGCTCACCAAGCGGGTCAGCCAGGGGCTGGAGTTCAGCGCCAACTACACCTGGTCCCACTTTTTGGACGATCAGGATTCTTCCGGATGGGGCAGCCGTGGAGGCTGGCAGAATTTCCAGAACGCTTTCAACCCGGCGGATAACTACAGCAATTCGAACTTTGATATCCGCAACATGTTTAAGGGATACGCGATTTACGATTTGCCCGTCGGCAAGGGCCGTATGTTCCTGAACAACAATACAGCGGTCGATGAGGTCATCGGAGGCTGGCAGCTCGCGGGCACATTTGTCGTGCAGGGCGGCAACCCGATCAGCATTACGACAGGTAACAACAACTCATCGAATAACCAGTCGGGTTCGTACACCCAGTATGCGAATCTGGTTGGGAATTATCACCTGCCGGGAAGCACCAAGGATCGCCTCAACGAGTGGTACAACCTGAACGCTCTGGTGGTGCCGGCGCCGTATACGTACGGCAACTTCCGCCGCAACGTCGTCTATGGTCCAGGACTTTCGGATGTGAATGCGCAGTTGGGCAAGACGTTCGTTCTGTGGCCGGAGCGGGGAGTGCAGATGCACATCGAGGCAGAGTCGTTCAACGTTCTCAACCATGCCAGCTTCGGGCAACCCGGCAATAACGCCATTGGGCCGGGTGAGTCTGCTCAGATTACCGGCGTTACTGTCGGCGGCAGAAACCTGGAACTCTACGGAAAGATCACCTTTTAGTCACGAATACCTCCCGTGGCATGACGGAAAGACAGGCTATGCTGGCCGGTCTTTCCGTCTTTTCTTTCTTTGCTTCCTGACTGGTCCAGTATCCTGTGGTTGCTATGTCCCCGAAGGCCGTTTTCCTGATCCTGCTTGCCCTTCCCTGGATAACTTCGCCCGCTCAGACATCGCCCGGCTCCAAAGATCAGATTGCGCTGCACATGCAGAAGGCACAGGATTATCTGGCGCAACGCCGCCCTGATCTGGCCATCCCCGAGCTACAGGATGTGGTGGCGCTGGACCCCGGGAATGTGGATGCCCGGGGCAATCTGGGCGTGCTGCTTTTCTTTCGCGGCGACTACGCCGGTGCGCTGCCAAACCTGCGCGCCGCCGTTCAGATGAAGCCGGACATCTGGAAGATTCAGGGATTGCTGGGCCTCGACGAAGCTCATCTGCAGGATGCAAGCGCCAGCCGATCCGATCTTGCGGCTGCATTCCCGCACCTGACCGAGCCACAATTTCAACTCGAGGTGGGTCAGGCGCTTATCGACAACTACACGGCGACCGAAGACCTGGACAGGGCCGCGGCCATTGTGTCGGAGCTGCTGGCTACCCGGCCCACGGACGTATCGTTGCTGTACCTGTCCTACCGGCTTTACTCCGATCTCGCGGGGCGCTCCATGCTGACGCTGGCTCTGAGCGCACCTAACAGCGCGGAGATGCACCAGGTGATGGCGCGCGAGCTGGCGCGCCACGACGATACTGCTCCGGCCATCGCCAACTATCGTGAGGCAATCCGGCTCGACCCGAAGCTGCCTGGCGCGCATACGGAGCTGGGGGATCTGCTCTTTCATTCCCCGGACCCGAAGCTGCAGGCCCAGGCCAAAGCCGAATTTGAAGCCGCGCTGGCGGTGAATCCCGAGGACGAGAGAGCTCAGCTTTTTCTGGGCGAGATCGCGGAGCAGAACGGTGACCTGAAAACGGCGCTGGCCGACGATACGCGCGCGCTGCAGCTGGATCCGAACGACACCGATGCCTGCGTCGAGGCGGGCAAGGTTCTGGTTCTGATGAACCAGCGCGATCGGGCGCAATCGATGTTCGAGCGCGCCGTTCAAATCGACCCCAGCAACTACGTGGCGCATTACCGTCTGGCTTCGATCTACCGGCAGGAAGGCCGCACGGACGACGTGAAGGAGCAGATTAACGAATACGAGAAATACAAGCAAATGAAGGACAAGCTCGAGCAGATTTTCGAGAACATGCGGGTCGCCTCAGGCCAGCACCCGGCAAGCGATGATGCCAGCCGTGCTCCATGACCGCGGCGAGGGAGGAGTCAGGCACATGCCACGAATGGCCGCTATTGTGGTGGTGGCGGCGCTGGGGAGCATAGCTGCTGGGCCGGCTCTGGCTGGTGCGTGGCAGGCAGGCGGCGGCGGGGAGAAACTGCCGCAGCTTGTCGACATCACGGCCGCAACCGGGATTCATTTCGATCACCTCTCCGCGCCGGAGAAGCGATACGTAGTGGAGTCAATGAGCGGCGGCGTGGCGCTGATCGATTACGACCGTGACGGCTATCCGGATATCTACTTCACCAATGCGCCCAGCGTGGATATGGCGCTGGCGGGCAAGCGGGCGAAGGGCGCGCTCTACCACAACAATCACGACGGCACTTTTACCGATGTGACGGACAAGGCGGGAGTTGGGTATCCCTGCTGGGCGATGGGCGCGGTAGTGGGTGATTACAACGGCGACGGCTGGCCCGACCTGCTGATCACCTGCTTTGGCGGCGTGGTGCTCTACCGCAACAACGGAGACGGCACGTTTACCGATGTGACCGCTCAGGCCGGGCTGGCGGGCGAAGGTGGATGGGACACGGGGGCGGCGTTCGGCGACTACGACGGCGACGGCTGGCCGGATCTGTTCGTGTCGCGCTATGTGGATCTGGACCTGCACCAACTGCCGCTGTTCGGGTCGATGCAGAACTGCCAGTATCACGGCATCCAGGTGCAATGCGGGCCACGCGGACTAAAGGGGCTGCCGGATTCGCTGTATCGCAACAACCGGAACGGGACCTTCAGCGATGTTTCGCAGCAGGCGGGGGTGAGCGACCCGGAGATGCGCTATGGGCTGACGGCGGTGTGGTCGGATTTCAGCCGGAGCGGGCGGCTGGATCTTTTTGTTGCGAACGACGGCGAGCCGAATTATCTCTACCGGAGCGACGGCAACGGACATTTTACCGATGTGGGGCTGGAGTCGGGGGTGGCGGAAGACGCGGACGGCGCGAGCCAGGCGAACATGGGCGTGGCGCTCGGCGACTACCTGCACACCGGGCGGATGTCGATGCTGATCAGCCACTTCAGCGAGGAGTATGCGGCGCTCTACCGCAACGACGGCGGCATGAATTTCACCGATGTCTCGCGTAGCGCCGGCATTGCGCGCGCGACGATGCCCTGCGTGGGGTGGGGCGACGCATTCGTCGATTTGGATAACGATGGCTGGCCGGACGTGATTATCGTGAACGGACATGTGTATCCGCAGGTGGACTCCAAAGATATCGGGACGCGCTATCGCGAGCCGAAGCTGGTCTTCCTGAACCAGCACGACGGGACCTTTCGCAACGTGAGCGGCGAGGTGGGGCCGGCGGTGCAGATTCCGCAGGTGAGCCGCGGTCTGGCGGTGGGCGATCTCTTCAACGACGGACACCTCGAGATTGTGATTGAGAACCTGGAAGGCCAGCCGATGATCCTGCGGGTGGAAGGCGGGCCGCGGAACCACTGGGTGAGCTTTGCGCTGGAGGGCGCGGGCGGCAATCGGCTGGCGCTGAACGCGCGGGTGCGGATCACCGCAGGCGATCTGGTCCAGGTGGACGAGGTGCGCAGCGGGGGCAGCTATCTTTCGCAGAGCGATCTGCGGCTGCATTTTGGGCTGGGCGGGCACAGCCGGATCGACAAAGCGGAAATCTTCTGGCCGTCAGGGCAGACGGAGACGCTCACCGGGCTCGCTGCCGATCGCTACTACACGGTGAGGGAAGGTCAGGGCGTAGTCGCGTCGAAGGCGCCGGGAAGAGAATAGTGCACTCCCGGGACCAGCGCCGTCGAGGGAGTGCATCGGGAAACGTTTGAATCTAAAAGCCCGAGGATATTCGCTTGCTTAGACGCTACTGCCAACGTTGTTGAACTCGGTGGCGATGTTGGTGGCCAGGGTACTCATCGCCGCAATGGCGCCGAGCGCAATGATGGCCGCGACCAAGGCGTACTCGATCAGATCCTGACCGGATTCGTCGCTGAGGAAGGCGGCGGATAGCCGTTTGATTTTGCCCATGGCAGATCCTTTCAAAGAAGTAACAATCCCCAACAATGTTGGGAAACCAGATTGAACCACACCATCGATACATCGCAATGCGACAAAAGTGCTATTGCCTTGTATTGGTGTCGGCCTTCATTGTGGGCCCGCCACAGTCTGCGGGCTCCGCTTCGTCTGACTGAATTTTTCCTCGCAACGCCGACCAACCCTATTATGTATGTCGATAAACGCCGGGTGGGCGATGTTCGATCTGTGCGGGGCGGGCGGTGCGGGCGACTCGCCGAACGATGCGCGTCGCCTACTGGTGGTGGCGCCGCCACTTCCAATAGGCGTCCTGCTCGGATTTGCTGCGCTGCTCGTAATCGACGTGCTGGCGATGCGTTTGGTGCTCCCACTGGACGTAGTAGGTTTCCTCGCCGGGCGTCCACGCATAGACCTCACGGTGTGGGGCGCAGCCACTGGCAAAGAGCGGAAGCATCAGTACTGAAACGAGCACAAGGCGACCCAATTTCGCCATGCAGAATCCCTTTCGTGGGTATTCCTCAACACCTAAGGCAAGATGCGGCCGGCAGTGTGAGTGGTTGTGCAGGTTCCGCAGGCGGGGAGGCGGCCGGAGCCGGCCGTGCGGCGCCTTGGGGAAGGAGCGAGGAAGAAAGTGTGAGGGGTGACAACAACGTAAGTGCGGGAAACAAGAGGGTTAGCGATGTGGACAGAGTCGATAAGCCGGTCAGGGTGGGACGGTTAGGGATGGTGCGATTAGGGATGGTGCGGTTAGGGGTGAGGTGGTTCGCGGCGGGGCGGCTGGGGATGCGGCGGCGGCGTTGAGGTTGGGGAGGGTGTCAGCGGGGTGGGCGTTCTCGGTGTGGCGGTCCTCTTCGGCATCGTGGTGCAGATCGTCCGCGTCACCCGGATCGATCGCCGGTTCGGGTTCTTTAGGCGCTGCGTCGGGGTCGTAGGTGTTCGGGTCAAAGGGGGCGGTGTTGGGATCTTTTTCGAGGAGCGGTTGTGGGCAGCGCGCTCCTTCTCGCATGGCGATGGTTATATGTCCTTGCAGCGAGGATTATTCGCCGCCTAATTTATAGGTTTGCTCCTGTCCAGCCAGTGATGGTTGTAGACGGCGTTCCGTCCACAATGAAGCCTGCATACGTCCCGGTCAGTTTGTAGGTCGAGTCGCTGTAAGTGCTGCCGAACTGCGTCCCGTTGATCTTGACGGTCAGGGAGACGGGACTGGTACCAGTGGCATCCAGTTCGATGGTGTGGACAGCGCCAGAATAGGTGCCGAGGCTGCCGCCGAGCTGGCTCCATGCTCCGTCGCCCCGACTTGCGTCGAACTCAAAAAGGTCGACTAATCCGCTCGGCT
>JASIAO010000402.1 GCA_030041955.1 Acidobacteriaceae bacterium | reverse complement strand
GCTCGGGCTGAAAGAACTGCTCCATCTGGAGCATGATGGCGCGGAGGATGGAATCGAGATCGAGTTCGGAGGTGAGCGCACGCGCAACGTTGTGGAAGATGAGAATGTCTCTCATCTTCGGGGTGAGCGCGGGAGTGGACTTGCTCCACATGGGTGCTCGCCTCGTAGCGTTGATTGGTGCGCGTATTGTAGCGCTGGTTGATGTTCGAGTTCGAGTAACCCGTTTGGTTACTGAGTCATCGCTCGCGGTAACCATTCTCGGTAATACAGCCTGTACGAGGCATCCAACTTCAGTGTGAAGACTTCGGAACGGGATTGGCTGCTGATGGCGCTGGCTGCGGCCTCAGGTTCGGCTGACGGGTGGAGCTTTTTCGGGCTGGGACACGCCTTCGTCGCCAATATGACAGGTAACACCGTGCTGCTGGGGATCGCGGTCTTTCATCCCACCGGGGACGCGATCCACCAGTTGATTGCGCTGGGCGGTTACGTGTTCGGCACGGCCGCAGGAGCGTGGTTGAACCGGCGCTTGCCGTCAGGGGCGGTTTGGGCGCGGTCGGTGTCATGGACGCTGCTGCTGGAGGCGCTGCTGCTGATCGCCGCCGATGCGGGCTGGGTGATGGGGGGACATCGACCCGGGGAGGCGCACGGCGGGATATTGCTGGCATGTGTTGCGGTGACAATTGGGCTGCAGAGCGGGTCGATGGTGCAGTTAGGCATTCCTGGTGTGGTGACGACCTACATCACGGGGACGTGGACGACATTAACGAGCGGATTGACGCTCCTGATAAGCCGGCAGCCGCGCATCGTCCGGAATAAGACCAGGTTTGAGGAGCGCTTTGAGCTGCAGGCGGGGATCCTCGCCGCCTACTTCGCATCGGCGGTGCTGACGGGATGGGCATTCCACTACGAGCCGGCTGTGGTGGGCGGGTTTTCCGCCGCGACGGTGCTGGGAGTAGGAATTTACGGGCTCGCGCGAGGCTGATTTTCATCCTTTCTGCGGCCCGCGCATCTTTCTGGATAGAAAGCAGGACGCTATGACGACAGATATCAGGCGTGGCTACGCGGACCATCGGCCCCGCGTGCTGGTGATCGGCGGGGGGTTTGCCGGGACGCACGCGGCGAAGGCGCTGGGGAAACTTCCAGTGGATGTGACGGTGGTGGACCGGCGCAATCACTTCACCTTTCAGCCGCTTCTGTATCAGGTGGGGCTGGCGGTGCTGTCGCCGGCAGACATCGCGTCGCCGATCAGGGCGATTCTGCGTGGAAACAGCAACACGGAAGTGCTGATGGATGAAGCGGTGAGTTTCGATCTGGAGCGGAGGCGAGTGCAGTTTGGCAGCGGCGCCGAGATGGGATACGACTACCTGATGCTGGCAACGGGCGCGACCCATTCGTATTTCGGAAACGATCAGTGGGCACAGTTTGCGCCGGGACTGAAGACGATTGAAGACGCCATCGAGATCCGGCGGAGGGTCCTGCTGGCATTCGAGCTGGCGGAGCGCACCATGCTGGAGACGGGCTCGCATCCGCCTCTGAATTTCGTCGTAGTGGGGGGTGGTCCCACGGGAGTGGAACTGGCGGGCGCCATCAGCGATATCGCGAGGCGCTATCTGCGGCATGATTTCCGCCATATCGATCCGGCAAAGGCGAGGGTCATCGTTATCGAGGGCGGGAACCGGGTGCTGCCGTCGTATCCCGAGGAGCTGTCGCGGAAAGCGGAGGAACAACTGGCGGCGCTGGGCGTGGAGATCCACGACAATGCGCGTGTCACGGATGTGCAGCCGGGGTATGTGGTGGCGGAGGGGCAGAAGATCGAGGCTGTGGTAACACTGTGGGCTGCCGGCGTGCAGGCTTCTCCGCTGGGGAAGTTGCTGGGCGTGGCCACCGACAAGCGCGGATGCGTGCTGGTGAATGGGACGCTGAATCCGGAGGGGCATCCGGAGATTTTCGTGTGCGGAGACCTGGCGCACTTCGAGCAGGACGGGAAACAAGTGCCGGGGGTGGCGCAGCCCGCGATGCAGATGGGCGATCACGTGGCGAAGATGATCGAGGCGGATCTGAATCATCAGCCGCGGCCGCCGTTTCGCTACTTTGACAAGGGGGACATGGCGACAATCGGCAGGATGGCCGCGGTCGCCGACGTGAAGTGGCCATTCCGGGGGAAGCTGAGTGGCTTTCCGGCGTGGGTGACATGGCTGACGGTGCACATCTACTTTCTGATTGGATTTCGCAACCGGCTGGCGGTCCTGTCGCAGTGGGTGTGGAGCTACTTCACGTTCACGACCGGGGTACGTCTGATCTACGGGAGCCAGTCGCTGCCGGGGTGGACCAGCGCGGAGGAAACGGAAATGGCTCCGGCCTCGGAGGCCGACGCGAGAGCGATGAAAAATCCGGCAGCGGATTGATCGATTGCTGCTCAATAAATCGGAGGTTCGCCTGGTGGGCGCGTCTTCCAGCGGCGATGGACCCAGAGCCACTGGTCGGGATAGCCGCGGATGGCATCCTCGATGGCCGCGGTGAAACGGGCCGTGTTGTCGAGGATGTCGTGTTCGTCGTCGCTGGTGGAAACCAGAGCGATCTCGGGACCGAAACGGAGGATGTATTGGTTTTCTGAGGGCTCCCAGACGAGAAAACCGGGAAGAACGGCCGCGCCGGTGCGGAGCGCGACGCGCGCCAGGCCCGATGCGGTGCAGGCAGGCACGCCGAAGAACGGAACGAAGACACCCTGGGGCGGGGTCATGTTCGTGTCCATCAGGATGCCGACGGTGTCGCCCTGACGCATGGCGGCAAGGAGGCCGCGGGCGAAGTCGTCCTTATGAACGACGCGGTTGCCATGGAGGCAGCGGATGCCGTTGACGAGAGCGTCGACGCGGGGGTTGTCCAGGCGGCGGATCACCATGGTCATGGGATAGCCCATGAGGGAGTGCCAGAAGCTGGAAAGCTCCCATGCGCCCAGGTGCGCGGTCACAATCAGCACGCCGGCGCCCTTGTCCCTTGCGCTCAGGTAATGCTCCAGCCCTTCATAGCGGGCGAGCGCCTGAGTGTTCTCCGGCGTGTAGTGGCTCATTTGGCAGAACTCGGCCAGTTGCCGTCCCAGGTATCGGTAGAGATGGCGCAGGATGCGCTCGCGATCGGCACGGGGCAGGGCGGGAAAGGCAA
>JASIAO010000401.1 GCA_030041955.1 Acidobacteriaceae bacterium | reverse complement strand
AAACAATTCGATCATGATGGGCAGCTTGATGGTGCTCGCTGTCGGCACGGGATCGTCTGCATGCAGGGAGTAGCTGGCGCCGGTCTTCAGGTTCACGGCATCGATATAGACATTCCCCTTGAAATTCCGAGTAAGTGCCTGGACCCGCGCATCCAGCTGCCGGAAAGAAGCGGATTGCTGAGCGACTGCGGAAAATCCTGGAATGCAGAGGAGGAAACAGAAAACCACCAACAAGGAGCCCGACGGAAGCCGTAGTCTCATTCGCGGAATTATACCTTTCATGGGTCAGTGCACACTCCCCTGGCGCTGAGGCCGGCGCAGTGTCTGCGCCGAACGGATCATCTCTTTGCGAATCCGGGCTGGATCGTCCAGGTCAATCAGCTCGGCAGCTTGCGCGGCGGTTTTCGGCCGGGCCACCCTCGCTTTGGCGGGATCGAAGACTCTCAGATCGGATGGCCGCACACGGTAAACGCACAGATGCGGCTGGCTCGCCCAGATGCCCGTAATTTGTCCGGCGAGCGCGTCTTCCAGATTCAGCGGGCCAAGGCCCAGCAGTTCATCAATAGTGCGTACAATCGACCCCATGCTGCTGTGTAGGTGCGACACCGAGCCAGGCCTGACCCAGGGACTGGCTACCAGCAGGATGCTCCTGTGCGCGTCCACATGGTCGACACCGCCCTGCGCGTCGTCCTCGGTCACGAACACCGCGGATTCCTTCCAGATCGAAGTGCGGCTGAGAAAAGCAATGATTCTTCCCGTTGCGAGGTCATTGTCGGCGACGTAAGAGGCGCGGAAAGGATAGCCGTCGGCTGGCCGCGGATCGGCCGTGTGGTCGTCAGGAAGACGCATCACGATGAGCGCTGGAACGTCTCCGGCTGCGAGATGACGGCGGAAGTCGCGCTCGAATTCTGCCACCCGGTTCTGGTCCGGAATGCCGAGATTGATGGTCGGATAGTTTCTGTCCGTATGTTCGAAAACCGGTAGCTGCAGCGGCGCGTTCAGGAACAGACGCTGCCCCTCCGGCTCGCTGCCGGACAACTCATCCGAGCCTTCGATCTCCAAGCTCTCGCCGTAATTCAACACGCCCTTGCCGGAATTCGCGATGTGCTCCCACAGCGAGCCAAACTCCGGCAGATCTTCCGGCATGGGCGCATCGGGGCCGCCGAACATCGCGCGGCGTCCTGGCTGTGGGGCCTCTGGACTTCCGCTGCGCCGGCCGCCGTAAGTCGAAGTCCACGCGGTATTGAAGAAGGTAGTCGGATCGACACCCAGGACAAAGCGATGTCCGTCGGCAGAAACATCGCTGTCGACGAAGTAGTTGTCACTGACGGCGAACTGCCGCGCCAGAGCGTGCAGGTTGGGCGTGACGTGCAGATCGCGCAACGAAAGATCTTCCTGCGCCCATCCGTCCATTCCGTAGCGGGCCAGCGAGGGATCGCCGTTGACGCCAGGCAGATCGCCCAGCAACTCGTCGAAGGTGCGGTTCTCGCGGATGATCAGAAAACAATGGCGAAGGTGCGGTAACTTCGGCTCATGGCCTATAGCCGCCAGGTTCCCTTCGATCACCGTCTGCGTCAGCGCCTTCGAAACGGGCAGATCGGCCAAACGAATGACGCTGAGGCTTCCAAACTCCAGCGAGCCGATATAAGTGGGGGTGTCCGGCTTGTGCCCCCTGCCGCCATTTGGCCCCGCGCCTTTACCTTTACTGTTCACTACGTACAGAACAGAGCCGTCAGAGGAAAGCGCGATGGCTGTGGGATTCCAGCCTACGGGAATCTGCTCGATCCTCTGCAGGGTTTCGGCATCTAGCACCGCGACCGCGTCAATTCCGGACTCAGCCACATAAAGGCGGCGTCCGTCCACGGCGACACCGCTGGGCATCACCCCGCGCAGAGGCTGACCTTTGGCATCGCGAAAACGCCTGCCGAGGCGCGGCTCAGAAAACGGCGAGAGCGGCGCTTCGCTTATGACGAAGCGCCCGTCCGGACTCACCTTCACCACTGCGTCGTCGTGAGCGAGCGTGACGTAAACCGCGTCAGCTGCCACCGCCACGCCGGTGGGTGCCGAGCCGCCCACGGTGGCCCCCGGAATTTCCGAAATCTGGGCTCCCAGGTGCAGGCGCGCCGTCAATATCGGATGGCTCGGATCACTGACGTCATACGTCCACAGTGAGCTGCCCTCAAGCGAGTTCTCATCGCCCAGACCGGGAATCTTCCGGCCGTCAATTGTCACGCCGTCGCGCGCCGCTCTCGATGGATAGCCAAATGGCGGAAAGCGCAGCCCGGTGGCCAGCGGATGCTGTGGGTCGGCTCCGGGAATTTTGGTGTATTCGAAAAGCCCTGTGTTCGTAACGTAGAGACGCTGGCCGTCCGGCGAGAGCGCCAGGGCAAAGGGATAACGACCAGTCGGGATGGACGCGATGCGCTCGTGCGTGCGCGCATCGATCACGACCACGCGCCAGTTGCCCTGGTCGAGCGCATAAAGCGTGCTGCCATCCGCCGAAGCGATCACCGTGGCGGCAAAGCTGTCGGCGTAATTCTTCCCGCCTATGGGACCGTTCAAGGGAATATCAAATTTCGGCATCAGAGACGGTGCACCGGCCGCGTTTCGCGCGCGATAGGCGCGGATTTTGCCAGAGTCGCCCGTCGCCACCCACAGCGTGGAACCGTCGGGTGAATATACGAGTCCGGCGTGAACTGCAACGCTGGCAACGGACTTGGGGCCCGCGGGCAGCCGCTGCTCCGTCGCGTCCGCCGATGCTGGATTCTCAATCACATTCAGCGCGAACGGAAACCCGATGGACGGAATTGCCGCCTCGCTGCCGTCGCGCGTCACCGCAATCGCGAATGGATACGGAGCCAGCGGAATCCAGCTTCCCACGGGATGAATCTCACGGCCGTTTGGCAGAACAGCGGTGACGCGCGTCTGAACCGTAGGAGGACTTTGTGCGGCAGTCAGCGCAGCAGGAGCCAGAGTGAGAAGGCACAACAGCCGGCGAAACATCCTTAACAGCGTGCACGAGCGCGATGAATATTCCACCAGGCGAGTGTAAATAATGAGGATGGCTTTCGGTTCCTGATGAGGCTCTGCGCCAAATTTGTCGGGTGGCGACTCGTAGAGTTGTCGCGTGCGCTCCGGATCGGAATAATGGGAAATCCACGCATTCAAGGACTCACCGTTGATCCGATGTCTGGCTGTCTGCTTCCTCGCTCTCTTCCTCTGCTTCATCCTCAGGAATTCCGCCGCCGCCCAGGCGTTCACGCTGCAGCAGGTCATGAGCGCGCCCTTCCCCTCCGATCTCGAGACCGCACCTGTCGGGGGCTCCTTTCTCTGGATCTACAATCAGGACGGTCACCGCAATATCTGGGTGGCCGAGCCGTCGGGTTCCGGCTACACCCTGCGTCGCGTGACCCATGACGTTGCCGACGACGGCATCGAGATCGGCGAGATCTCCTGGACCCCGGACGCGCAGCACATCGTCTACGTCCGCGGGGGCGACCTTGAATTTCCGGAGCGTCCGTCGCCGAATCCAGCTCTGCTGCCCCAGGGCGTGCAGCAGGATATCTGGATCGTCAATGCCGACGGCACCGGCACGCGCATGCTCGCTCCCGGCCGCAATCCGGTCATCTCGACCAACGGATCGGCTATCGCCCACATCCTCGACGATCAGATCTGGACGCTCGATCTGCGCGATTCTCCCGCCAAACCCACGCAGCTCTTTCATGGCCGCGGCCGGCCACGCTCGCTCACCTGGTCCCCTAACGGCCAATACCTCGCCTGGTCCAGCAATCGCGGCGATCACGCCTTCATCGGCGTCTTCTCGTTCGCCACGCAGATGCTCGCCTACCTCGACCCCTCCACGGAAATCGACATCGACCCCGTCTGGTCTCCGGACAGCCGCCAGATCGCCTTCATTCGCATTCCCCCTCACACCTCCGGCGTCACCTTCAAACCCCGCCGCACCGGGGTTCCCTGGTCCATCCGCATTGCCGACGTGGCCACGGGCGAGGGCCATCAGATCTGGATCGCCCACGGCGGCCCCGGCAGCATCTTTCACGGAACCGAATCCGATCATCAGCTCTTCTGGACCGCCGACAACCGCATCGTCTTCCCCCGGGGAAGGCACGGGCTGGCTGCATCTCTACTCAGTCCCCACCAGCGGTGGGCCGGCCACCGACCTTACCCCCGGCGACTTCGTCGTCGATTACGTTACCTTCAGCCACGACCGCCGCACCCTCGTCTACTCCTCCAACCAGAACGATATCGACCGCCGCCATCTCTGGCAGGGTTCCGTCGACCGCGGTTCACCCCGCCAGCTTACCCACGGCGATGGACTTGAAGTCATCCCCGTGCTCGCGCCCAACGGTACGGTCGCCGTTCTGCGCTCCGATGCGCGCCTGCCTCTTCGCCCCGCCATCGTGGCCCGCAGCGGCACGCTGCACGGCATCGCTCCGCAAATGATCCCTGCCGACTTCCCGCCTCGAAGCTTGTCGTCCCGCGGCAGGTTATCTTCTCCGCCGCCGACGGCATGATGATTCACGGCTAGCTCTTCCTGCCCGCCACGGATCGCGCGGGCCAACGTCTTCCCGCCGTCGTCTTTTTCCACGGCGGATCGCGGCGCCAGATGCTCCTCGGCTGGCATTACATGGATTACTATTCCGATGCCTATGCCATGAATAGTACCTTGCCAGCCTCGGCTACATTGTCCTATCTGTCAACTACCGCAGCGGGATCGGCTACGGTCTCGACTTCCGCGAAGCCCTCAACTACGGCGCCGCCGGCGCGAGTGAGTTCAACGACGTCGGGGGCGCAGGGCTCTACCTGCGCAGCCGGGCCGATGTCGACGGCGCGCACATCGGCGTGTGGGGCGGAAGCTACGGTGGCTATCTCACCGCGCTCGCGCTGGCCCGTGCCTCCGATCTCTTTGCCGCGGGCGTCGACCTCCACGGCGTGGAAGACTGGAACCTCGAGCTTCAGAACTGGGGCTCTTACAATCCCCTCGCCGATCCCGCCGTCGCCAACCTCGCGTGGGAATCCTCGCCACTCGCTTCCGTTAAAACCTGGAAGTCCCCCGTCCTGCTTATCCAGGGCGACGACGACCGCAATGTGCAGTTCGCCAACACCGTCCGCCTGGCCGAGGCCCTGCGCGCCCAGGGCACGTCCTTCGAGGAGCACGTCTTCCCCAACGAAATTCATGGATTTCTGCTGTACCGCGATTGGATCACCGCCTACACTCTCGGCGCGCGCTTCTTCAACCACTATTTAAAAGACCTGCCGCAATGATCCTGCGCTAACAACACAGCGCTCAACGTAACTCTCCTTGTGCGTGCGCTTGCGGTCCCGGCTCCGAGTCTTTGCCTGAACAATTGCAATCAGGATGCGGAGGCCGCTGGAATCCATAACACGCGCAGCGGCAATAACCGAAAGCGTAGCCCGCCACAGAAGAGTCGGCAGCCCTCCCGACGCAATAATGGCGCCGAACGTGGTTCCTGTCTCTCCGGAAAAGCGATCGGCTGCTATCCCCAGAATGGCGGGATAAATGACGGAGATTCCAGACCCAATCACGGTCATGGAGACGATCATCGCCTGCAGGCTTCGTCCGGCAAGAGCGATGAGAATACCGGTGAGAATCAGGGAGGCCGAAAGATAGATCGTCTCCGGATTCCCCAGCCGGCGGAGCCACGGCACCGCAGCCAGGCCGCCGAGCCCCCGCGCCCACGCCCGGAGCGATCAGAGCCAGACTCCCCTGCGCCGGGATGACGCGCAGCACTTCGGTGACGATCTTTCCCGACCACAATTCTTTCTCTCCGATCCGAAGATCAGGACGACGCCGAACAGCCACATCGCCGGCTGATTCGGTACCAAAAACAGAACGCGCAGCTCAATCCAGGCCCACAGCGGAGGCGGAATGAGGAAGGCAGCTACCGGGATCAGCACGCAACTGTGATAGAAGACTAGACCTCTATTTGACACTGATTACAAATATATGGTTCAATTCACCACTCCTCTAGAAAACCCATCTAGAGAGCTGCGTGGCCAGCAATTTCCCCGGAGGCGATCCAATGAGGCGTTTTCTTCGGCTTACAGTCGCTGCACTTCTCCTTTTCGGCGCAGTTTATGGATTTGCACAGAGCGCAGGCACCGGGGCGATCGCAGGTGTGGTCACGGATCCGACCGGCGCCGTTGTTCCCGGCGCAACGATCAGGGTCACGAACAGCGCCACCGGCTCGACCTATGTGATCAGCAGCACGTCCGACGGGCGCTATACAGCCGCCCTGCTACTGCCCGGCACCTATAATCTCACCGTAACGAAAAGCGGCTTCAAAGAGGCTCGCTATACTAATGAGGTTGTCAGCGTATCGGAAGTGGAAACGCTGAACGTAGCTCTCGCGGTGGGCAGCGCCACCCAGACCGTCCAGGTGAATGCATCTGCCCTGCAGCTACAAACCCAGACGTCCAGTTTGGGATCTGTCGTAGACAGCAAGATGATCCAGAGTCTTCCTCTTGTGACTGGGGACTTCGTCCAGATTATAGGTCTTTCTCCTGGAGTGAGTACCGAGGTTACGAATGCCACCGAACTTGGACGCGGCGACAGCCAATTATCGCTCTCGGCCGTCGGCAGCTCTGTAACGGACAACAACTTTGAAATGAACGGCATCGGGACCAACGACCTTCAAGGGAGCGCCAGCTTCAGCGGCGAAAATCCTATTCCCAACCCTAATACCATTGAGGAATTCAATGTGCAGACCGTCCCCTACAATGCTTCCTACGGGCACAACGGCGGCGCAAATGTGAATGTCGTCACCAAAGTTGGTTCGAATCAGTTTCATGGAAGCGGCTACGAATTTTTCCGCAACACTGTCCTGAATGCAAACGACTTCTTTCTCAACCAGGTGGGCGCTCCCCGTGCCGTTTTGCAGCAGAATCAGTTCGGTCTCACCCTGGGAGGCCCGATCGTGGCTGATAAGGCCACTTTCTTTGTTGCCTACCAGGGAACGCGGCAGGCGGACGGCTTTGACGAATCGGAGTGCTTAACCACCTTCAA
>JASIAO010000400.1 GCA_030041955.1 Acidobacteriaceae bacterium | reverse complement strand
GCCTGCAGCAAGCGAGCTGAGCCGCAGAGATTTTGTTCGCCTGGCTCTGGCCACTTCGGCGATGACGCTGGGCTCAGGCTCGTTGCTGGCGCAGGCGGGCGAGACCGAGTCGCAAGTAGCGTATTTCGGCGCGCTGCGGCCATTGCCGCCGGGAGCGGTGCGGCCGGAAGGATGGCTGCGCGGCTATCTCGAGAAGCAGGCGGCGCAGTTGGGGTCGCATCTGCCGGAAGTTTCCTGGCCGTTCACGGAAGCGTACTGGGGCGATCAGCTGGAGGGCGCTTACTTCACCCCGGAGCAGGAGTACGAAAACTGGTGGCCGTGGGAGCAGCGCGCGTATTGGATTGACGGCGCGACGCGGCTGGGCATTCTGCTGGACGACCAGGAGCTACTGGCGAAGACGCGGATTCCGATGGAGTACACGCTGTCGCATCCCGATAAGGAAGGCTATCTGGGGCCGGAGCTGTTTCAGGATCCCCTGGGCGATTACCATCGCTGGCCGCACGCAGTCTTCTTCCGCAGCCTGGAAGCAGTCTCCGATTCGGGCACGCCGCTCCAGGGCATTTCGCATCGCGCTATCGCGGAGGAAATGCAGCGGCACTACCTGAACGACAAGGCCTCGTACGGCAAGCCGAAGCGGAACATCGACAACGTGGAAAGCATGCTTTGGTGCTACGAGCAGACGCGCAATCCGACCCTGCTCGCGCTGGCGGAAACCTCCTGGACGGAGTTCATGAAGTACTCGGACGACCCGGACAATGGGGATCTGGGCCTGCTGCGGGTGATGAGCGATGCGCCGATCAACGCGCACGGCGAAACCTACGCGGAGATGGTGAAGCAGCCGGCCATCCTTTATATGTACACGGGCAAACCGGATTATCTGAAGTTCGGGCTGGCGGCACAGCGCCGGATTTTCGACTACCACATGCTGATCGACGGCATTCCTTCGACTTCGGAGTGGTTCGGGCGGAGAACGTCTCTGGATTCGCACGAGACCTGCGACATAACCGACCACACCTGGTCGTGGGGGTACTTCCTGATGGCGACCGGGGATGGAAGCTGGGGCGATCATGTGGAGCGGGCATGCTTCAATGCGGCTCCGGGAGCGATCAGGAACGACTGGAAGGCGCTGCAGTACTTCTCCTCGCCGAACCAGTTCCTCGCCACGCTGAATTCCGATCAGAACTGGCCGGTGTTTAAGGAGCACGGGGGCGGGATGATGGCCTACCAGCCGAATCCCGGGCATCGCACGGCGTGTTGCGCGGGCAATGTGCATCGCGTGATGCCGAATTACGTGATCCGCATGTGGATGAAGGGTGCGGATGGCGGACTGGTCGCCGCGCTATATGGGCCATCGACGGTGCGCACGACGGTGGGTGCGGACAACCAGCCGGTGGAGATTGTGCAGACGACGCATTATCCCTACGACGAACAGATTCAGTTCCGGATCAACACCAGCAAGCCGGTTGCGTTCCCGTTGTCGCTGCGGATTCCGGGCTGGTGCCGGCAGCCGCGCCTCACGGTGAACGGGTCGGCGGTGAATGCGCAGCGGAATGACAAGGGATTCGTGGAGCTGAACCGGACCTTCGCGCCCGGCGACACGCTCGTGCTGACTCTGCCGATGAAGCTGGCGCTCTCGCGGTGGCCGCAGAACGGGATCGGGATCGAACGCGGGCCGCTGGTGTTTTCATTGCCCATCCAGGCCAACTGGACTTCGACTGTCGTTCCGCGCTATTCGACGGCTGAGTTTCCCAGCTGGGAGGCGAGGCCTGAGACCGAGTGGAATTACGGACTGGCGCTTGACGAGAAGAATCTGGAGAAACAGGTCGAAGTGAACAAGCAGTCTGTCGCCGCAGATGGGAATTTCGATCCGCTGGAAAATCCTCCGATTACGCTGACGGTGCCAGCGAGGAAGATCGAGGGCTGGGAGCTGATGGCGAACCCGGACGATCCGGCCCGGAAGTTCACGCCGGTCCTGCCGGATTTGACGGCGACCCAGGCGAACGCGACGGTGGAGCGGATCACGCTGGCTCCGTACGGCTCGACGAAGCTGCGGGTGACGATCTTCCCTGCAGTAAAAGCGGCGGACGAGGGGTAAAGCCCCCGCGCTTCCATTACGGTGCGATAACAATTCACCCGTGACGGCGGTCACGCTGCGGGGCGCTCTGCTTTGTTAAACTTTGAGGTGGAACCCTGCCTGAAAACGAAGGCGGATGGCCTTCGATGACCCTTCTGGAAACTATTGGCGCGACGACCGGCGAGCCCATTCGCGTGGATCGGCGGCCCAAACTCGATGAGCGACTACAGCACCATATTGCGAGGAGCGTTATGACGGAGATTGCTGCGATTCATGCCCGGGAGATTTTGGATTCCCGTGGAAATCCTACGGTGGAAGCGGATGTGGTGCTGGAAGGCGGCGCGCTGGGACGGGCTGCGGTGCCGAGCGGTGCGTCAACAGGCGAGCACGAGGCCGTAGAGCTGCGCGACGGCGACAAGAGCCACTATCTGGGCAAGGGCGTGCTCAAGGCGGTGGAGAACGTCGAGAGTATTCTGGCGCCGGAGTTGACAGGGATGGACGCGACGAACCAGCGGCTGCTGGACGCGACCATGATTTCGCTGGACGGAACGGAGAACAAGGGACGGCTGGGCGCGAACGCGATCCTGGCGGTGTCGATGGCGGCGGCGCGGGCCTCGGCGAATGCGCTCAAGATTCCGCTCTACCGGTATCTGGGCGGGGTGAACGCGTCGATTCTGCCCACGCCGATGATGAACATCCTGAACGGCGGTGCACACGCCGACAACAACGTGGACTTCCAGGAGTTCATGGTGATGCCGGTGGGCGCAGAGAGTTTTGCCGACGCGCTGCGCTGGGGCGCGGAAGTGTTCCACACACTGAAGGGCGTGCTGAAGAAGAAGGGCTACAACACGGCGGTGGGCGACGAGGGCGGATTTGCGCCGTCGCTGAAGTCGAACGTCGAAGCAATTGAGGTGATCCTGCAGGCGATTGAGCTGGCCGGCTACAAGGCGGGCGAGGACATCGCGATTGCGCTGGATCCGGCGTCGAGCGAGTTCTTCGATACCGAGAAGCAACAGTACGTCTTCAAGAAATCGGACAAGAGTGAGAAGACAAGCGATGAGATGGTCGCGTTCTACGCGGACTGGGTGCGGCAGTATCCGATCGTGTCGCTGGAAGACGGGCTGGCAGAGAACGACTGGGCCGGCTGGAAGACGCTGACGAAGGAACTCGGCAGCAAGATCCAGCTGGTGGGCGATGATATTTTTGTGACGAATACCGAGCTGCTGCAGAAAGGCATCGAAGAAGGCGCCGGGAATTCGATCCTGATCAAGCTGAACCAGATCGGGACGGTGAGCGAGACGCTGGAATGCATCGAGCTGGGCCGGCGTTACGGGTACACGTCGGTGATTTCGCACCGCAGCGGCGAGACGGAAGACACCTTCATCGCGGACCTGGCCGTGGCGACGGGCGCGGGGCAGATCAAGACCGGCTCGGCGTCGCGGACGGACCGCATCGCGAAATACAACCAGCTGCTGCGCATCGAGGAAGAGCTGGGGCAGGCGGCGGAGTTCCTGGGACTGGAAGCCGTGAATTACGGCGGGTAATTATCGATCATCGGCGCGGCGGCCAGCAACGGCTGCTGCGCCTTTTTTCTGCGATTGAGGGGAGAGACATCGTGGCTCAGGTAAAGAAGCCCATCGTGCTGACCATCCTGGATGGATGGGGATATCGTGCGGAAACCGCCAACAACGCCATCGCGCTGGCGCGCAAACCGGTGTACGACAAGCTGCTCCGCGAGTATCCGAACACGCTGCTGCATGCGTCGGATCACTTCGTGGGGCTGCCGGACGGGCAGATGGGCAACAGCGAAGTAGGCCATCTGAACATTGGCGCAGGGCGTGTAGTGCAGATGGATATCACGCGCATCGATGCGCTGATTGCAAGCGGGGAGTTTTTCACGCACCCGACCATCGTGGAGGCGATGCAGAAGGCGCGGAAGACTCAGCTGCACCTCTTCGGGCTGGTGAGCGACGGCGGCGTGCATTCGCACCAGGAGCACCTATACGCATTGCTGAAGACGGCGAAGCAGCAGGGTGTGGAGAAGGTTTTCGTGCACGCGTTTATGGACGGACGCGACACGCTGCCGACCAGCGGCGCGGGGTATCTGGCGGCGCTGGAACAGAAGATGCGCGAGTTCGGCGGGAAGCTGGCCAGCGTCTCCGGCCGCTACTACGCGATGGATCGCGACCGGCGGTGGGAACGCGAGAAAAAAGCCTTCGACGCCATGGTGAAAGGCCAGGCGGAGGGCGGCGCCTATAAGGATGCGATCGCGCGCGTGAAGGAGTCGTACAACAACGGCGTGACCGACGAGTTTCTGGTGCCGTTTGTGGTGACGGACGAGAACGGGCGGCCGAA
The DNA here is from genome assembly GCA_030041955.1 of Acidobacteriaceae bacterium. Taxonomy (GTDB): domain Bacteria; phylum Acidobacteriota; class Terriglobia; order Terriglobales; family Acidobacteriaceae; genus Palsa-343. Next base: position 1,267 of record JASIAO010000400.1, on the reverse strand, counting down.
CGGTGTGATCCGCGACGACGATGTGTGCATCATGTTCAATTTTCGCGCGGACCGGGCGCGGCAGATCACGCGTGTGCTGGCACGGAACAGCGGGCTGACCGCGGATGGCGGCAAGGGTCTGATTGCGTGGGAGGAGCTGGACGCGACGATCCCGCGGAATACGATTCCGAGAAACCTCCACTACGTGTGCATGACGCAGTACGACAAGAATTTCACGCTGCCGATGATCATTTTGCCGGAGTCCATGGAGAATTTGCTGGCGAACCTGATGGCGCAGGCGAACCTGCGGAATCTGCGCGTGGCGGAGACGGAGAAGTACGCGCACGTGACGTACTTCTTCAACGGCGGGATCGAGAAGCCGTTTCCGGGCGAGGACCGCATCCTGATTCCGTCGCAGAAAGTGGCGACCTACGATCTGGCTCCGGAGATGTCGGCCCAGGGCATCGCGGACACGGTGGTGAAGGCGATCAACGACACCGCCTTCGACGTGGTGGTGGTGAACTTTGCGAACGCCGACATGGTGGGGCACTCGGGGCAACTGGCGCCGACGATCCACGGCGTGGAGAAGGTGGATGACTGCCTGGGGCAGATCTATCAGGCCATCCGGCAGCGCAATGGCGTGTGGCTGATCACCGCGGACCACGGGAACGCGGAGATGATGGTGGATCCGGTGACGGGCGGACCGCACACCGCGCATACCACGAATCCCGTACCGTTTATTTATGTGGCGGAGGATGCGTCGCGCTTCGAGCTGAAGCCGGGAGGGTCGCTGCGGGATATTTCTCCGACAATGCTGGGTTTGATGGGCATTGGACAGCCAAAGGAAATGACGGGCGCGGAGTTGCGGAAGAACAGGGTGTAGGGGGTGGGGTGTAGGGTGTAGGAGCCCTGCGCCCGTGCCGAATTGCCAGAGTGCCGCTGCACGCCAGGCATTTTTTGGGGCGAATCTCCCGGTTCCGTAACGCATCGAAGAGATGACGGTGCAACCTGGGTCGAGGGCGTGACCTCCGGCGGGGTGGCGCAGTCTAAGAAAACTTACGGACAGAAATGTTCGTCAGTACATTTCGAGTTGAGCCATGGCATTTCCCATCAAAACCTGCAGCATCTGTGGAGAAGAGTTCGAGCTGAAACCCGACAAGCCGGGATTTGCAAACCGGTGTCCGTCGTGCAGCGAGCCGGAAGAGGCTCAAACGGTGTCGAAGACGGACCAGTTTGCGCACGATCCTGAGGCGCTGGCGGCGCGGCGGCGCGCGATGCGCGACCTGCT
>JASIAO010000399.1 GCA_030041955.1 Acidobacteriaceae bacterium | reverse complement strand
ATGCGGAACATATTGTCCGCGTTCAGCACAAGGTTTCCGTTCAGATAAACCTGCGCGGCGGCGTCAATGCCGTCGAAGACCAGGTCGACATTGGAGCGAGCCAGTATATCGGGAGTCACATCGAAATTCAGGCGATATTCCCAGCTCGCGTCTTCAATCCACTGCAGCTTAGCTTCGTTATCGCGGAAGAAGGGATCCGGGATTTTCTTATTCGCGAGAAGATCGAGGTGAACGTCTCCGGGCACAATAGCGGGCAGCCAGCCGCTGGCGCCTTCCTGCGCGCCTGCGGCAACCTGGCGGAATTCCCAGCCGTGATCCAGAGGCAGCACGGCGTTCCGCTGGATTCCGCCCTGCGCCTGCGCCGCTCCGGTACTGATTCCCGCCGCGGCCACAGCCAGGACAAAGCATATAAAACCACAGGAAACTATGCCTCGCATCCGCACTCCTCTCTGCCCTCTTGAGTTGACACGTGCTGAAAAGGCAACGACGAGCCTAACAGATTAGCATTTGCATCAGCACCTGCGCCGCCGAAACCGGGAAACTGCTTCGGGAACCGCAGTCCATTCCAACAGCTGCGACGCTGCTTGACGGGCAGCATCGGCCTGATGGACACTCGGACTCGCGAATCTCCAGGCCATTCGCCTTCGGAACAGGTCCATCTGAATGTCCAGCTATACGGAACACACCTGTATTGCCCTGCGCGATTCCACGCTGGATCAGCTCGCCGACAGCGTCGCACGCCCCCGTTACGACCGCAGACAGATGTTTCCCGGCATCGTTCACATCGGAGTGGGCGGCTTCAACCGCTCTCATCTTGCGGTATATCTGGACGACCTGCTGGCGCGCAGCGATTCCGCGCGCTGGGGTGAATTCGGAATCGGGCTGCTGCCGGGCGACAAGCTCATCCATTCGGCATTAGCTCAGCAGGATTTCCTGTACGGCCTGTTGCAGGTTGACATCGATACGGAAAGTTACAGGGTTATCGGATCGCTTGTCGGGCATCTTTATGCGCCGGAATCTCAGCAGGCCGTCATCGAAAGGCTAAGCGCAGCCGAGTTTGCAATCGTCTCGCTGACGGTAACGGAGGTCGGCTATTTCATTGAGGATGCAACGGGGCGATTTCTCGAAGATCACGAAGATATTCGCCATGACTTAGCGCATCCCGATTGCCCGCGGACCTGGCTGGGCTTTGTTGCCGCGGCCGCCGAGCGGCGCATGCGGCGGGGCGGGGCGCCCTTTACTCTGCTCTCCTGCGACAACCTCCAGGCCAATGGCGACACTGCTCGAAAGGCAGTCCTCTCTTTTGCGGAGGCTCGCAGCCGGGAGCTGCATGACTGGATAAAAGCGAATATCTCGTTTCCGAACAGCATGGTCGATCGAATTACGCCGCGGACCACGGAGGAGAATCGCGCCACGATTGCTCAGAAATACGGAGTTCTTGATCTTTCTCCGGTTGTCTCGGAACCTTTCCGGCAATGGGTTCTTGAAGATACGTTTGCGGCGGGGAGACCGGCCTGGGAACATGTCGGCGCGCAGATGACGACTGACGTTGCGCCGTACGAGAAGGCCAAAATGCGCCTTCTTAACGGCGGCCACTCCTGCATCGGCTACAGCGCGGATTTGCTCGGATACCGAACGATTGCCGAAGCTGCCGGCGACCCTCTTCTGCGTCAACTGCTGACGCAGTTTATGGCCGAAGTGCGCCCAACCCTGGCGTTGCTTTCCGGCATGGACCTGGACGCGTATTGCGCGACCATCATAAAGCGGTTTGCGAACCCGGCCATACGCGACCAGGTGTCCCGTGTCTGCTCCGACGGCTGCTCCAAGATCGCGAAATTCATTCTGCCCTCCTGGAGGGATTTGCTGGAAAATGGAGAAACTCCGCGCGTCCTGCCATTTGTTATCGCGAGCTGGCTGCATTATTTGCGCGGTCTTGACGAGGGCGGACGGGCCATGGCGATTGCGGATCCGCTGCTCGGCCATCTTCAGCCTTTTCTCGAGGCTGGCGGCGGCGACGCGGGGCTCGCCTTGTCCGCGCGGCCCCTCTTCGGAGCGCTGGCATTCGATCATCCTCGGGCTGTGAGGACGGTTCAGGCCGCGCTGGACGAGTTGCGCAGCAGCGGGGTTCGCGCAGCCATTAGTCAGACGCTTGCAGGGCTGCAGACGACATGACTTTCCTCGGCGCCACGCAATCTGACCCGCGAGCCGGAAGATCGCTTGCGGAAAAACTCGGCATACATCCCGAGATGGCCATCGGCTACCTGGGCCTCCTGCTGTTCATGATTGGCGACGGCGTTGAGGCAGGCTTTCTTTCGCCCATGCTGGTCGATCGTCACTTCACGCAATCCCAGGTCGCCATCGTGTTCACAGGATACGGAATTACGGCTGCTGCGGGATCGTGGCTGAGCGGAGCGCTCTCGGATATATTCGGGCCGAAGAAGGTCATGTGGGCGGGCCTTCTTATCTGGATTGCGTTCGAGATCCCGTTCCTCCTGCTTGGTATCGCGCACGCCAACTATCCGGCGATTGTTGCCAGCTACGCGTTGCGGGGCTTCGGTTACCCGCTGTTCGCGTATGGTTTCCTGGTTTGGATTACCGTTGTGACGCCGGAGAGATACCTCGGAACGGCGGTGGGATGGTTCTGGTCGGCCCGCACGGGGGGACTGCCCACGCTCGGCGCTCTGCTCGCCAGCTTCACCGTGCCCCTTATTGGCGCATACAGGACACTGTGGGTTTCCGTCGCCCTGGTGCTGACCGGCGGGTTGCTTGCTTTGCTGGGCGTAAAGGAAAAGCATGGATCGCATCCGCTTTCGAAGACGGGAGAGAATCCATTGGCGCTGCTGATTTCCAGCGTCTCCATTGTATGGAGGCATCCGAAGGTGGGGCTGGGCGGAATTGTCGCAACGATCACCACCACGTCCGAATTCGGATTTCTGGTGTTTCTGCCTATTTTCTTCATCCATCGGATCGGTTTCTCGCTGCAGCAATGGCTTCAGATCCTCAGCATCATGTTTGCAACGAATGTGATCGCGAACCTCTTCTGGGGATGGGTGGGGGATCGAATCGGCTGGCGCAGGACGATCACGTTCGTCGGAGCCTGCGGCTGCGCAGTCACCACGCTGGGGCTCTACTATGTGCCGCACGTTTTCGGCGCCAATTACACTCTGGCCGTGGCCGCAGGCATGGCATACGGCACGGCCCTTGCGGGGTTTGTCCCCATTGCGGCGATCATGGCCAGTCTGGCTCCGGAATCGCGAGGAGCTGCCATGTCGATCATGAACCTGGGATCGGGCATGAGCACCTGGATCGGTCCTGCCATCGCGGGTGTTTTCCTGCCCCTGCTGGGCGTTTCCGGAGTCATCTGGATTTTTGCCTTCCTGTACCTGGCAGCGGCGGTGGTCAGTTATACGCTGCGCATTCCGGGTGTCTGGCCTTTGCGGTAAGCGATCCCGCATCCTTTGCGAATCGCATCCCACGTCTCCGTGCACGCCATGCGATCTTTGTGTTATTCATTCCCGTGGTCTGCCGCGGAGATGGCGGACACGGGCGCGGCCATGACTTCGACGCAAAGGGGAAAGATGAAGCAGGAAAAGAAGAGCGGCAGGAAAGAGATGATGGCTGATGGACGCTGGTCGCCGAACCGTCGGGAGTTCGTGGCAGGGATGGCTGCCCTGGGGATCGTGGCCCGGGCCGGGCGGGCCTGGGGACAGGCCGGGGAGCAACCCGGATGGAGCGGATTGCCGGCAAAGCCTGAACAACCGCCCCTGAACTTTCACCCGATTGCGGATTCCTTTGACGCCTACGTCATGGACCCCGCGCATGGGATCAATCGCCGCGCAAAGGATGGCCGGCAGTTCTTTGCCTCTGCGCTGGAGAGCACGGAAGACGGCGGGCTCACCTGTTACGGGCCGGTCGCGATGGGCCGCGAACTGCGCGGGGAAGGGCTGGAGGAACTGGCGACATCGCTCAAGGGTTACTACAGCGAGCCATATGGGCTGTTTCTGGATGGCCCAGGAGCGACCCTGTGCGAGTACTGGTACCTGATGAACGTGACGGCGCTGGCTTTTGGCCTGATCCGGCTGCGCTTTGCTCAGGATCCGGAGTGGCTGGCGCGCGTGGAGCGGAGCGCGGCTCGGCTAAAAGACATGGCGCACCAGATCCGTTACGACTTCAACGATCAGGGATACGACTTCGCAAAAGAGGCTCCGTTTACGAACCACGATATTTACCGCCAGCCGGATGCGGTGGGCGGCTATAGCTACGCGATGTTGCTGGCGTGGAAGCTTACAGGCAGGGATTTCTGTCTGGCAGAAGCGAAAACCGGAATCGATCGTTACCTGGCCTTCGCGGCCAACCCGTGGTACGAGGTCCCCAGCGGCGCAATGGCAGTACTCGCAGCTGCGCGCCTGGATGCGATGGGATATCCCGCCAACCCAGGAAAAGCGCTCGGCTTCGTGCTCGATGCGAAGGTGGGTCTGATGGCGATGGGGCAATGGGGCGGCCGGCCTGTCGATGGGCTGATGGCGGGATTCCGCACCGAGCCCCCCGGCGAGGCGTACAGCATGGAATCGATGGTGACGCTGCCCTATCTGATGCCGGCGGTGCGCTTCCGTCCGGAACTGGCCCCGGAGGTGGCGCGGTACGCAGTGAACGCGGCGGCCAACCTGCGCTGGTTTTATCCGGAATATCTCCCGCGCGAAAATCAGAGCCGTCCGGATCTGCCGCCGATGGTTCCCTACGAACGGTTGAGCCGCGAAGCGAAAGGGCACAGCCCCTATGCTGAAGGCGACTATGCCGGACATCGTTCTGTCTATGGCGGCGCCTATGTAATGTGGCTCGATAAGATGGTGCAGCCGCAGGGCGATCCGTGGCTGCTCCGGTGGGATTTAACCAGGACGAATTTTCTGGATAGCGACCTGCCTCCGGCTTTCCTTTACTACAATCCGTGGCCGGACGAAAAGCGCGTCATCGTCGAGAATGCAGGCCGGGTTCGCGACCTGTCGCACAACCGCGTTCTCCGGCCGCATCGGGGGAAACTGGAACTGATGCTCGGGCC
>JASIAO010000047.1 GCA_030041955.1 Acidobacteriaceae bacterium | reverse complement strand
ATCGGCTCGCTGCTCCTCGGCTATTACCGCGATGGCGAATTGATCTACGCTGGCCGCGCGGGCACCGGCTTCTCCAGCAGGATGCGTGAAACGCTGCACAAACGTCTTGAAAAGCTGCGCCAGGCGAGGACACCGTTCCATGCCCCTCCGGCAGAGGCGAAAAAAGACGCGCTGTGGATCAAACCGGAGCTCGTCGTCGAAGCGCGTTTCGCCACGTGGACCGCGGGCGGCCATGTGCGCCAGGCTGCGTTCCTGGGAATCCGGGAAGACAAAGATCCGAAGGAAGTCGTGCGCGAGCAGGGAGGACACAAGCCCAAAGCAGCCCGCAACGCTCTGCCTGGGCGCCACGCGGCGAGGTCCGCAAAGCACCAGGCGCCGGCGTCGATTGCCGTGAAATCAAAATCAGCCGTGCACAACGAGAAGAGCGACGTTGCCGGAGTGCACCTCACCCACTCAGACAAAATACTCGATGAGCAATCGAAGCTGACGAAGGGCCAGCTCGCGGAATACTACGCGGCCGTCGCCGAAAACATGCTGCCCCACATCGCGGACCGCCCGCTCAGCCTGGTGCGGTGCCCTGAAGGCTCGGGAAAGCCGTGCTTCTTTCAGAAGCACATCGGCATGGGCGTGCCCAAAGGCATCGGCAGCGTGCCCATCCGCTCGATAAAAGGCGGCGCACCGGAACAATATCTGACGCTTTCCACCGTCGAGGGCCTGGTCGGCCTCGCCCAGATGGGTGTGCTCGAGATCCATCCCTGGGGCTCGCGGAACGAAACCCTGGAAATGCCCGACCGCATCATCATCGACCTGGATCCTGACCCGAGCCTGCCCTGGTCGCAGCTCGTGGAGAGCGCCATCGAGGTCCGCGAACTCTTCAAGCAGCTCGGCCTCGAAACTTTCGTGAAGTCGACGGGTGCCAAGGGAATCCACGTGGTCGCGCCCATCGTGCCTCGCCTGGAGTGGCCCGCCGTCAAGGAGTTCTCACACCAGTTTGTCCTGATGATGGAGCGCGCAAATCCCAAACTCTACCTGACAAAAATGACAAAATCGGCTCGCACCGGAAAAATCTTCCTCGACTATCTCCGCAACGAGCGCGGCGCAACCGCCGTCGCTCCGTACTCTCCGCGAGCGCGCGTCGGTGCGCGTGTGGCCATGCCGGTCACGTGGTCCGAGCTGAAAAAGACCGACCTGACGCAGTTCACGGTGGCAAATTTCCAGAACTGGAAGGCGCGCCTCAAACGCGATCCTTGGCGAGACATGGATTCCGTGAAGCAACATCTAACGGATCGTGCCGTCGCCGCCGTGGCAACCACGGCCACCGGCAAGTCAGCGTAGCCGCCGCAGCGCCATTCGCGCGGCGTGATAGCCACACATACCGTGCACGCCGCCGCCCGGCGGGGTGGACGCCGAACACAAGTACAGATTTTTCGTCCCCGTGTAGTAGTTCCCGAGCGCCGGGCGGAGCACAAACTGTCGCATGGAAAGCTCCCCGCCGGAAATGTCCCCGCCAATCAGATTTGCGTCCATCGATTCCAGCCGCGCCGGCGAGAGAACGCTTCGCGTCAGAACGCAGTCGCGGAATCCAGGAGCGAAGCGCTCCAGCCGTGCCTCGATGCGCTCCGTCATGTCCACAGCCGATCCGTTTGGCACATGGCAGTAGACCCACGCAATGTGCTTGCCGACAGGTGCGCGGCTGGAATCGAACAGCGTCGGCTGCGCGACCAGCAGGAAAGGCCGCTCGGCAATCTGCCCGCGGGCCACGGCCTGCTCGGAGCGCGCAACCTCCTCGAGCGTGCCGCCGACATGGACAGTAATCGAGCGCTGGCATTCGCGGGCGCGCCAGGGAATCGGAGCCGAGAGCGCGTAGTCGATCTTGAAGGCCCCCGGACCGTAGCGAAAATCCTCCATCGCCTTGCGATAGGTTTTCTGCAGCCGGTCGCCGGCCAGAGAGAGTAATTGTCGCGGTGACATATCGCACAGAACTGGTCCCCCTTCCAGGTCCAGCTCCTCAATCGAGACGATCCGACGCCCGGTATGCACTTCGCCGCCCCGCGCTCGCAGCTCCCCGATCAATGCATCAGAGATGGCCTGCGAACCACCCCTCGGCACCGGCCATCCAACCACGTGCGCGGCTGCGCCCAGCACCAGAGCGAATGCCGAGCTGAGCCCCTCGTCGAGACTGAGGAACGAATGAGCGGCAAGCCCCGCGAACAGCGCTCTCGCTCGCTCGCCCCGAAACCGGTGCCGCGCCAGTTTGCGCGCGGGCTGCATAGCGAGTCGTCCGAAGCGCGCCATCAGCCACGGACGCCGCGGAATATGCGTCACCGGGGCCAGTGCGTCGGTGGCAAAGTCGGCCCAGTGCAGCGCCAGCGGCTCGATCAGCTCACGCCACGCGCGGCCGTCTTCACCCAGCGCGGTGTCCTGGTCGTGCAGGCTGGCCTCCAGCGTCACCGCGCTGCCGTCCTCCAACGGATGCGCCAGCGGCGCTGTGCCGTGAATCCACCGCAGCCCGTGATCGCCCAGCGGAAGCGTGGAGAAAAACGGCGACCCCGCGGCCAGCGGATGCACCGCCGAACCAAAATCGTGACGGAATCCGGGCAGCGTCAGCTCCATAGTGCGCGCTCCGCCGCCAGGTTGCCCTTCTGCCTCATACACATCGACAGCAAGTCCGGCACGCGCGAGGACAACAGCGGCGGCGAGGCCGTTCGGACCGGATCCGATCACTGCAGCTCGCGCCATCACACCCTCCCGGCGCGGCGCAGTCGCCGCTCGCGCATGCGTATCTTCACGAATTGCAGCAGATAAAGCACCACAGCAAAATTGATGACCGTCAGAGCGATGCGGATCCAGGTATCGTGGCGAATAATCTCCACCACCTCCAACGGAAGAAATGACGCCGTCAGGATCAGCGTCACGAACTCCGCCCATGCTTTCTCCAGCACCAGCCCGGTGCCTTCGATGGCGTCCAGAGCGGCGATCGCGAAGATCGCTGCGCTGATCTGCTTCAGCCGGTGTGGATCGATCATCGCCACCCGCTCCAGAAGCAGATTTACGAAGTGACCCTCGGGATTAAACCGCATCGCGAGGATAAAGTGCTCGGTTACTCCGACCAGGTCTTTATGCAACAGCCGGATCGCGCCGATGCCGAGCAGCACAAACAGCAGGGCCTGGGCCAGCTTGAAGACTCCGATGGCGATGATCCACTGATCGTGGCGCGAGCGGTCGGTCTTAAGCTGAGCGGAGGAAGCGGTCATGGCGCCTGTTGCATGGACCCTCCCCGCATCTTCCCACATTCCACGAGATGGCGGATGAATAGGAATCTACCGCGCTACCAGCCGCTGCGCGCCCCGCTTCAGATACGGCGCAAGCTTCTCGAGCGCAGCCTCCACGCTCACGTTGTGCCGTGCGCGAAGCTGATCGACCTTTCCGTGCTCGATAAACCGGTCGGGCCAGCCAATGCGGATCACCGGCGTCTCGATGCCCATCTCGCTCAGCGCTTCCAGAACCGAGCTGCCGAAGCCTCCCATCAGCACGTGGTCTTCCAGCGTGACCACTGCTGTGGCGCGCCGTGCATAGCGCTCGATCAGCTCCCGATCGAGCGGCTTGATAAAGCGCGGATTGATCACTGCCGACGAATACCCCTGCAGTTCCAACCGCTGCGCCAGCTCTTTGGCCATCGGCAGCAGCGCTCCCAGGCCCAGGATCGCAAATTCTTCGCCGTCCTGGATGACCTCAGCTTTCCCAATGGGCAGTGCCTGCGGATGCTCCTTCACCTTCGCGCCCGGTCCCGTGCCGCGCGGATAACGAATGGCGCTCGGCCCTTCGTGAAGCATTGCCGTCATCATCATGTCGGCAAGCTCGTCCTCATCCGTGGGCGCCATCTGCACGATGTTCGGCACGCCACGCAGATACGCGATATCGAACAGGCCATGATGCGTCGGGCCATCGTCGCCGCTCAGCCCCGCGCGGTCCATGCAGAACACGACCGGTAGATCCTGCAGGCACACATCATGAACAATCGGATCGAAAGCCCGCTGCAGAAATGTCGAGTAGATTGCGCAGAAAGGCTTGAAGCCCTGCGTGGCCATGCCCGCCGCAAAGATCACCGCGTGCTCCTCGGCAATCCCCACATCAAAATATCTCTTCGGATGATGCGGACGGAACAAATCCAGCGCGGTGCCGTTCGGCATCGCTGCCGTGATGGCGACAATCTTGTCGTTCTCGTTCGCCAGCTTCACCAGCGTCTCCGCAAAAATCTCGGAATAGGTTCGTTGGCCCGCAGTCTTGGTGTCGCCGGTCTCGGGATCGTACGGCCCCAGCCCGTGGAATTTCTTCTGCTTATCCAGCGCTGGCTGGAATCCGCGGCCCTTCTGCGTAATCGCGTGCAGCAAGACTGGCCGCTCCTGCTGCCTGAGGAATTTGAATGTCTCGATCAGCAGCCCGACATTGTGTCCATCCACCGGCCCGTAGTACGTGAGCCCGAATTCCTCGAAGAGGAACGAAGGCCACAACATGCCTTTTGCCGCTTCTTCGGCGCGCCGTACCACATGCACCGCGCCCTTGCCCCCGATCCGTTCCAGCAGCCGCGCGGCGCTCTCATGCAGCTGGCTGAGGTGCTGGTTGGTAACGATCTTGTGCAGGTACTTCGCGATCGCGCCCACGTTGCGATCGATCGACCACTCGTTGTCGTTCAGCACCACGATCAGCCGCTTCGTCTGGTCGGCGATGTTGTTCAGGGCTTCGAACGAGATGCCGTTCGTAAAGGCCGCGTCGCCGGCGAGCGCAATCACGTGCTCTCTGCCGCCGCTCATATCGCGCGCCACAGCCATTCCCAGTGCTGCCGAGAGCGCTGTCCCGGCGTGCCCCGCGCCATAGCAGTCGTGCTCGCTCTCCGTGCGGAGCATGAAGCCGTTCAGCCCCCCCGGCTGCCGCATCGTGTCCATGCGATCGCAGCGGCCGGTCAGCATCTTGTGCACGTACGCCTGGTGGCTGACGTCGAAAACGAATTTGTCCTTCGGAGTATCGAACACCGAATGGAGCGCCAGAGTCAGCTCTACCACCCCCAGATTCGGGCCCAGATGTCCGCCGGTCTTCGAAAGCGTGACGATCAGCCGCTCGCGGATTTCCTGCGCGAGCGCCTCCAGTTGTGGAACGGACAGCTTTTTCAGGTCGGCAGGAGAGTGGATCGTATCGAGTAATTTGCCCATGAAAGATCCAGAGGAGGTCGCCTATAGAAACACGTGGGAGCGCGCCCAGCTGCTCCGAATCAAAAAAGACCCCGCTCCCCTGGGGTCCTTGCCGTCCGGAACATCCTCTGAATACTTAGTATACCGGGTTTGCCTGGAGTTGCCCGGGCGGTGTCCGTGCCGGATCATGCCGCTGCCTGACTTGTCTCTTAATTTATTTTCACGCGCAGCTTTTGGATCGCATCCGCCATTTCCTGCGCGCGCCGCTCCAGCCCCTCAGCGCTCTCCAGCATCTCCTGGCGCAGCTCCGCATCCGTAACTTCCGGCGCGGACTCGCGAACGTGCCGCGCCAGCGCCAGCAGCTCCGCAGCCGCCTTGTCGAGCTTCCGGATCAGCTCCATAGGAGTCTCGCTCATCGCTTTTCTTCCGCCCGAAAAAGGAACCGCAGCATTGGCCGCACGCGTTCCGCCCACGAAGCCTCATTGTGCGCGCCGCCGTGCACGCGCTCGAAGTGCAAATCGGTTCCGGCCCGCCATCCATGCGCCCGCAACCGCGCGTCCAGCAACTCGGCATCGCCCAACGTGCGCCGGCCTTCCGCATCGCCCACGTCGAGCCAAATCTGCGGACGCTGCTCCAGCTCCGGAGCCCTGTCGTTGAGGTAGCTCACGATGTACCGGTGATTCCACCACACCGACGGCGACAGCACCGCCAGCTTGCCGAAAGTCTCCGGAAAGCGCAGCCCCAGCCACAGCGAAACCAGGCCGCCCAGCGATGACCCGCCCAGTCCCGTCGCATCGCGGTCGCTCCGCACTCGATATCGCTCGCGCAGGAACGGCAGTACCTCGCGCGTGACCATGTCGCCGTACCACCCCGCTTCGCCGCCCCCAAGCTTCCAGTCACGGCTGGGTGTGTATTCCGCCATACGGCGCTCGCCCGCGTTCCCGATGCCCGCGATCAGCAACGGTTCCACCTCGCCCGCGATAATCGCCTCGTCCGCTGATTCGGCAATGCGCCAGGTGTGTCCGCGAACAAACGACGTCTCGGGATCGAAAAGGTTCTGCCCGTCCTGCAGGATCAGCAGCGGATACTCGCGGCTGCGTTCTTCCTCGTATCCCGGCGGCAGGTAAACAGAAATCTCGCGCTCGCCTGGCAGAAATCGGCTCGTGAAACCGGCATGCTTGCGCACGCGCGGATGCGGCGGCGCGCTCGGCGGCGGAAGGTTCTGCGGGGATGGTTGAATCTGTGTTGTCAACCTCGTCCTTTCTCGCCGCACGCCGGCCCTTTCTCACATCCGATGCTTTACGATACCTGATCATGCATCGCGAATATCGAAAGTGGTGGTCCCAGCGCTTGGGGCGCGACATGGAGCTGCTCGTCTTCGGCCATGCCGGCCTCCCCCTCGTCGTCTTCCCCACCTCGCAGGGCCGCTTCTACGAGCTGGAAGACCGCGGCCTCGTCGCCGCCGTGGCTGGCAAATTGGACGCCGGACAGATTCAGCTTTACTGCCTCGATTCGGTGGATGCGGAGAGCTGGTACAACCGCGGCGCCCCCCCGCGCTGGCGCATCGTGCGCCACATGCAGTACGAGAGCTACATCCTCGAAGAAGTCCTGCCCTTCATTCGCACGCTGAATGGCAATCCTAAGTTGGCCTCCCTCGGATGCAGCTTTGGCGGCTATCACGCCGTTAACATCGCGCTCCGCCATCCCGACCGTTTCACTGGATTCCTCTCCATGAGCGGCGCTTTCGATCTGTCGAAATTCTTTGGCGGTTACTACGACCCGGATATCTACTTCAATCTCCCGCCCCACTATCTGCCCAACCTGAACGACTCCTGGTATCTCGACCGCTATCGCAACGGGAACTACGTCCTCGCCACCGGCTGGGACGATCAATGCCTCGGCGACAACCAAAACCTCGCGCGCATCCTCGGCGCAAAAGGCATTCCCCACCATCTCTTCATCTGGGATTCCTGGAATAGTCACGACTGGCCGACCTGGGCCCGCATGATGAATGAATATCTCTGAAAGGCCAGTCGTGCGGGTGAGCGCGAAGTGAGCGCTGGCCCGCGCGAGCTAAG
>JASIAO010000398.1 GCA_030041955.1 Acidobacteriaceae bacterium | reverse complement strand
GGCTTTTCGGATCTGGCTGCTTTCCAGGCGGCGAGCGGCATGCAAATCGGCGTGCGCCGTGAAGGAAGCAATCATCCCTCCGAGGCCTACGTCGTCGAGTTCGTCTCAGGCAATGCCTTCGAAATGTTTGGCCTCAAGCCATGGATGGGGCGTCTGCTGCGCCCCAGCGACGACCAGAAGGGCGCGCCCGCAACCGCGGTGATGAGCTATCGCGCCTGGCAGCAGAAGTTCGGCGGCGATCCTTCCGTGGTCGGAGCTACATTTCTGATCAACGGCCACGCGTTCACGGTGGTAGGGATTGGGCCGCCAGGTTATTTCGGCGAAAAGCTGATCGGCAATCCTCCGGCGTTCTGGCTGCCGCTGAACATGTCGCCGCTGATCGAGAGCGGCAGCTTCAATGTTCTGGATGAGCCCAGCCTGGACTGGCTGAATGTGATCGGGCGCGTCAAGCCGGGCGCCAACCTCGGGCAAATACAGACGCAGATGCAGGTGGAGCTGCGGAACTTCCTGCGCAGCCCGCTGAGCAAGGTCGAGAAGGCCGCCTTTCCGCTGATCGCGAAGCAGACGCTCCATCTGACGCCCGGCGGTGGCGGCGTGCAGCAGATGCAGGACCAGTACAAGTCGGGTTTGCTGCTGCTGATGTGGATTTCGGCGTTTGTTCTGCTGATTGCCTGCGCGAACCTGGCCAACCTGATGCTGGTGCGGGCGACGGCACGGCGCGCGCAGACTTCAGTGCGGTCAGCCCTCGGAGCGCCCCGCCTGCGCCTGGTACGCCAGGCGCTGACGGAAAGCATCGTGCTGGGCGTGATCGGCGGGCTGCTCGGCCTGGCGCTGGCTTATGGAGGCGCGCGGCTGCTGCTGCATCTGGTGGCCGGCAAAGACTACCTGCCGATCCAGGCTGCACCGTCGCCCGAAGTTCTGGGTTTTGCCTTTGCGGTATCGCTGCTGACCGGCGTGCTGTTCGGGGTGGCGCCGGCGTGGATGACGGCGCATGCCGATCCCATTGAGGCCCTGCGCGGGGCGAACCGCTCCACAAAGCACAGCGGGCTGTGGACCCAGAAGATTCTGGTGGTCGCGCAGGCCGCTATTTCACTGGCTTTGCTTTGTGCGGCCGGGCTGTTGATTCGATCGATGACCAACCTGCAGCATCAGCATTTTGGATTCGAGACGCAGAACCGGTACATGCTGGACATCGATCCGCAGATGGCTGGTTACCAGGCATCGCAGTCAGAAGCCTTCTTCCGGCAGCTGCATGACACGCTCGCGGCCATCCCGGGCGTCGAGCGGGTCAGCTACTCCATCACCAGCCCAATGGAAGGCAATAACTGGGGCAACGATGTCTACATCGAAGGGCAGGCTCCTCCGCCGCCGGGGCATGGCAACGGTTCTTCCTGGAATCGCGTGAGCCCCGATTACTTCGCGACCATCGGCACGAAAATCATTGCCGGA
Source organism: Acidobacteriaceae bacterium (assembly GCA_030041955.1). Taxonomy (GTDB): domain Bacteria; phylum Acidobacteriota; class Terriglobia; order Terriglobales; family Acidobacteriaceae; genus Palsa-343. The sequence continues at coordinate 8,618 of JASIAO010000398.1, read as the reverse complement.
CGTGGTTTCACCGACCAGGACAACGCCACGACGCAAAATGTGGCCGTGGTGAACGAGACCTTCGCGAAGCGCTATTTCAAAAACGGCAACGCGATCGGCGGCCACTTCGGCGACCTGGACCAGAAGTACGCCGGCAACTTTGCCATCGTCGGCATCGTCGAGGACGCCCAGTACTGGGATCCCGACAGCAAAATTCGGCCCATGTTCTTCCTGCCCGCCGCGCAGTGGGCCAAATACGACGACCCCGAAGAGCAGATGTTCGAGAACGTCTCCCACCTGGAGATGGACGACGTGGAGATCGAGACGGTGGGCGCCGTGCCCGGGCTGGAAGCCCAGGTGCGAAATGCGCTGACGCAGATCAATCCCAACCTGACCATGCTGGGCTTCGACACCTTAGCCAGCCAGGTGCAGGGCGAGTTCGCCCAGGCCAAACTGCTCGTGCAGCTGACCTCGACCTTCGGCCTGCTCGCGCTCGTCCTTGCGGCCATCGGGCTCTACGGTGTCACCGCTTACTCCGTGGCGCAGCGAACCAGCGAGATCGGCATCCGCATGGCGCTGGGTGCCGATCGCGGCGGCATCCTGCAACTGGTGCTGCGCGGCGCGTTTCTGCAGGCGGGAATCGGTCTCGCCATCGGGCTGCCGGCGGCCATTCTCGCCGGACATTTCATGTCCAGCCAGCTCTACGGCGTTGCCCCCTGGGATCCGGTTGTGCTGCTGGGAACGACAGCGATCCTGGGCTTCGCTGCCTTTCTCGCCGCCGTGATCCCGGCACAACGCGCCGCCGGCGTCGAGCCGATGACCGCGCTGCGCGTCGAATGACGCAGTTTCCTGCCGGCCTCCTGATCTCGGGATTCAGGCCACTTAATTCACCTGTCCCTGGGCCGCCTGCAAATACGCGTCCACGTTATTCTGATTCACCAGCGCCACGCCGGTATCGATGAAGGTCGGAATCGGCGAGAACGGATCCACGTCATACACCCTCGTCAGCGATGGCAGCGGATTGTGATGCTCCAGGTCCAGCATCTCCACGCCCACATACGCCATGGTGTACGGCTTTTGCGCTACCGTCGCTGCAATCACTCCCTGCTTCACCAGGTCGAGCGTGTCCTTGTCCACGTCCATTGCGATCAGCACCCGGTCGTGTTCGCTGCTGCGCCGCAGCACTTCGCCCACTTCTTTTCCGGCTGATGCCTCCAGGCACACGAACGCATCCACCCTGTCCTTGCCCGTCTGCGCCATCATCGCCTCAGTCTTGTCGAAGGCCACCGTTCCCTGGCCGCGGATGTCGACAATGTCCGCGACATGGATCCCCGGTGCGGTCGTGAGCACGTCCTCGTAACCGCTCAGCCGATCATCCAGATTCGGCTGTCCCGGCATAGTGAAGAACACCACGTTTCCCTTGCCGTGCAGCTTATCCACCAGAGCGTGCCCGCCCAGCTGTCCCGCCTCGCGATTGTTGGTGCCGATGAAGTACAGCCGCCGGCTGTTCGGCGCATCCGAATCCACCGTGATCACCGGAATCCCCGCATTCACCGCCGAGTCGATCTCCGGCTGCATCAGCGCCGGATCCACGACTGAGACCAGAATGCCTGCAGGCTTCAGCGCTGCCACTGCCCGGAACTCGTCGACTTCGCCTTGCGGATCGAATTTCTCCGGCCCCCGCATCTCCGCATGCACCCGATACTGCGCCGCGATCTTGTCCAGTCCTGCTGCTGCCGACTGCCAGTACGCCAGCTGCGTATTCGCGGTCACCAGGTAGTAGTGCTCATTGCTGCTGTGCCGCCCGCACCCCGCCAGAGAAGCCGCGCACACCGCCGCCACGACAACAGAAACGAATTTGCCGGCCACCATATCGCACCTCCCATGTCGAGCTCTGCGCCCCGGTGAGGTGTATCCGTCTCAGAGCAGGCTCATCAGGATACGCATGGCGGCCTGATTTTACTCTCTTCCATCGATCGTGGAGCAGCCTGTTTCAGCCGGACTCATGGGCGACAAACTGCCGTGGCGAATCGCAATGCGTCGCAGCTCTTACGCCGCCATCTCCCTGAGCCCGGCGCTCACCATCAGCTTTGGCTCCGTCACGCGCTGCACATCCTCGACGGTAAGGCCTGGTGCAATCTCTTCGAGTACAAGCCCTTCAGGCGTGACGCGAATCCACGCCATCTCCGTAGCGATCGTTTCGACCACGCGAACGCCGGTAAGCGGCAGCGTGCACTTCTTCAGGATCTTCGGTGCGCCGTCCTTAGTGGTGTGTTCCATGGCGACGATCACCCGCCGCGCGCTCGCGACCAGGTCCATCGCGCCGCCCATCCCCTTGACCATTTTGCCGGGGATCATCCAGTTGGCCAGCGTGCCTTCCTCGTCGACTTCCATGGCGCCCAGCACGCTCAGATCGATGTGGCCGCCCCGGATCATCGCGAACGAGTCGGCGCTCGAAAAGAACGACGCGCCCGGCAGCGCCGAAACCGTCTCCTTGCCTGCGTTGATCAGGTCAGGGTCCTCCTGGCCCGCGAGCGGATACGGCCCCACACCAAGCATCCCATTCTCAGACTGCAAAACGACCTCGATCCCCGGCGGAACGTGGTTAGCGACCAGTGTCGGCAGTCCGATTCCCAGGTTCACGTAAAAACCGTCGCGCAGCTCACGAGCCACGCGCCGCACAATGCGCTCGCGCTTCGCAGCGCCGGAGGCATCGCGTGTGCCGCCCCGTTCCGCTGCAGAGCCATTCGACTTCTGTAGAGTAGACATGGCTGTATGCCTCCCGCCGTTTTCAATATACGGGCTCGATCGCTGCTGCGGGGAACGCTGCTGGTTCTCCTCAGCCTGGTAATGGCCCTCGTCTGCGGCGGATTTCCGGATGTTCGTCCGACCGCATGGCTGATCGTGCCCGCAGCGGGAGCGGTGCTGGGCACGGTCGATACCACCCGCTGCCTGCGCCGGAAATGGAGCTTCTATCACGGCGGCGTGCTGCTGCTGCTCTACGCGGATATCCTGGTGCTGGCGCTCATCTTCTTCCTGCTTCTGTATCCGTGGGCGAGGTGGCTCCAGGCGCAGTAACGACTGGCCGCCCTGCTTAGACCGCGCTCAGCGCGACGCCGCGGTTTCCAGTTCCTGGAGCGACTCGCTGTACGGAGCCCGCAGCACGCCGCGCTCGGTGATAATCGCCGTGACGTAGCGCGCCGGAGTGACATCGAAGGCCGGATTCTCAATCCCGACGCCGTTGGGGGTGAGTTGCTTTCCGGCGTGGTGTGTGACTTCCCGCGGTGACCGCTGCTCGATCGGGATGGCTTCTCCGGTCGGCGTTTTCAGGTCGATGGTCGACCACGGCGCCGCAACGAAAAACGGGATGCCGTGCTCTTTCGCCAGAACCGCTACGCCATAAGTACCGATCTTGTTGGCCACGTCGCCGTTAGCCGCGATCCGGTCGGCTCCGACCACGACCGCCTGAATCTTCCCCTGGCGCATCAGGCTGGCCGCCATGTTGTCGCAAAGGACGGTCGTCGGGATGCCGTCGTGCATCAGCTCCCAGGCGGTCAGGCGCGCGCCCTGGAGGAACGGCCGCGTTTCGTCGGCGTAGACGTGGATCTCGCGTCCCTGTTCGACCGCGGAACGGATGACGCCGAGCGCCGTCCCGTAACCGCAGGTAGCCAGGGCCCCCGCGTTGCAGTGGGTCAGAACCCCGCCGCGCTGGGGCAGCAGCTCTGCTCCGTGCGCGCCCATCTGCCGGCAGGCCTGAATGTCTTCCTCGTACATGGCCTGCGCTTCGGCGATCAGCCCATCGCGAACGTGGGCGGGCGTGGCGCCAGTCTTCGCGGCCAGTTCGCCAAAGCGGCTTTTCATCCGCTCGATCGCCCAAAAGAGGTTGACGGCTGTCGGACGCGTAGCCGCCAGCGTAGTGCACATCGTCTCGAATTCCGCAGCCAGGGCGGGAACCGTCGCTGCCTGACTCCGGCTGACCCCGAGCGCCAGGCCCATCGCCGCGGAGACGCCGATGGCAGGGGCGCCCCGCACAACCATTGTGGAAATCACGTCCGCAACCTGCTGGTAGCTGGTCGCCAGAACGTAGGTTTCTTCCAGGGGCAGGCGCGTCTGATCGAGGAATCGGACGCCGTCGGCGGTCCATTCAAGCGTGGGAATCATCGATTTCAGTGTAAAGGGTGCGGCGGGCACGGCCAAAATTCCCTGGGTATCTGCGGATAAGTTCGGGAGTAACATGATATGAAACTCATTCGGTTGCATTTTCGTCGAAACTTGCTGGCAGAATCGTTGCAGCGATGTTAGAGTTTCTCCGCGGGCTTAGGCCAGCGGTAGGCAGGTGTCTGTCTGCAGGATTCGACGAACGAGTTTGAGGAGAGGTCTGCTTTGGCTGATGTGCCGCGCGAATCGAGCAGGAAGAAGATGCGAACGAAACTCAAATGTCCCAATTGCGGACAGGAGCAACTTTCCCGGATTGCCCGGCATGGATTCCTGCGCAAAATTGTCTATCCCCTGTTTGGCTTTTACCCCTGGGAATGCGCCATTTGCCGCAAGGATTACCTGATCCGCAGGCGCGGCGGCAGCTACCGCCGCGTGCCCGCCCGCACTTCTGCGCCCAACGAACAGACTGCTTCCACTGATAGCCAGCCGACTCGCTAGCCGTTACTGGACCGCCGCCCCGAATTTTCTTTCGATCTCTCCGGCCGCGGCGCGTAACGCTTCGAGTGGTCCCAGTGTCGGCAGATTGGCCCCGAGCCGTTCCAGTTCTGCGATCGCCAGCTCCGTAGCAATGTTTCCCACCAGCGCATCCTGGGCGAAGGGGCAACCGCCGAAGCCTCCGATCGCCATATCGAATCGCCGGCAGCCCGCCCGGTACGCCGCGGCGACCTTCGCCATAACGTCCGCCGGCCGGGCGTGCAGATGGACGCCAATCTCAATGCCTTCCTCAATGGAACCCAGCACGGCGCTCACCAGTTGCGCCACCTGCTGCGCGCTGGCCAGACCCACCGTGTCGGCCAGCGAAATCTGCGTTACGCCCGAGTCGGCGAGCAGATCGCAGGCCGCAACCACTTCGTCCGGATCCCACGCGTCGCCGTAGGGGTTGCCGAAGGCCATGGAGATGTACGCGACCACGCTCAATCCCGCCTGGAATGCGGCCTGGCCGACGGCATCCAGCGTCTGCAGGGAATCCTCGGGGCTCTGGTTCTGGTTGCGGCGCAGAAATTCGGGCGAGATGGAGTAGGGGAATCCCAGCGTGGTCACCGCGCCGGAGTCGATCGCCCGCTCGGCGCCCTTTTCGTTGACGACTATTCCGATGATCTCGACATCCCCAGGCGGATCGAGCAGTTCGAGCACCTGTTCGGAGTCGGCCATTTGCGGCACGGCCTTTGGAGAAACAAAGGATACGGCATCGATATGGCGAAATCCCGCCGCAATCAATGTGCGCAGGTAGTCCGCCTTCACTTCGGCAGGAATCGGTTTCGGCAGCCCCTGCCACGCGTCGCGCGGGCACTCGATGACCTTGACCGGATCGTTCATGGCTCAGAGGGCGAAGCGCCAGCGCAGGGTGAAGTCTGCGCACAGCAGCAAGCCGTAGGGTATCAGGGCGAGGCCGGTCCACGGACGCCAGCGTGGCCGCAGCAGAGTAAAGACGAAGAATGCTGTCGCCCCCAGGGTGGCGGCCGAATTCCACCGGGAAACCCAGTCATAGACGCTGGATTGGATCGCGAAGAGCAAGTCCCACCCGGTGCGCGGCGGCAGATGAAAGACGACCGGCCCCGGCATCAGCGAGCCGTGCAGCCAGAGCGCCAGTTCGAGGATGCAATAAGCCAGCGAAGGCAGCGACAGGGCAGCAAGCGGCGTCAGCAGCAGGAAGAAGGCCCGATCCGAATTCTCGTTTCGACGGACGGCCTCAGACATTGCGTTCTATCCGTTGGATGCATAACTCCTTCGCGAGTGGCGGGCAAAGTACCAGGTAAAAGTCGTCGGGGGTTGAGCGGTTATCCTGGCGCCAGTCGGAATAGAGCAGGCGCAGGCCGAGAGCGCTTTCTTCGCATGGCGGCCGCTCATACCGCTCCTGAAACTGACGTTGGCGCACGGTAAGCGCCACGAGTTCGGGTGTCACGGGAAACGAGCGTAACTCGTTGGGTGGCACAACAAAACCCGAGAGCGGACGCTCGATCGCCAGGTGCTCCTCGTCGCGAACCCAGAGGCGATAGCCCGCCACGCGGAAGGAGCGCTCGCCGTCGTTCCACACGTCGACCACCATCTGTGGCCATGCGATGGAGTCGTAGTAGTGATCCCCGTTGCCGGGGCGGTCGCGCCGGTAAGTGATGGTCAGAGGTCGCCGGGCAAACCGGTCCGTCGTATCCGGATGGACGCCCATCCAGAACCGCGGCTGGACGGTGATACGCGCCTGCCATTGTTCCCGTTGCAGGGCAATGGCGGCTTCTGCGGCGGCCAGCGAACGGCGCGAAACGTGCAAATACGTCAGGGTAACCATGGCCGTAATCACCGAGGCGAAGAAGGTGAAGAGTGCACCCAGGGCCAGAGCAAACGTATCGCCGCGGCGGTGCCACTCGACGAAGAAGATCAGGACCAGAACGCCGCAGAGGAGTGTCAGGGCAACGAGGGCCATCAGGAAACGCAGCCGCAGCTGGGTAACGATCATGCGCGCCAGCATCCGGTTTCGCGTCATTTGAGGGTTCGCTTTCCGGGACCGAACATTCTCTCTCCCGGACCTTATGGACGAAAGTATGAAATCGCCGCGATGATCACAAGTCCGCTGAAGTGCGCAGCAAGGCCGATGATGAACCCTCGCAGAAACTGCCCGGCGCGAAAGGTCACCGTCATCAGCAGCCCATAGAGCGGAAACTGGAGGTAGAGCACCCACTGCGTCACAGTGCTGGCGAAATCGCCGGACAGATGGAATATCGGTTCATGCGCGACCATGACCCACGGAAAGACAAGCGAGAACACTTTGGGCCCCTCCAGCGCGACAATGTCGGCAAAACGCACGATAAACGGATCGAGAATAAGGCACAGAAGCAGAGGCCAGAAGGCCTGCGACCCTGCGCTCCAGAAATGAGTTTTCTTCGTCGCGCTGCCACGCTTCCGAGTATCCGCGGAGGTGGACTTGCGCGTTCGCGCCGCTGAACCCGAGGGCATGAGTGCAGCATACCCCCTCACCGCCCGCACCGGGCCATCTCGGGTATTCAGTGCGTTACCTCAGTGAGCGTTTGAAGGAGCGTTCATCCCTCCAATCTGCTCCTTACTCCGTGCGCAGTGCCGCCATCGGCTCCACCGAGGCCGCCCGGCGGATGGGAATCAGGGCCGCAATCAATCCGGCCGCCGCCAGAGCCAGCCCCAGCGCTGCCAGCAATCCGGCCTGGTCGCCGAAGTGGATCATCACCACCGACCCGATCAGCCGTTGCGCCGCCCAGGTCAGCCCAAACCCTGCAACAATCCCCGCCGCCAGCAGGATCGATACCCGGCGCAGCACCAGCGTCGCCACCTCGCCCCTCGATGCCCCCAGTGCCATCCGGATGCCGATGTCCCGCGTGCCCATCTCCACTTCATGGCTGATCAGCCCATAGAGTCCCACCACCGCCAGCAGCACCGCCAGCCCTGCAAAGATCCCGAACAGCCAGCTCTCCATCCGCTGCATCACCAGTTGGTCTGAGATGATCTCCTCCATCGTCTCCGGCGTCCGGAAGGGCAGCGTCGGATCGATGTCGTGGAAGACGCGCCGCAGCGACGGAATCACCGCCCTGGGGTCGCCGGCCGTGCGCACGATGAGATTGGTCGACATCGTAAACGAGCCAATCAGATCCGGCGGCAGCTCGGAGACCAGATAATCCATCTCGGGCATCGTCGGTTCCATCAGGCTCTGCCGAACATCGGTCACCACGCCCACTATGGCTGTCTTCTCGTCGGCTTTGTCGCTGTTATCCAGGTGCTGGCCCACCGGATCCAGTCCCGCCGGAATGAATTTCTTCACAAACGCCTGGTTCACCACGATGGTCCCCGCCTTGTTCGAAGACACATCGATAGAGGGCGACAACATGCGCCCCTGCAGCAGACGAATTCCCATTGCGTCGAAGTACCCCGGCGTCACATAGCGGACCTCCGCGAGCGTGACCTCATTCGGCGGATAAGGAGGCTGTCCGCTGATGTGAATCTCCGAGTTCGAGCCCCAGCTTTGGATTGGAACGAGGCTATTCAGCCCCGCGCCCTTCACGCCCGGCAGGTGGCTTACCCGATCCAGCATCGGCTGGTAGAAGTTCGTCCAGGAATCCTGATTCTGATACCGGCCAGGCGACAGATCGATCTCCGCCGCCAGAATGTGTCGCGCATCGAACCCGAGATTCTCGTTGCGGGTATCAGCGATTACCTGCAGCAACACCCCCGCAACCACCAGTAACACCAGCGACAGCGCCACCTGGCTCACGATAAAGACAGAGCGCAGCCGGTGTTGCCCTCGCGAAGTCCCCGCTCCGCCGCCGCTGCGCAGCGCATGATTCGGATCGGCCCCGGAAAGCCGCAGCGCCGGAAACAGCGACGCCGCGATGCTTGTCGCGACGGAAATCGCCAAAGCCCCCGCCAGCACCAGTGCGTTCACATGCGCCTCGGCGCCGCGCGAT
>JASIAO010000397.1 GCA_030041955.1 Acidobacteriaceae bacterium | reverse complement strand
CCTGCTGAATGAGCTCGACTGACGCAACCGGGGAAAGCGCCGCTGCACGCATCCGGTCAAATGCCTCGACGCAAGCCCGTACTTCCCGGTCTTTTTCCAGATAGATCATGCCGCCTACGGACTCGGTATAAGCGACGTCGGAATCGGTCCGCTCGGGAAACTCAAGGATCGCGAACGGACCGGTCAGCCCCGCGTGCGCGCCCGACGCGAAGGACAGGATCTGCAGTGTCACATTCGACCAGCGGCTCGCCTGAACGAGCTGCTCAAGCTGGCGCCTCATGACGGCGCTTCCGCCGACGTTGCGCCGGATCGCGCCCTCATCCAGGATGAGCCACAGGTCCAGCGGCGGATCCTGGTCGAGCAGCCGCTGCCGCTGCATCCTCAGGTCGACTACCCGCTGGAGCTGCTCCTCGGTGTCCCTTGGCCGCAGCTCTCGCAGCACCGCCAGCGCGTAGTCGGTGGTCTGCAGCAGGCCGTGTACTACATCGGTTTCGTAGCTGCGCAGTCCGGATGCCTCCGCCTCCAGGCCGACGTAGATGTCGAACCCGCTTGGCAGCACGTCATCGTAGATGGACCACCAGCCCTTGCGGTGGCCCTCGCGGGCCATGTCGACGAGCACCTTCCGCACGCCCGGATCGTCCACCTGGTACTGATCGAGCAATGCGGACAGGTATGCCGACTTGGTGGGCGCCTTGCCCGTCTCGATACGCGAGAGCGTCGAGGGGGCCAGGCCGAGCCGCTCGGCCACCTCTTCAAGCTTGAGCGAGTGCGCCTCGCGCAGCCGCCGGAGCTCGGCGCCGAGACGGCGCCTACGAACGGTCGGACCTAGGGGCACGAGAAGCCCACCTCCCCAAACGGCTCAGGGGCCTGTGCTCAGTGCGACCAACTCGACCCTTGACCCACCCATGTCATGCCGGAACGTAACCGGATCGCTCCGCTTCGTCCCAGACAAGCAGTACGATACAGCACCGAGGGCTGAGATGAAATCCCAAGCGGGATTTCATCTGAGGAATTTTCGCCACGCACTTGCGTGATGGTGCCCGCTGGGCTCATCATCGGTTTGATGCTAGCCCGCAGCCATCCGATCTAAAGGTGTGCAAAACCGGACAAATTACGAAAGCAGGGCATCGGCACATCTGATCGCATTTGTCCAATCTGTCGTTATGCGGAGGGTGATAGCCGCAGGACAGCAGGGAGGTTCGAGATACGTTTTGGCGGCGACTCGCTGGCTCTGGTTACTTATGTCACTGCAGTCACACAGAGAGCGGACGTAGCTTAAAGCGTTATGAAAGGCCGATGGTGCTGGTGGGCGGCCAGTAAGCTCAGCAGGTTCTTTGCATAACGCGAGCTTTCGAATAGAACACCGAGAGACCGCGAACAACGCAGATCACGATCTGCAATCTGGGAGGGAGACACTATGGAGACGCCCGCCGGCAATTCCCGACAGCCAGGGACCGGCGCCCAGTGGAGGCCAGGAGCGAGCCCGCGAGCCGCGGTTCTCGGTTCGCTCACCATCCCCGGATGCCCCGGAATGGTCCGCGAAGCCAGGGCCTTTGTCGCGCGGACGCTCAGCTCCCAGCGGCTCAGCGTGGATGCCGACGCGGCTACCTTACTCACGTCCGAGATCGTCACCAACGCCATACAGCACAGCAGATCGGGCATCGACGGCGGCACGGTCACCATCGTGGTGATCCAGGTACCGCACGGCGTCCTGATCGAGGTCATCGACGACGGCTCGGTGGACACCCCGATCGTGAAGGGCGACCTCTACGCGGCCGAAGGTCACGGACTGTATCTCGTCCAGCATCTAGCCGCCCAGTGGGGATATCTCAGGGACCCGGCCAGCACCACGGTCTGGTTCCAGTTGCCGTCGACCGGCGGGCAACACCAGGTGGTGGAGCAGTCTTGTCCCCCTCGAGGGCAGCAGCAAGAGCCGCCGCAACCGCGGCAGGCCCGGGCAGACCAGTTGTACGCGGGAACGGTACGTTCCGCGATGTTCTCCGCCTGAAGCTCCCGCCTGCCGGTGCTGGTGCCTGCGTGAACGGGAATGGCCGGCAGAACTCCGGCCGTTGATCGTTCGGCGGATTCGACAGCGCGGGCTAGGGCTGGGGTGTGGCATGGCTGGGATGTCAGAATCACACGGGACCGGACCTGGTCTCGGCCACCGTGGAGTACGAGATCGGCGACCAGTGCTGGACGCAGACTTTCACCGCGATGTCCCTCGACGACGTCGCGCTGGCGGCTGTGCTCGCCGACGCGGGGCTGCGGCTGGACCGCTACCTGACGGACGACCGCACCTGGCTGCGGGCCGTTCCCGAGCGTCCTTCGTTATCCCGGCTTCCGCGCCACCCCGGCCAGGAAGGTCGCCGTACGCGGCTCCAGGTTCCGTGCCGGGCCGTCGCCGGACCAGGACAGCACCGGGACGACGCCCGGAGGCACGAGTTCGAGGCCGCCGAAGAAACTCAGGATGTCCTCCAGCGAGTGGATGTATATCTGCGCGGCCGTGTACGCGGTGGTGAAGTTGTCCCCCTCGGACCGGTTGCCTGAGCCGACAGAGATGATCATGTAGCTGCCCGGGGCCACCGCCCCGGCGAAGGCGGCGGCCACCGCGCGGGCGGTTGCGGGATCCGCGAAGTGCAGGACGGCGGAGAGGATCACGCATACGGGTTCGGCCAGGTCGATGAGTCCGGCCAGCCCGGGATCGGCGAGGATGCTCCCCGGGTCGCGCATGTCGCCGGGCACCGCGATCACCCCAGGGCTCTTGGCGAGCAGGCTGCGGGCGTGCG
>JASIAO010000396.1 GCA_030041955.1 Acidobacteriaceae bacterium | reverse complement strand
GGTGTCACCTGGGTAAACTACGACGTCAAATCCGGGACCAACCAGATCCATGGCGCCGCGTACGAGGCGCTTGAAGCCAACTGGCTCCAGCCGGACAACCAATATCAGGCCGCTGTGAACGCCGCGACCGGTAGCACGACGTCGCTGAGCCCGCCCTTCCATCAGAACCAGTTCGGCGGCACGCTGGGCGGTCCGCTGATCATTCCGCACGTCTACAACGGCCGCAACAAGACATTCTGGTTCGGAAGCTACGACGAAGCCCTCTATTCCAAGGTGAACAATCCGAGCAATGTGTTTGTGCCGACGCCGGCGGAGTTGGGAGGGGATTTCAGCGGCTGGCCCTTCCCGATCTACGATCCGAGCACCACGATGCCGAATCCTGCGTACAACTCCAACCTGCCCCTCAGCCCGACCAACAGCCCCGTGATCCGTACGCCGTTCCCGAATAACCAGATTCCTTCGGGCGATATCGATCCCGTTGCCAAGAAGCTGGGCGCCTATTTTGCCACTCCCAACTCCTCCAGCTGCGACGAGTCAGCGCATCTGCTGACTGGCTGTACCAACTACACCATCGATACGACCGGTACCAAGAAACAGGGCATCGGGACGGGACGCATCGATCAGTACATCGGGGCGAACGATCACCTGTTCTTCACAGGGAACGTAGGCAGTCTCTCGGAGGTAAACGGCAGCATCTCGTTCGGCCAGGGCGGCACGACCTATACACGCCCCAAATTGTTTGGTGGCACCTGGACGCACACCTTCAGCTCCGACACGCTCAACGAGGCTACCCTTGGGTACGACCGCGATCACTTCCTCACAGGCGTGACGACGGCTTATGGGCCGAATCTCTCGGCTCTGATCGGGCTCGCGAACGTGGCGCCAAACCCGGTTACGTTCGATCTGCCGAATACCTGCCTCAATAACTATTACTGCATCGGCGGCGGCGAGCCGACCACCTATGCCGATAACATCTACCAGGGCGTGGACACCATAACTATGGTGCGCGGGCGGCACACTCTGAACTGGGGCATCGACGTGCGCCGCGTGCAGTTATTCGAACTGGACAACTATCTGGGAACCGGGTCGGTGGGCTTTAACGGAGAGTTTACGGCGCTGGTGCCCGGATGGGCGGGCGACTCCTACGCCAGCGGTGGCGCTTACACCAGTACGGCTCCCTATGAAGGCAATGCCGTAGCCGACTTCGATCTGGGCGATACGAACTCGGCCACCGGGCCACCGCCAATCGGCACCGACGACTACATTCTGTGGGGAACGAACTGGAATCTCTTCTTCGAAGATGACTTTCATATCACCAGCCGCCTGACGATCAACGCCGGGCTGCGCTGGGAGCGTCCGCCAAACTTCCACAGCGCGCACGATGATGGTTTTGCTTTCAATCCGAACAACGGCGGGCAATACGTCTGGGCGAACTGCAGCTTCACGAAGCCGATTCTGGCCGCCGGAGGCAATCCGAACTTCCTCCAGTGCGGGGCCAGCGACACGCTGGTTCCGATCGACAATAAAGACTTCGCGCCGCGTCTTGGATTTGCCCTGCAGGCGATGCCGAAGTTTGTCGTGCGCGGCGGGTTTGGCATCTTCTACGGCCTGTACAACCGCTATTACGATGGCACCCAATTCGACAAGGACAGTCTCTACAACGAGACAGCCACGCCGTATCCATCCCCGAGCGGAACGGAAACGCAGTCGACCGCGGTTCTTAGAAACCTTTGGTCGCCTCCGATCACCGCAGATCAGTTGTTCGTGACCCCAGGTTGGGAGTTCCCGTACAACCAGACGAACTGGCCGAAGAACCACAACCCCTACGACGAGCAGTGGATGTTGGACACCGAGTACAGCATGACGCCGACGCTCTTGCTGGATGTGGGCTATGTGGGAGACCACGGGTTGCGCCAGCCCAGCCAGGACATCATCGGGGCGGCGTTGCCGCCACGGGTGGCGAACGATTCCTGCAACAACCTTGTGGATGCCTCCCAGGCGACGGGCAACGACGCGTCCTGCCTCTCCGATCCGAACTTCCAGCCCATGGACTCGCGAGAGCCATGGCCGAACATGCCGCCGTATTTCTACGCGAACATCAACGGTTTCCAGTCAACCTACAACGGGCTGCAGGCTCAGCTCATCGAGCGGGCATATCACGGCCTTAGCCTGCATGCCAACTACACGTATTCAAAGACGATGGACGTCACTTCGGGCATCAACAACCTCTATGGCGAGCCGAGCCTGATCCAGGATCCGCAGAATCCTTACCAGGAATATGGTCTGGCGGCTTCGGATCAGACCCACAAGTTTATCGCCACATATGTCTATGCGGTGCCTGACCACTTGTTTGCTTCGCATCTGCTCAATGCGATTGCGTCGGGCTGGACGACCAGCGGAATTTACCAGATGGGCAGCGGGCTGCCGTTTTCGATTGGAGCCGGAGAGCCTGCCGATCAGATGGGCGAATACTATGCGGGCCGCATCAACGCGAACTCAACTTTCCACAACACACCCGGTTTCAAGCGGACCCTGTTGGAGTATTTCGATACCAGCAAGTACTCGACTCCGCCGCTGGGCAGGTATGGAAACACCAACAAGAGCCCCGAGCGCACTCCCTATATCGAAAACTTCGACGCGAACTTCGGCAAGACGACTCACTTCACCGAGACGACCTCGCTGTTGATCCGCGCCGACATCTTCAACCTGGGAGGCAACTGGCACTCGCCATATGCCGGCGAGATTTTCCCGAGCGCCACGGTGACCAACTCCAACTTCGGGCAGCTAATCAACCCGAATTATGGAAATATCTCGCTGTGGAACCCACACACCGTGCAGTTAACCGGGCAGTTCACGTTTTAATTTCCGAGGACGCGAGCCATCAGAACCCGTCGCGGCTGTCCGCTGCTATCCTGCAAAGGGCAGCCGCGAGGGGAACACCGGATGGCTCATTGAAAGAGGTTCGCTGAGTGCGCGGTAGCCGATCATGATCCTCGAAATCTGCGTAGATTCGGTGGAATCGGCGATTGCGGCGGAGCGGGGCGGGGCACAGCGCGTCGAGCTCTGCAGCGATCTGCTGGAAGGCGGCATTACTCCATCCGGCGGTCTCATTTCCATTGTGCGTCGCAGGATCAGCATCGATCTTTTTGTGATGATCCGGCCGCGTGGCGGCGATTTCGCTTATACCCGTGAAGAGTTCGAGGCAATGCGCGAGGACATTCGTCAGGCGCAGAAGCTGGGCGTGGACGGAATTGTGCTGGGGGTACTGGACGCCCATGCGTGCGTGGATGTCCCGCGCACCCGCGAGCTTGTGGACCTGGCGCGACCCTTGCCGGTGACGTTTCATCGCGCCCTGGATATGACCGCCGATCTGGAAACGGCGCTCGACGATGTTCTCAAGGCAGGAGCAGCTCGTGTGCTGACGTCGGGCGGCGCTCCCAACGTCATACAGGGCCTCACCAACGTGGGACACATGGTACAGGCCGCCAGAGGACGCATTGCGGTGATGGCGGGAGGCGGGCTCTCGCCCCAGATTCTGCCGCGGGTGGCCGAGGCCACCGGAGCGACCGAGTTCCACGCCAGTCTGCGAACGGCATCGCCCAGCCCTGTCGAGTTTCACAAACAGGGCGTACACATGGGGGAAATTCGCGATCGCGAGTATCTGCGCTTCACGGTTCAGGAAGAGAGCGTGCGCGCCATGGTCCACGCTCTGCAGCGCGCCGCCAATCAGCGTGCCGCGGCCAGGGCGGTCTGACGGGCCGTGCGCCGCGATAGAATCTCGACAATCCCATGTCCCTGAAAACCGAGCAACGGGCCAAGAAGATCCTGCAAGTGCTGCTGCAGCACGGCAACGCATCAGTGGAGGAGCTGGTGGGCCTGCTGGGCGCATCGGCGCCGAGCGTGCGCCGCGACCTGGCGCGGCTGGAGAAGCGCAACCTGGTGCATCGCACCCATGGCGGGGCGCGGCTGGCCAGCCAGATGCAGTACGAGGCCTTCCGCTTCGACTCGTC
>JASIAO010000046.1 GCA_030041955.1 Acidobacteriaceae bacterium | reverse complement strand
GCCGCGCCAGCGGCTACGCCGATTCAGGCGCAGCAGGCGCACATCCAGGAGCGGGAAAAATATGAGGATCTGCTGGACACCCAGTTCGCTCTAATAAAGGTGCAGCTGAGCCTGCTGCGGGCCACAGGACAGATCGGGAGCTGGCTGCAGTCGTCGCTGAAATGAGGGGAAGGGACAGGCGGGCGCCGGCGATGCGCTCCGGAGCGTATTGAGCGCGGTTTTTCGAGCACGCTAAGTCCTTTGTGGACAGGGAGATTGCGTATCCTATCAATTAACCCTGGGCGAAGTTGCACGATGGTAAACTGAACGGAAGCATATGCCCCTGAAAACCTTATTTCTCAACCCTCCGTCGTTTGAAAATTTCGATGGCGGAGCCAGCTCCCGCTGGCCGGCCACGCGCGAGATCGAGTCGTACTGGTACCCGGTGTGGCTCGCGTATCCAACCGGCATGCTGGAGGGCGCGCGTCTGCTGGACGCGAACCCTCACCACATCTCCTGGCCGCAGGTTGTGGAGATCCTGAAGGACTACGAGTTCCTTGTCCTGTTCACCAGCACCATCGCGTGGAGCGGCGACCAGCGCTGGGCGGAGAAGATCAAGGACACGTACCCGGGCATTAAGATCTGCTTCGTCGGGCCGCCGGTGAGCACGGATCCGGATAAGGCGCTGAACGAGTGCAAGGCCATCGACTTTGTGTGCCGGCGGGAGTTCGATCTTTCGGTGGTGGACTTTGCGAACGGCAAGCCGCTGGACGAGATTCTGGGCATCAGTTATCGCAGGAATGGGCAGATCGTGCACAATCCGGACCGGCCGCAGATCGAGAACCTCGACACGCTGCCGTGGGTGACGGACGTCTACAAGCGCGACCTGGACGTGACGAAGTACAACGTGCCGTTCCTGCTGCACCCGTTCGTGTCGCTGTACACGACGCGCGGCTGCCCGGCACAGTGCACGTTCTGCCTGTGGCCGCAGACGCTGAGCGGGCATGCGTGGCGCAAGCGGTCTACGGACGACGTAGCGGCGGAGATGGCGCACGCGAAGGAACTGTGGCCGAACGTGAAGGAGTTCTTCTTCGACGACGATACGTTCAACATCCAGAAGGCGCGGACGGTCGAGCTGTGCGGGAAGCTGAAGCCGCTGAAGCTGACGTGGTCGAGCACTTCGCGGGTGACGACAGACTACGACACGCTGAAGGCGATGCGGGACGCAGGCTGCCGGCTGCTGATTGTGGGCTTCGAGTCGGGCGATCCGCAGATTCTGAAGAACATCAAGAAGGGCGCGACGATCGAGCGGGCGCGGGACTTTGCGCGCGACTGCCACAAGCTGGGACTGACCATCCACGGCGACTTCATCCTCGGGCTGCCGGGCGAGACGAAGGAGTCGATTCGCAACACCATCCAGTTTGCGAAGTCGCTGGACGTGGAGACGATTCAGGTTTCGGTGGCGCACGCGTTTCCGGGCACGGAGCTGTACGAGTACGCGCGGGTGAACGGCTTCATCACCAACGGCAACAAGATGGTGGACGAGGGCGGGCACCAGATCGCGCACATCGAGTATCCGGGGCTGCCGGCCGAGTACGTGCTGGAGATGGTGAACCGCTTCTACGACGAGTATTTCTTCCGGCCGAAGGCGGCGTGGCGGGTGATCAGCAAGGCGATTGCGAACCGCGACGTGAAGCGGCTGTATCAGGAGTCGAAGTCGTTCCTGAAGCTGCGGGCCCAGCGCGACCGCATGGTGAAAGAGACGCGGACGCAGCGCTCGAACGAGAAGGGATCCGGTCCGGCGGTGAACGCTGAGGCGTAATCCGCAGCAAGACGAGCGGCCTGTGATGCATTGGCCGCCGTTTCTTTTTTGGAGAGCATTCCGGTCGTGACCAAATCGACCATGACGTTCCGGCGCTATCTGGTGCTGGTTGCTGTGACGCTGACCTCGTCCTGCGGAGACACTTTTTTGGCGCGGGGCATGAAGTCGATGGGGCCGGTTTCGCTGGCGCATCCCTCGGAGCTGATTCACGCAGTGTTTGCGCCGTGGGTTGCGGCGGGGATCGTGCTGCTGATCGGGTTCTTCGCGTCGTACCTGACGGCGCTTTCGTGGGCGGACCTGACCTACGTGCTTCCGGCCAGCTCACTGGGCTACGTGATCATGACGCTGCTGGCACGATTCTGGCTGCACGAGCATGTGCATCCGCTGCGCTGGCTGGGGGTGCTGTTCATTACGGCGGGGGTGGGATTTGTGACGCGTGGACCGTCATTTACCGATCATGGAACGCCACTGAAGGAGCGGGAGCTTGAGGAGGTGCTGCAATGACCCCCTTGCCCACAGCTCTGGCGACGGCGGCGATGATCGGCAGCGTGGTGGTGACGGCGACAGCGGGCGATATCCTGACGGCGTCGGCGATGCGGCAGATTGGCGATCTGGACGCGATTCGCGCGCGCAGCGGGATCCTGGGCGCAGCGGGCGCAGTGTTGAAGAACGGGCGGTTTGGAATCGGCGTGGTGTGCCTGGCGCTGAGCTTCTTCTCGCTGCTGTTCGCCTTCAGCCATCGCGATCTGAGCCTGATCGGGCCGGCCGCGACTTCCCTCACCTTCGTGACCAATGCCCTGGCGGCGAAGATCTTCCTGAAAGAGAATGTGGATCATCGGCGCTGGGCGGCGGCGATCTTCGTGTGCGTGGGCGTGGCGCTGCTGGCGTTTTAAGAGCAGGCCCGTGAAGGAAAAGCTTCCCTCAGGGGCTAGAGCCCAGGTCTCGAGCGCATGTTTGCGACACGGCTGAAGCCGTGCCCCTTCAAAACGCATCCACTCGTCGCCGTATGCGGCTGCAGGGGCTCAAGCCCAGGTCTTGAGCGCATGGTTTCGGCACGGCTGAAGCCGTGCCCCTTCAAGACGCATCCACTCGTCGCCGTTTGCGGCTGCAGGGGCTAAAGCCCAGGTTTCGAGGGCATGGTTTCGGCACGGCTGAAGCCGTGCCCCTTCAAGACGCATCCACTTGTCGCCGTTTGCGGCTGCAGGGGCTAAAGCC
>JASIAO010000395.1 GCA_030041955.1 Acidobacteriaceae bacterium | reverse complement strand
CGCTGCCTACATGATCCTCACCGGCATCGCGCTGCTCTACTCCGCAACCGGTGCCCTCAACCTCGCCCAGATGGGCCTTTTGCTCACCGGGCGCCACGATCGGCTCGTGCTAGCCGCCTTTGCCCTGCTCATAACGGGATTCCTCGTCAAAGCCGCCAATTTTCCCTTCCATTTCTGGCTCCCTGACGCTCACGCTGTCGCACCTACGCCGGTCTGCGTGCTTTTCTCCGGAATCATGGTCCAGCTCGGCCTCTTCGGCGCCATGCGTCTCTATGCAACGATCTTTCAGGGCTGCTTTGCGGACACAAAGATCCACTGGCTCTTCGTCGTCCTCGGCGCGGTCACCGCGCTCTGGGGCGGCATGATGTGTTTCGCCGAGCATCATCTCAAGCGCCTGCTGGCTTTTTCCACCGTCAGCCACACCGGCCTCATGACCCTTGCCTTCGGCCTCTGGTCGAAATCTGCGATTACCGGCCTCTTTCTCTACCTCGTCGCGCACTCGCTCATCAAAGCCGGGCTGTTCTTCTGTGCCGGAATCCTTCTGCATCGGTTCCACTCCATGAGCGAGCCGGAGCTCTTCGCTCGTGGCCGCTCCGTTCCCTGGACCACGCCGCTCTGGTTCCTCGGCGGACTGGGCCTTGCCGCCGCCCCCGGATTCGCCCTCGCCCTCGGTGAAATTCACGTCTCCGCAGTCGCGCCGTGGGCCGAATGCATCTTCTTCATCGCCGGTGTTCTCACCGGAGCCGCCGTGCTGCGCGTGGGCTGCCGCGTCTTTCTCGGTCTCGGAGATCCCGGCCCCGTCGACCGCTCCGCTCGCGTGGACGAAAAGCCAGAAACCACTGAGCAGCGCCACATCCGCGTCGTACTCTACGCGCCTGCGCTGTTCTGCGTCGCCGGCGCCATCGGGCTCACCTTCTGCCATCCATTCTTCAACGCTGTCTCCTCGGCAGCCGCCCGCTTCATGGATTTCCGCAGCTACGCCCAGGCCGTCTACGCGGGAGCCACACCGCTGCCGCTGCTTCCCGCATCGCACCCCACGCACGGCATCGACCTTATCTACTCCTTTTTGCGCATGTTCCTCGCTTTGGGACTGGCGCTCTGGGCGGTCTTTCACTTGCGGGTCCCGCGTGCCCTGCGCTGGCCCTCCCATCTCGAAGGATCCATGCGGCCGGTCCGCGAATTGCAAAGCGGCCATCCCAGCGACTACGTCGCGTGGCTTACTTTCGGCTTCGCCCTCGTCGGCGCCGCCGCCTTCTGGCTCGGACTCTAATTCCCAACGCTGTACCCTGTTATTGCCATGTTTGTGCGCAAGCTCCGCATCGCGCGCGTGACTCCTTCCGGCGAGGCCCATCCCTGCCCCATCGCCTGGATCGACAACTTCGCCATGCGCAACTTCACCAACGACGCCGTCTTCGACGACACCCTCCCCATCGCCGACGGCCTGCTCGAAGCCGGCACCCGCGTTCCCATCGATCGTCTCCGCACCGCCATGGAAGACTGGTTTCGCCGCAAAGGCTATCTCTCCCCGGGCGAGTGTCTTCACATCGAAGAGCCTTCCAGCTGATATCCGTGGCCTTTGCGATTCGCTTCAGCCAGGCCACGCCGCACCTTCACTCGCGCATCCCACTCACTGGAACCACCCGCATCAGATGAACGGCCAAGCCTGTCTGGCAGCGGTGTCCCACGAATCCCAACAACGGAGAGTCCCCCATGAAGGTTGAAAACCTCAGAGAGTTGCTGATCGATGAACTGCGCGACCTTTATTCCGCTGAAACTCAGCTCACCAAAGCGCTGCCCAAGGTAGCCAAACACGCATCCGACACGCAACTGAAGCAGGCCATCGAGCACCACCTGAAGGAGACCGAAAACCAGGTCAAACGCCTTGAGCAGATCTTTGACCGCCTGCAGGAAAAGCCGAAGGGAAAGACCTGCGAAGGCATGAAAGGACTCATAGAGGAAGCCGACGAGCGCATCAGCGACGGCGGCGAACCACAGACCCTCGACGCCGGCCTGATCGCCGACGCCCAGCGTGTCGAGCACTACGAAATTTCCGCCTATGGCTCTGCACGTACATTCGCTAACCTGCTTGGCGAGAGTGAGATCGTTCGACTTCTTGAGGAAACTCTCAAAGAAGAGAAAGCAGCCGACGCGAAACTGAATAGCATCGCCGAGAGTATCAACGTCGAGGCGAAGGCGGCCTAAACCACAGCCCAATTTTCACGGACAGGGGGATGCGGTACCCAGCCGCATCCCCTCTTCGCTGCCTTTCCAGTCCAATTTCCGACCCAAATCGGCATCTGAGCCTAACCACTTGCTTACGTTTCGCCATGACCACTAGTCTTTCTGCGCATGCCCGATATCTCTGCGGGAATCGCGCCGGTTATCCCCGTCGATCGCAGTTCACCGCTGCCGCTGCACCGGCAGGTTTACATCGGCTTCCGCGACGCCATCGTGCGCGGTGACCTTGCCGCCGGCCAGCGCATCCCGTCCAGCCGCGCGCTTGCCTCTGAGCTGGAAATCTCCCGCTTCCCCGTCCTCGACGCCTACTCTCAGCTCCTCGCCGAGGGCTATTTTGAGAGCCGGGTCGGCGCCGGCACCTATGTGGCAGCCTCGCTGCCTGCTCGCGATTTGTCCCGCTCCCGGCACGCCCCCGCCGAATCCCGGCCTACCTCGCGCCGTTCGCAGCTGTTCCCGCGCTACCAGCAGGTTCCGTGGCGTCACGGATGGGGCGCTTTCGGCGTACACCAGCCCGCGCTGGATCAGTTCCCCTTCGAGATCTGGGCGCGCCTCGTAACCCGCCACAGCCGCATGCCCCGCGCCTCGGCCGTCCACTTCATCAATCCGATGGGTCTCGACGCCTTTCGAGACGCCATCTGCTCCTACCTGCGCACCGCCCGCTCCGTCCGCTGCGACCCCGATCAGATCATGGTCGTCTCCGGCTCTCAGCAGGCCCTCGACATCACCGCCCGCGTCCTGGTCGATCCCGAGGACTCCGTCTGGGTCGAGGAACCCTGCTATCCGCAGTTACGAGCCATTCTGCTCGGCTCCGGCTGCCGCGTTACGCCTGTCCCCATTGATCGCGAAGGCATCGACGTAGCTGCCGGTATCCGCCTCAGCCCTCACGCGCGCGCCGCCTTTGTCACCCCGTCGCACCACTACGCGCTCGGCGTCACCATGAGCGCTTCCCGCCGCCTGCAATTGCTGGAGTGGGCGCGCAACGCGAACGGGTGGATCATCGAGGACGACTACGACAGCGAGTACCGCTTTGAAAGCATGCCCATGCCGTCGCTGCAGGGCCTCGACCCCACCAATCGCGTGATCTACATCGGAACCTTCAGCAAGGTGCTGCGGCCCTCCCTGCGCCTCGGCTACATTGTCATTCCGGCCGATCTCCTCGAGCGCTTCAAGGCTGTGCGCTTCTCCATGGACATCTTCCCCCCCTATCTCTTCCAGGAAGTCCTCACCGATTTCATGCGTGCCGGCCACTTCGCGCGCCATATCCGCCGCATGCGCGCTCTGTACAAGGCCCGCCGCACCGCGCTGACCGAGAGCCTTCGCAAGGAATTTGGCACTTTCCTCGAGATCCACGGCGCCGAAGCCGGCATGCACCTCACCGTTACCCTCCCCGAGGGCTACAACGACATTGCTATCGCCACCCGCGCCGCCCAGGAGAAGCTCTGGCTCTGGCCGCTTTCTCCCTGCTACGCCAGCGCCAACCCACGCCATGGCTTCATCCTCGGTTACGCCAACGTTCCTGAGGATATGATCCCCGCCGCTGTTCGCCACATGCGCCAGATCGTTGCGCCGGAGTGAACGCATTTTGGCTATGTGAAATCTGCCTCAAGTGGCTATGGCAGCTGGCCACATCGTTGCGTCACACTGGCTCGTAGTTGGTTCTTTCCGGCGTGTTTCATATGGGCCAGAATCTCCGGAAGCTGCCCGCGACCTGTTTTGGTTGTGGGTCTCGTCCGACCCCTTAAGGCATTCGGCATCTATGAAATACGCAGCGGGAGGTCCCCTCATGAAGAATCGCTGCGTGGCTGCCGTCTCGGTCGCCGCTGCCGTTGTGCTGCTCGCATCACCACTCTGCGTCCGCGCAGAATCCGTTCCCCAGACTCCTGCCAACACCTCGTCGCAAAACCTGTCCCCGGAAGAACGCGGCGATCTCCTGATGGCTCATCAGCAATACGCTGCGGCCATCGACGCGTACCGTCTTGCGCCCAAAGACGCCGTGGTCTGGAACAAGATCGGGATCGCCTACCACCACCTCGCGGCTATCGACGAAGCTCGCCGCGACTATGAGCGCGCGCTGCTGATCCGCCCCGATTACCCCGAAGCGATCAACAACCTCGGCGCCACTTACTTTGCCGAGCGCAATTACAAGAAGGCCATCCGCCTCTACCGCAACGCGCTGCGCCTCATGCCCAACTCCGCAGTCATCGCCGCCAACCTCGGCACTGCGTATTTCGCCCGCGGAAAGTACCGCCAGGGCATCGCCGCTTATCGCATGGCGTTCGGCCTCGATCCCGACGTCTTCGACAACATGAATATTCTTCCTGCGATTCCCGGCACAACCACCGCCGAAGATCGCGCCCGCCAGGATTATTGTCTTGCTGAGCTCTTCGCTCAGGCCGGCATGGAGGACCGCGCGATCGAGTTCCTCCGACAGGCCTTTAACGACGGCTTCACCGATCGCAACCGCGTGATGCAGGATGCGCTGCTCGCCAATCTGCGCTCGACCGCCCAGTTCGCCCAGCTCATGGCTGAGCAGAAGCAGCACTGAGTTGGTGCCCTGCGTGGAGGCATTCGTTCGACCCGTCTTACGCACACGCCTCACCAGGGCTCTCCCGGCCGGAGCAGCGGTGCGCGGAACGTCCAGCCGCGCTCCGGCCTCTTTTTGAGAGAGCCTGCTGCCCCCCTATCCCGCCGTCATCGGAGCGGCCGCTAAGACCAGGCATTCAAACCCGGGCAACCTGGCGCGTTACCGGAAAATAGCGCCCGCTCTTACTCGCGTCACCTCTTTTGCACTGCCCCGCGTCCAATCACTTAAATCATTCCTTCCCTTTTCGGGTTTGGAATGGTAGAGGTAGGTATGGAACCAGTCCCCGCCACGGAAGTACCCGGCAACCGCCCCTGGCCTCAGGGTGCGAGTCCTTCGGCGGGTAAACGTCATCCAATTGCTATCAGCGTCCGCAATCTGCTCAAGGAGTACGCGACCGGCCGTGGCCGGCTCGTCCTCTTTGACTCGCTTTCGTTCGATATTGCGGACGGTGAAATGCTGGCCATTGTGGGCCAGTCGGGAGCTGGAAAAAGCACGCTTTTGCACATGCTGGGCGCTCTTGATACCCCCTCTGAGGGTGACGTATACTGCGCCTCAATTCATTTGAACTCTCTCACTCTCAGGCAGGCAGCCGTCTTCCGCAATCGCGAAGTCGGCTATGTCTGGCAGTTTCATTACCTCCTGCCCGAATTTACGGCGCTGGAGAATGTAGCGATGCCTCTGCTGGCAAGGGGCCAATCGAAGGCTGAGGCTTTCAGGAGCGCGGAGCAGTGGTTGAACGAAGTTGAACTGGGGGACCGGGTCACGCATCGCGCCGGAGAGTTGTCCGGAGGTGAACAGCAGCGTGTCTCGCTGGCCCGCGCCCTGGTCACGCGCCCTCGGATTTTGCTTGCTGACGAACCCACAGGAGACCTGGACGGTCGCACCGCGGACCTGGTCTTTACTTTAATTGAGCAGCTTCACGCAACCCATCGCCTCACTTCGGTCATCGTCACCCATAACATGGCGCTGGCCCGGCGCTGTGGCAGAATTTTGCGGCTGGAAAAGGGCCGTCTGGAAGAAGTTTCTCCGCTGGAAGTTTGAGCGGAGACTGCAAGTGTATTGGAACGAAACAGGCTGGCGGCGAGTTCTCAGCAGATGTCCTGGCGCCGCTCACCTGGGCAATGGATGGATGCGGAATTTCCGCTCCAGCCTCTGGGCCGTCCGGTTTTGCCCGCGATTTCTGGCATGGACGGCGGCAAGAGCCTGAGTTGTACGGCAGGCTCACAGGAACGAAGAGTCCCGACCGCCGCGAGCGGCCGCCGGCACAAACGACCGGCGATCTCTCCCGCGGACGGAGCCTCTCAGAGGAAACATGTTCGAACGGTATACAGAAAAAGCCCGGCGCGTCATCTTCTTTGCCCGCTACGAAGCCAGCCAGTTCGGTTCTCCGTACATCGAGACCGAACACCTGCTGCTCGGTCTGCTGCGCGAAGATAAGGCCCTGACTACTCGCTTTCTTCGCTCGCACGCCTCGGTTGAATCCATCCGCAAGCAGATCGAAGGTCACACCACCATCCGCGAAAAGGTCTCCACCTCCGTCGATCTTCCCCTGTCGAACGAGTGCAAGCGCGTGCTCGCGTACGCCGCCGAAGAGGCCGAGCGCCTGTCTCACAAGCACATCGGCACCGAACATCTGCTCCTCGGCCTGCTGCGCGAAGAAAAGTGCTTCGCCTCCGAGATCCTCCACGAGCGCGGCCTGAAGCTGCTTGCCGTTCGTGAAGAACTGGCCCGCGCGACCCAGGAAAAAGCCCCTGCGCAACAGCGCAGCCGTGAATCCTCGCTGCTCGCTGAGTTTTCCCGCGACCTCACCCAGGCTGCGATGGATTCACAACTCGATCCCCTCGTCGGTCGCGATCAGGAACTGGAGCGCGTCATCCAGATCCTCTGCCGCCGCACCAAGAACAACCCCGTGCTCATCGGCGAGCCCGGCGTCGGCAAGACGGCCATCGTCGAAGGCCTCGCGCAGCGCATCTCCGACGGCGATGTGCCCAGCTTCCTCTCCGACAAGCGTGTCCTCGCCCTCGATCTGTCGCTCATCGTCGCCGGCACCAAATACCGCGGCCAGTTCGAAGAGCGCCTGAAAACCATCATGAAAGAGCTGATGGA
>JASIAO010000394.1 GCA_030041955.1 Acidobacteriaceae bacterium | reverse complement strand
CTCGAAAGTCTGATCGCACAGCAGGTCGATATCCCCGCGCTCGATCTGGAGGTGAGCTTCCTCCGCGGCGAGAGCATTCACACCGAGAACAGTTACAAATTTACGCCCGACTCGGTCTGTGCTCTGCTCACGCGCTCCGGCTTCACGCCCCGCCGGGACTGGACCGACGCCCGCCGCTGGTACGGCGTCTATCTGGCAGAAGCGGAGTAGTTTCAGACGCGCAGCGGGCGCTCCATCCAGCACACGTCCCAGTACCGCCCAAATTTGTAACCCTGCTCGGTGAACGTGCCGACCACTTTGAACCCGAACCGCGCATGCAGCGCCGCCGACGCGGGATTCGGCGGCACAAACCCCGCCACGAAGCGGTGAATGTCTTCGCCACCGAGAGCCTCGAAGAGCGCTGCGTACAGCCGCGCGCCAATTCCCTGGCCCACCGCCTCCGCCGCGCAGTAAATGCTCGTCTCGACAGTGGTGTCATACCCCGGCTTCACCCGGAAGCGCGTCGATCCCGCGTAGCCGCGCAACGCTCCGTCCGCCTCAGCCACTATGAGCCGGTATCGCCCAGACTCTGCAAACTGCGCGAACCACTCTGCGCGCTGCTCCAGCGTCTTCGGCTCCAGGTCGAAGGTCGCCGGCGATTCCACTACGTAATGGTTATAGATCTCCGTCAGCCGCGGCAAATCCTCACGCCGCGCCGGACGCGTCCGGACCCCCATTCCGCACCTCCGCTTTGAAGATGAGGCTCGGCCCCTGTACGCGGTACGCCGCACCCTGTACGCTGCGTCTACTGCCGATCCACCGTCACCCTCACAAACGCTCCCTCTGGCAGTTCGCCCTCGATCAGGTGCACCACGCCGCCCTTCACATATCCCTTTGCCGTCCGCGGCGGTTCCGGCCTCGGCGCTGCCCGATCGGTGCCTGATCCCGGTCCGCCTGGACGGCCAGTCCCTGGGCGGCCCATTCCTCGATCCATCGCCTGATTCGCCAGCCGGTCCGCCCGCTGATTCTTTCCCCGCAGCACGTGCTCGATGCGGAACCCCGCCAGCTTCGCGACCCTGCGCTTCGCTTCCTCATACAGCGGACGCAGATCGGCGCTGTTCACCTTGTAGCGCCCCTGCATCTGCTTCACCATCAGCTCCGAATCCGAGACCACCCGCAGGCGCTTGCGCCCGTTCTTCAGCGCGAAGTCCAGCGCCGCCAGCAGCCCCGAGTACTCGGCCACATTGTTCGTCGTCCGCCCCAGAAACTCGCTCAGCTCCGCCAGTTTCTGCCCGTCCGGGTCCTCGACATACACCCCGAACCCCGCCGGACCGGGATTCCCCCGCGACCCTCCGTCGCAATACGCGGTAATCCACTCACCGCCCGCCGATTCCCCTGAAAACAAGGTCCCACTCTCCCGCAACATATTGCGAGTTTAGCGGAATGTTGTCGTTCCCCAACCCTCAGGCCTGCCTCACCCCTTCGCGCCAGCAAAAACGCCGCTAACCCGTAAACCGTAACCCGTAACCCCTGTCTTTCTGCTCACCAATCGCCCTCTCATCCGTCTATATGTTTGCTGGTATCGTATTCCCACGCAACAGGAGCCCCAATGCCTGCTGATGCGCTTCGATTCCTATCCCCTGGCAAGCCTCGACTACAATCCTCCCGTATGTCCGGTCCCCTGCGGGAGAACCTCCAGGAAACCGATCTGATTCGCGAAGCCCAGGGTGGGTCGCGGACAGCCTTTGACTCGCTGGTGCGTCAATATGATCAGGCGGTGTTGCGGCTGGCCATGCACCTGACCGGCTCCGAGCAGGACGCCCAGGACATCCAGCAGGAAGCTTTCCTGAAGGCCTGGCGCTACCTCGGCAACTTCCGCTTTGAATGCTCGTTTTATACCTGGATCTATCGGATCGTCACGAATCTGTGCCTCGACCATCTGCGCCGCCGCAAGGCCCGCCGCGAGGACCAGGCGGTGGTGATCGACGCCTCCGGCGAGGAGATGGATCTGCTGACCAACGTCTCCGACGACCGTGCCGGAGCCAACCCGGCTCGCGAGCTGGAGCGCAAGTTTCTGGGCCAGAGCATCCTCATCGCTCTCGATGCGCTCACGCCCCGCGAACGCATGGTCTTCGAGCTGAAGCATTATCAGGGGCTGCGGCTCCGGACCATCGGGGAAATGCTGAACACTACGGAAGAGACCGCCAAGAACACCCTCTTCCGCGCAACCAAAAAACTGCGGGCCAGGCTCGCTGAACTGCGCTGATCCGCTCCGCGGCAAACGCGCCAGAACGGTATCGAACACGGGCAAGAGCAAAACCCACACTCAACGGTTCTCTGGTTTTGCAATGAACGACCCGGAAGCAAATCTTTAGGGGCAAAGTGAGGCATTGGGATTCCGATGAACTGCGATCTGGCACAGGAAGACATCGTCCTGGCCGTCTACGGTGAGCTCCCCGACGACCGGGCCCATCAGCTCGAACAACATCTGGCCTCCTGCGAGCGCTGCCGCCAGGAAATGGAAGCCGTCTCCGCGCTGAACAAGGCGATGTCGCTGCTGCCCGTCGCGGAGCCTTCCCCGAGTCTGCTCGCCCGCACCCGCGTCCGGCTCGACGAGGCCCTCGACTCCATCCCCCACGGCGGATTCCTTGTCCGCCGCTGGCAGAGCTTCCGCCGCGGTGTCGGCCGTATGCAAAGCGCACCGGTCATGGCTTCTGCGGTGCTCCTCGCCGGCCTGGGCGCCGGCGGATGGGGCGGCTACCACCTTGGCCGCCGCGCCGAAACTCCTAAGGCTCAGCAGGTCCTCGCGCAAAGCTCCGCGCCCGCCGTGCCCATCCTCGCCGACGTCGATCCCTCCCAGGTCGCCGGGGTGAGCAGCATCATCCAGGAGCCGGGCACCGAAAACGTCGAGGTCCGCTTCGCCCGCATCGTTCCGGAAACCGTCTTCGGCACCCTCGACGATCCGCAGATCCGCGAGCTTCTCCTGGTCGCCGCCCACAACCGTGCCAACGCTGCCGCGCACGACGACTCAGTTGATTTGCTGGCGCGGGAGTGCCGCGCCGGGCACCAGTGCAACGGCGGACCCATCCGCAACGCGCTGATGGTCGCCCTGCGCTACGACAAGGATGCGACCGTCCGCCGCAAGGCCCTCGAAGGCCTGCAGCCCTACATCGGGCTCGACAACCGCGTCCGTGATGCTGTCCTCGAAGCGCTGCTCAACGACCCCGATGCCCAGATTCGCACCGAGGCCATCGGCCTGCTCGCTCCCGTCGAGGCCGACTCCAGCGTCCGCGAGGTGCTGCAAACCGTTGCTTCTCAGGATCAGAACCCGTATATTCGCACCGTATCGAGGCAGTTCCTGGAGCAGGTTTCGCAGATTCAATAGGTTTGCCGCCGTACTTTCGTCACATGAAGTCGGCGGCCGCAGGTTGACAGCATCGTTGTCTCGTTCGTCAGACAGTCAGGCAGATTCGAGGCGCAGTCGTATGAGCTCTTTTCCGAGGCCAATTCTGAAGTGGTTTCCTGTGCTGGCGATCGCCGGCTGCATGCTGCCGGCGCCCTTTCTCTTCGCTCAGCTTGCCCCGTCTTTTACTCCTACTCCCGGCGATTCCTTGCAGCACGTTGCCGTCATGCAGGACGATCCCGCGCTGCTCAATCACTCCACGCAGGGCTATCTCGGCGTCGGCACCCGCGACATCGACAGCGACCGCGCCGCCCAGTTGAAGCTCAAAGACGCCCGCGGCGCCGAGATCGTCACCGTCGATCACGACGCGCCCGCCGCCAAAGCCGGCCTTCGCGTTCATGATGTCATCCTCCAGATGAACAGCCAGCCCATCGAAGGCGAGGCGCAGCTCCGGCGCATGCTCCGCGAAACCCCGCCGGGCCACACCATCACCCTGGTCATCAGCCGCGACGGCCAGCAGCAGACCATGAGCATCCAGCTCGTCGACCGGTCGGAGCTTGAGGCCAATGCCTGGTCACAGCACATCCCCGTTCCCGATCCCGATCAGGACGACGATGCTGTCGCCCTCCCCGGTGCCGGCTCGCCTGCCTTCGGCAGCGGATTCCTCCCCGGCTTCGGCGCCAACCCGCTTTATACCGGTCTCCAGCTCGACATGCTCGGCCCGCAGCTCGCCAACTACTTCGGCGTGCATGACGGCCAGGGCCTGCTCGTCAAGCGCGTCGACGACAACAGTCCCGGCGCTGCTGCCGGCCTGCGTGCCGGCGACGTCATCGTCCGCGTCAACGGCCAGGTGGTCGCCACTCCCGGCCAGTGGGCGCACATCATTCATGCCAACAAGGGCAAGCAGATTCAGCTCACCGTCTTCCGCGACCGCAAAGAGCAGACCGTCAACATGACCGCCGGCCGCGGTAAAGCCACCGGCGAGCTCGACTGGCCCGAGTGCATCACCCAGCAGCTCATGCAGGAGATGGCCGACGGCGTCCCGCCCGACGTCCTCGCTCGCGACCTCGCCGAATCCATGCAACAGCAGAGCGCAGCGATGCTGGAGCAGATGGAAGCCCTCCGCCGCCAGATCGAATCCCTCCAGGGCTCCGAGCTGGAGTAGCCGGATTCAGTCATCCCGAAGTTCCCGGCATGCGGCTCCTGCTCTGCAAACGCGCAGACCCGCGCCTGCGTTGTTTCCTCTTTACATCGTCAGCACCACGCGGAACTCCGCCTTGCCGCTCAACATGCGCGCATAGGCTTCGGCCGCTTTCTCCAGCGGATAGGTTTCGACCATGGGCCGAACCCCGCTGAGTTCGCAGAAGCGCAGCGTGTCCTCGGAGTCGGTCGGGATTCCCGACCACCATCCCTGAATCGTTTTGCCCCCGACGATGAGCTGGACCGGCGTCACCTCGATAGGATCGGTGCTCGCTCCGACAACCATGAACTTGCCGTTCGGCCCCAGCCCATCGATCAGCTCCGACATGGATTTGGAGTTCGGCGCCGTCGCCAGGATCACCCTGGCGCCGCCCAGCTTCTGCAGTTCCTGCGCGGCGTTGGTCGCTTTGCTGTCGATGTACACACTCGCTCCCAGCTTCTTTGCCAGCGCCGCGTTCTCCGGCCCGCGCCCGATCGCCGCCACCCTGTACCCGAATTTGTTCGCGAATTGCACGCCCAGGTGACCCAGACCGCCGATGCCCTGGACCGCAACCAGGTCTCCGGGCAACGCCCCGCTGTGCCGCAGCGCATTGTAGGTGGTGATTCCGGCGCAAAGCAGCGGCGCCGCTTCGGCGTCCATCAGGCTGTCCGGTATCGACACCAGTGCTTCAATGGGAGCCACCATGTACTGCTGGTATCCGCCGTCGTAGCTGATGCCCGCAATCTTCACATTCCTGCAATTGGCGAAATCTCCCCGCCGGCACTCGGGACACGTATTGTCCTGGCCGCCGTGCCAGCCCACCCCGACGCGCTGTCCTTTCTTCCACGTCGTGACAGCACTGCCCACTTCATCGATGACGCCCGCCACTTCGTGCCCCGGAATGCGCGGGTACTGGATTCCGGGCCATGCCCCTTCCACCGTGAGCTCGTCGCTGTGGCAAACGCCGCACGCCTGGACTTTGATCCGCACATGGCCCACCGGCGGCTCGGGAATCTCGCGCTCGACGATCTGGAAACCTGCTCCCGCCTTACTCACCTGCGCCACTTTCATGGTGCCTGCTGCGACTGCCGTTGCCATAAGTCCTCCTGTTGATTTTCGGTGACTGTTGATTGCGGAGACGGCGCCGGCAGACCGGTCATTTGCCCGCGCCGCGCTACGAAGATGGATTCGTCCGACGCCTGCAGGATTATAAAAATTTGCCTGTAGCTGTGGAGAAATGCGGTTTACAGCCCTTTTGCTCGGCCAGCGTGCCGCTCGTGACTTTGCGCCACACCTTCCACGCCGCCCAGCCACCGACGACAGCCGCTGCTGCGACCCCGATTCCCGGTCGGCGCCAATGCCTTTCGGACTCTGTCGTCGTTCAGCCTCACGATGTCCGATGCAGCCGCTGAAGGTGCCTGCGGCCCCACGTACAAATCGCTTCCAGCACCGGAACCAGCGTCCATCCATACTTCGAAATCGAATACCGCACGCAAGGAGGCACGGCGTTCTCCTGATGCCGGATGAGGATCCCATCCCGAACCAGGTCCTGGAGGTGCCGGATCAGCAATCTCTCCGTGATGCCGGGAATGCTGCGGCGCAATTCGCTGGTGCGCAGGGGGCCATCGGAGAGCCGCCACAGGATGGTCCCTTTCCATCGCCCGTCGACCACGGACAGCATGGCGTCGATCGGACAGGCTGACATCTCTTTCTTCGATACCGGCACCTTCATCCTCCTGCTCGATACTGACACATTTGTCAGTACTTCTTTCTGAGTCAGTATAGGCTTCCTGGGCGTCTTAGTCGCAGGAGCGCATCATGGACCTTCTGAATATTGCGGCAACGGTGTGCATTGGCCTTCTGATCGGTACTGAATTCTCGGTGTCCGCCTTCATCAATCCTGTCCTCCGCCAGCTCGATCACGCCGCCCAGTCCGCAGCCATCCGGCTCTTCGCGCGCAGGCTCGGTCGAGCCATGCCCTTTTGGTACGTCGCCAGTCTGCTGCTTC
>JASIAO010000393.1 GCA_030041955.1 Acidobacteriaceae bacterium | reverse complement strand
TGATGCGCCCGCAGTCCGGGCATGGCGCGCCCGGCGGTACATCGACGTACGCTTCGTCAGAAACGCAATACTGCCCCGTGTACGAGCCCTTGTAGATATATCCCCGCTCGCGCAGCAGCGCGAACAGCTTCTGCACCGCCTGCTTGTGCCGCGGCTCCGTGGTGCGGATGAAGTCGTCGCAGGTGAGCCCCATGCGGTCCCACAGCCCGCGAAACTGCGCCGAGACCTGATCCGCGAACTCCTGCGGAGTGCAGCCGGCCTGCCGCGCCGAGCGCTCGATCTTCTGCCCGTGCTCGTCCGTCCCGGTCAGGAAAAAAGTGTCGATGCCCAGCGAACGCTTGCGCCGCGCAATCGCGTCCGCCACCACGGTGGTATAGGTGGTGCCGATGTGCGGGCGCGCGTTGACGTAATAGATCGGGGTGGTGAGATAGAACTTTTCGGGCATGGGATGCGCAATGTCCACGCGCAGGACGCGTGGCTCGACTCTTCAAATGGTAACAGGCAGCGCATCAACGGCCCTTCAGCCCCTGATCATCCATCCTGATCGCTGACAGCTGCGCGATGCAAAGTCGCGAAGCGATTGGCCTGGACGGCCACTCCCCCTGTACCTTGAATTAAAATCAAGGTTTTCCGGTGACTTCCGCGTGTATTTAGCCCAGCAGAAACAGCTCGAGGAGCGCCTGCGCAGCGCGCTCCGCAACCTCTATCACATCGATGTCGAGAGCGTCGTGCTCGAACAGCCGCCCGATCTCGCCTTCGGTGAGTGTGCCACACCGCTCGCCTTTGAGCTGGCGCGCAAGCTGCGCAAGGCTCCGCGCAAAATTGCGGAAGAAATTGTCGCCGCCCTCGGCACCGTTCCCGGATTCGCCGCCTTCGAGGTCGCCGGCGCCGGCTACATCAACGCCCGCCTCGATCGCGCCGCACTCGTCCAGTCGTATGCGATCGATCTCGCGCCAGCGAGCGAGAGCCGGAGCGGCCAGCTCCTTCATGCGCTCGTCGAGCACACCAGCATCAACCCCAACAAGGCCGCCCACGTGGGCCATCTGCGCAACGCCATCCTCGGCGATACCTTTGTGCGCCTGTTGCGCGCGGCGGGCCACAAAGTCGATGTGCAGAACTACATCGACAACACCGGCGTCCAGGTCGCCGATGTCGTGGTCGGGCTCACGCATCTCGAAGACCTCTCGCTCGCGGGTGTGGAGGAGGTCATCTCCGAGCTCGCGGACTCCGGCGAGCGCATCGATTTCTATTGCTGGGATCTCTACGCGCGCGTCTCGCAGTGGTACACGGCTGACCCCGCCCAGGCTGAAGCGCGCAAGAAGATTCGTCTCGACACACTCCATGCCATCGAGGCCGGCGGCAACGAGTCGGCGCACATTGCGGAGCTGGTTTCGACGGCCATCCTGCGCCGCCATCTCGAGACCATGCTGCGCCTCGACATCGAGTATGACCTGCTGCCGCGCGAGAGCGAGATTCTCCATCTCCACTTCTGGGACCTCGCCTTCGCGCAGCTCAAGGCGAAGGGCGTGCTGTATTTTGAGACCGAAGGCAAGAACAAAGGCTGCTGGGTGATGAAAAGGGCCGGAAGCACGCGTACCGGCGACGCGCTTCGCGATCCGGACGAAAACGGCGATGCGGCGGATGGGCCGGATGAAGATGCCAAAGTGATCGTTCGTTCCAATGGCACCGTCACCTACGTTGGTAAGGACATTGCCTACCACCTCTGGAAATTCGGCCTCCTCGGCCGCGACTTCGCTTACCGCCGGTTCTTCCGCTACGACGATCGCGAATGCTGGATCTCCGCCGAAGCGGGAGAGCCGAATCACCCGCACTTCGGCGGCGCGCAGGCGATCTACAACGTCATCGATTCGCGCCAGTCCGATCCGCAGGCCAACGTGATTGAGGCCCTGCGCGGACTCGGCTACACCGAGCAGGCCTCGCGCTACACGCATTTCTCCTACGAAATGGTCGCGCTCACGCCGCGCTGCGCGCTCGAGTTGGGCTATGACGTCCTTGAGGAGGATCGTGCGCGCCCGTACATCGAGGTCTCCGGGCGCAAGGGATTCGGCGTCAAGGCCGACGACCTCATCGACAAGCTGATCGCTGCCACGCGCGCCGAGGTTGACTCGCGTCACCCCGAGCTGAGCGAAGCGGAGCGCGACGCCACCGCCCGCGCCATCGCCGTTGGCGCGCTTCGCTATTTCATGCTCCGCTACACGCGGAATTCCGTCATCGCCTTCGACTTCAAGGACGCGCTCAGCTTCGAGGGCGAAACCGGCCCGTACCTGCAATACGCCGTCGTCCGCACCCGCAGCATCTTTCGCAAGGCCGGAACCACACCGGAAGAAGCGCTGACCGCGCTGGAAGGCGTGGACGTCGCCCCCTATCTGAGCGGCGAGGGCACGGAGGGCATCTGGGAAGTGTGGCTGCGCGCCGCAAAAACTACGCTGCTCCTCGACCAATGCATCCAGACCGCCGAGCCGGCCTATCTCGCGAAGCACGCTTTTCAGCTTGCGCAGGACTTCAGCAATTTCTACCGCCTGCACCACATCCTGAGCGAAGAGAATCCGGCGCGAAAAAAGTTGCTGCTGGCAGCGGCAGCCGTCACGCAGCGTGAGTTGATCCGCTCACTGGCCTGGCTCGGCATCAGCGCGCCTGAGGTGATGTAAGGACAGGGTGTAGCGTTTAGGATTTAGGGTTTAGAAATCTGTGACCGAGTTTGAAGGAAAGTGGCCGACTGCCTGATGACGCGATTTCTGGTTCGCCTGGCTGCTCTCAATGCGTTGCTTGCTTTTTTCCCCGGTTTCTCCGCCTTCGCCGCCACCCACGTTTCCATCCCGCCTATCCCCGCACCGATCCGCTCCGACTACTTCACCGTCACCATTAACGGCCATCGTTCGCCCGTCGTTCACGCGGCCAGCAGTTATTACCTGCTCAATTTCGATCTTGACGGTCCCGCGACCGTCTCCGTGCGCGCGCCCGATCCGCATTTCTGGGACCGCGGCGTCGAAATTCAGCCCATGCGCTACGGCATTCGTCCGCGGCGCAATGGCGCGGTTATCGCCTTCCGCATTCCCGGTCCCGTCAAGCTGTCGGTTGCGCGCCCCGGCGACCACTTTGCCGACTCGCAAATGCTGTTCCTGCTCGGCAGCCCTCCCGATCGCTCCGGTATCACCGCTGCCACGCCCGGCATCCGCTACTACGGCCCCGGCGTGCATCATGAAGCCATTGACGCGCACTCCGGCGATCGCATCTATCTCGCGCCTGGCGCCGTGCTCTTCGGCTCACTGAATTTCTGGCAGGTGCAGAACGTCCACGTTTCCGGCCGCGGCCTCATCATTTACAACGGCCCGCAGAACCCGGACGACGACACCGGCTGGATGCACAAGCGCGACTGGCACTGCATCGTGATGGATCAGGCCAGCGGCATCGAGATCGACGGAATCACCTGCATCGTGCGCAGCCGCACCTGGCAAATCCAGATGACCGACTCGCGCCACATCGGCTTCTACAACGTGAATGTGATCGGCGGCCATCCGCGCAACGCCAACCAGGATGGTATGGACTTCATCGGCACCAGCGATGCCACCGTGCGCGACTGCTTCATCCGCGCTTCGGACGACGACTTCGCCATCATGGGCAACTGGGACGGCTACACGCCGGAAGCGATGCTCGCGCCCGGCGAGCCCGTCACCAACATCACCATCGAAGACAGCGTCCTCTCTACCAGCATCTCCAACACCGTTCGCGCCGGATGGCCGCAGAAGACTTTCGAGAGCGCGCATGTCGTTCTGCGCAACCTCGATGTGATCCACGGCGGATTCGGCGCCTGCGACGTGCCCTTCTCGTTCTTCGAGATGTGGACCGACCCCGAGGGCATCGAAACGCACACCGATTACCGGATCAGCAACATTCGTCTCGAGGAGTACTACTCGCTCATGCAAATCCGCCAGCCGAACTCACGCGTGCGCGGCATTGTTTTCTCGAACATCACTGCAATGGATGGTCCGCCGATGGTCCCATCCGTTCTCTCGGGCGGCGTCAGCGGAGTCGCGCTCGATGGCGTGCGCACGCTGGGTAACCTCACCGCGAGCAACTCCGCCGTTCCGCTTGAAGTGGGCAGCGGCGCAGCACAGCCAACCTATGAAGCTGGGCCGATCGACGCCAGCTTTGACTATGCGCCCGGGCTGATTCGCCCGCACACGCCCGTGACCTTCCACGTGACCACGCCGGTTGCAGGCTGGCAGTATCAGTGGCTCTTCGGCGATGGCACCACGGCGGCAGGCGTGGTGGTCCGCCACGCGTTTTCGGATGCCGAAGGCACGCTGCTCGACGGCTCAGGGCGCTTCCGCGTGCTGCTGCGCGCATTCCAGGCGGCCCAGAGCGATGTGTGGGCGTCCCGCTCGGTCGTCGTGGCACCCGAGACGATGCCTGCGAGTACGCCGGAATCAACCGCTCAAGGATTGTCCGCCACGAACAGCGGCGAGGGAACTGTCCGGGAGGGCTGGCTGCGTGTGCCGTCGGATGGCGGCTACACGATCACGCTGCTCACCAGCCGCGTCGCGACGCTCCAGATCGACGATCTGCCCCCTGCGCAGAGCCCTCCGCTGCGGATGCAGGTCTGCGGTTCTCCTGGTGACGCCGTGCAACCGACCCAGCTCAGCGCCGCGCTGCGTGCGGGACTGCACCGGATTCGCATTGCGCTGAGCACAGGCATTGAGAACGCCGCGACAGGCGCCCACGGGGAGCCGGTGCTCTATTGGCAAGGTCCGCAGACGCCGCTGGCGCCGATCCCCGCGAGCGCCCTTTTCCATTCGTCGGTACGCTAAACCCGGAGCTCTGATCACTGACTACTGATCACTAATCTACTGGTGCAGGAACGCATCTTTCGGCTGCATCCGCGGATACATCGGGATGCCTTCCTCGGTGCCCGGGCTCACGCGCGCCTGATTGTCGTTCGCCGGCTGCATGCCATCAGGTCCGGCTGCGGTGGGCGAGCCGGGAACCGGCGGATTGCCGGTCGCGACGGATGCGTACTCCGGATTCGGATGCGGGACTGTGGTCACGTCCGACACGGATTCATAACGGGAGTGCAGCTTGTTTGCGCGCCCGGTTTCGCAACCGGCGAGGGTAAACGTGCCCAGGGCCAGGAGTAGGCCCGCTGCCAGGAACACCTTCTCTGATCTCATATTTCTCCGGCTCATAGTCTTTCGATGACCGCTGCCGCGGCCCCGCTGGGAATGAACGGGAGAATTTTATCGCGCGCGAGCATCATTCATCCATCGTCGCGCGGATCGCCGAAAAATATGGCTCCGGCAGAGCGCACTTCTTCAACTCGCGATTCACCACTACGTGTACCGTCTCCGCCTCCGCCAACAGCGCCGGCTCGCCGTTGCGCCGCGCCAGCAGCCGGTAGGCAAAGCGGATCACCGAGCTGCGCAGGCCCGCGATGCGCGTTTCGATTGTCACCTCGTCGTCGTAACGAGCCGGCGACTTGTAGCGGCAGGTCGCCTCCACTACGGGCAAATGGCAGCCGTCGTCGATCTCCATCTGTTTGTATTCGAAGCCAAGCTGGCGCAGCAGCTCCACGCGGCCAATCTCGCACCAGACAAAGTAGTTCGCGTAATAGGCCACGCCCATCTGATCGGTTTCCGCGTAGCGGACGCGCACCGTCGTACTGAAAACGGACATAGTCGCTATCTTACGGGCAGGAAGACACGGGCGCGGTGCAGCGCCCGCCGAGGGATGATCGAGATCAGTTGGGGATGGTATGCGCGTCGGCGAGCGTCCCCGCCACCGGGGTCGGCGCGCTCGAGGCCGACATGGGCGTCACAGACGCGGTGCTGGCCGGAACAGCGTCGTCCTTGGGCCCCAGGCCCAGCTTGATCAGCGCTCGCGAGTCCGGAACCAGCTTAGTCTGCCAGCCGTGATCCGCCTGATACTTCTCCATCGCGGCCTCCGTGGTGGCGTCCCACTGGCCCGAGGCCGGCGCGGAAAGGTAGTGCTCGCGAATCAGCGCGTCCTGAATTTGTGTTGCGCGTTCAGGATCGATCTGCCGCTGTCCGCGCACTTCATGCACGTGGCGGCGGAGGTGGTGGCGATGGCTATGCCCCGAGGTAGCCGCCCGGTGCGTGCGGGTGGCGAAGGAGGGAGTTGAAATCAGCAGTGCGCCAAGCACGATCGCCTGGCAGGCACGCAAAGAAAACATAGGCTGCAACCTCAAAAAAAATCTGCCTTGGCGGTCTTTATTGCAGAAGGCTACAAGGAACCCCGTCAAAAATCAACCAAAACTGAAGGGCCCCCGAAACTTTCGGGGGCCCGCTTTTCCGGACTTGGATGCCGGTTTCTGGCTGGAACGTCGCCTGTGGCTTACGGCAGAGTGCCGCCTACGACGTTGTTACCGCTGCCTGGGTTCTGCGGATCCACGATGTCGAAGACCACATCGTCGCCCGAGTGCAGCCCGGAAACGACCTGCTCGAACTGCTGCACATTGTTGATCGGATGCCGGTTAACCGAAACAATCACCCCGCCCTGGAAGTCGGTCACGCCGATTTCGTCGGCGAACGAGCCGGGTTTCACAGACTGGATCAGCACGCCATGCAGCCCGGCCGGCGAGCCTTGCGGCAGGTCGGTAACGGTGATACCCAGCTTGGCGGGAGCCACCTGAGGATTGCTCGGGGTTCCGTTGCCCTGTCCTTCCTGGGCGCTGGCCTGCGCCGCCGCCTGCACTTTGTCCCAGTCGCCGATGGTCACCTTGGCGTGCATCTCCTTCCCGTCGCGCAGGAAGCCGATATCCACCTGATCGCCCGGCTTGTGGGCGGAGATGATATTCACCAGCTCATCGCCGTCCTTGATTGGATGGCCGTCGACGCTGGTGATTACGTCCAGCGCCTTCAGGCCGGCCTTCGCAGCCGGCTGCCCGGGATCGACCCGGCCGATCAGCACGCCCTGCTTGTAGCCGTAAACGCGGGCAATGGCGCTGTTGGGATACGCGTTGAAGCTGATCCCGATGCTGCCGCGGGTAACTTTGTGCTCCGGCCCGATGAGCTGGTTGTACACGTTAACCACCGTGTTCGATGGCAGCGCGAACCCGATGCCCTCATTGCCCGCAGATTCCGTATAGATCGCGGTGTTCACCCCGATCACTTCGCCGGCCATATCGATGAGCGGACCGCCGGAGTTGCCGGGATTGATGGCGGCGTCCGTCTGCAGGAAGTGCTGGAATTCGCCCGCCGGGCCCTGCTCGACGGTGCGGTTTTTCGCCGAGATGATGCCCGCGGTTACGGTGTGTTCGAGTTGGAACGGCTCGCCG
>JASIAO010000392.1 GCA_030041955.1 Acidobacteriaceae bacterium | reverse complement strand
GAAGGCGGGCGCGGACGTGCTCGGCCCGCTGCTGACGATGGTGGCCGTCGACCTTTACCTGACGCCGGCCATGGCGAAGACGCCGCAGAGCGCGGCGGCGCAGGCCGCCCGGGGCGCGCAGGATCACGCGTGGATCGCGCACTATCTCACTCCGTGGGCGCAGGGCGGCGCGTGGGGCGGAGTGTCGGAGCTGGCCGGCCTCTGGCTGGCCGCGCTGCTGCTGAGCTATGGTCTGGAGGCGCTGCAGATCTGGCTGATGCAGTGGACCGGGCAGAAGGTGATGTTCGACCTGCGCAGCCAGATTTTCCGCCATCTGCAGCAGATGCACATCGGGTTCTACGACCGGAATCCGGTGGGTCGGCTGGTGACGCGCCTGACGACCGACGTGGACGCGCTGAACGAGATGTTCACTTCCGGAGTCTTCGCGATCTTCGAGGACGTGTTCGTGCTGGCGGGGATTGTCTTCGTGATGCTGCGGATGAAGTGGTGGCTGGCGCTGCTGGCGTTTTCGGTGCTGCCGCTGATCCTGCTGGTCACGCACGTCTTCCGCATCTACGTGCGCGACTCCTATCGGCGGATCCGGACGGCGATTGCGCGGATCAATGCGTACACGCAGGAGCATGTGACCGGCATGCCGCTGGTGCAGCTCTTCAATCGCCAGGAGCGCGCGTTTCGCGAGTTTTCCGCGGTGAATCACACTTACCTCGACGCGTTCAAGGACGCGATCATGGCCTATGCGCTCTATTACCCGGCCGTGGAGCTGCTGAGCTCGATCGCGATTGCGCTGATTATCTGGATCGGTGGCGGCGGGGTGCTGCGCGGGACGGTTTTGCTGGGGACTCTGGTGGCGTTTATGCAGTACGCGCAGCGGTTCTTCCGGCCGATTCAGGACCTGAGCGAGAAATACAACATCCTGCAGGCGGCGATGGCGGCCAGCGAGCGGGTATTTAAGCTGCTGGACACGGCGCCGGAGATCGTTTCGCCCGAGAATCCGCGGGAGGGGGACGGTTCGGGGCGGATCGAGTTCCACAACGTGTGGTTCAGCTACCAGCGGCTGGATGCGGAGACGCTGGCGCGGATTGCGGCGGCGAACGAAGCGGAGCTGGCGGGGATGGCTCACGTGGAGTGGGTGATGCGGGGCGTCTCGTTCACGCTGGAGCCGGGGCAGACGGCGGCAATTGTGGGGCACACAGGAGCAGGCAAGACGACCATTACCAGCCTGATGATGCGCTTCTACGACGTGCAGCGCGGCGAGGTACGGGTGGACGGCGTGGATGTGCGCGAGCAGGATCTGACGCAGCTGCGGCAGCGCTACGGCGTGGTTCTGCAGGATCCGTTTCTCTTCAGCGGGACGGTCGGGGAGAATATCCGGCTGGGCACGGAGCGGATTACGGACGAGGAGATGCGCTGGGCGGCGGAGCAGGTGAACGTCGACGACTTTATCCGGACGCTGCCCGGGCAATACGCGGAGCCGCTGCGCGAGCGGGGCGCGGGATTGTCGACCGGGCAGAAGCAGCTCATCAACTTTGCGCGGGCGCTGGCGCACCGGCCGGGGATTCTGATCCTGGACGAGGCGACCTCAAGCGTGGACACCGATACAGAGCTGCGGGTGCGCCGAGCGCTGGAGCGGATGGTGGAGGGCCGGACATCGGTGGTGATCGCGCACCGGCTCTCGACGGTGCAGCGGGCCGACGTGATTCTGGTGATGCACCGCGGGCAACTGCGCGAGATGGGCTCGCACCAGCAGCTGCTGGCGTTGCATGGGATTTACTGGAAGCTGTATCAGTTGCAGTACAAGGATCAGGAGCTGGGCGAGCCGACCAGCGGGCTGACGCCGACGCTGGCATGAAAACAGCGTACAGGGTGCAGCGTACAGGGTGCAGTTTGGCGGATTGCGGCAGTTGCGGTCGGTTAAGAGGCGGTCAGCGGTGAAATGGATAGCGAGTTAGCAGGTTAGTGGGCATGGCAGGGAACGGCGGGCCAAAGATTTTTCTATCGGCGGGCGAGGCGAGCGGCGAGCACTACGGGACGCTGCTGATTGCGGCGCTGCGCCAGCTGGAGCCGACAGCGGAGTTCTTCGGCCTGGGCGGGCGGCGCATGGAGGCGCTCGGCTTCCGGCCCATCGTCCGCTCAGAAGACGTGGCCGTGATGGGGATTACCGAGGTAGTGCGGCACATGCCGCACATCTACGGCGAGTACCGGCGGCTGCGGGCGTCCATTGCGGCTGAGAAACCGGACCTGGGCGTCCTGATCGATTTTCCTGACGTGAATCTGTCGCTGGCGCGACACCTGAAGCGCCTGAATGTGCCGGTGATCTACTTCGTCAGTCCGCAACTGTGGGCGTGGAAGAAGTACCGCATCCGGAGCGTGCAGCGGTATGTGGACCGGATGCTGGTGATCTTCCCCTTCGAGGAGCGGTTTTACGACGATCATGGTGTGCATGCCGAGTTCGTCGGGCATCCGCTGGCGGAACTCGAGGCACCGCGGGTGAGCCGAGAGGAATTTGCTCGCCAGGCGGGGCTGGACTCGTCCAAAACGTGGATAGGCCTGTTGCCGGGAAGCCGGGGGAAGGAAATCCGGCTGAACCTGCCGGAGATTGTCCGGGCGGCGGGCATGGTGGGGCAGGATTACGAGTTTCTGCTGCCGCTGGCGCCCACGCTGACCACGGAGCAGCGCGACCACATCCGGTCGCTGCTGGCCGAGAGAATTGCCGCGCAGCCGAAGGCGCCGCACATTGTTCTGGTGGAGGACGCGCGAGCGGTGCTGTATCACGCACGGGCCAGCGTGGTGGCCAGCGGGACGGCAACGGTGGAAGCGGCGCTAATCGGCAATCCGTTTATCGTGGTATACCGGGTTTCACCGTTAAGCTACGCGGTAGCGAAACGGGTGGTGGATGTCCCGCACGTGGCCATGGTGAACCTGATTGCGGGAAAACGCATCGTACCGGAACTGATTCAGGGTGACTTTACGGCAGAGAATGTCGTCTTACACCTCAAACCGTTGCTGGACCAGGACGAAGCGCGGGCGCATATGCGGGCCAACCTGCGGCGCGTGGGGGATATGCTGCGCGGCGAACAGAGCGCAATCGGCCGAGTG
Source organism: Acidobacteriaceae bacterium (assembly GCA_030041955.1). Lineage (GTDB taxonomy): Bacteria > Acidobacteriota > Terriglobia > Terriglobales > Acidobacteriaceae > Palsa-343. The sequence continues at coordinate 3,722 of JASIAO010000392.1, read as the reverse complement.
GCCCAGATCACTTGCCAGATGCTGAACAAACGATCCACGTCCGGGGAAAGACCGACACAGGTTCCGGCGAACGTGATGCGATGAGGAAATTCCGAATGACGAGAACTGGACTCATATATCGGCTCGTGGCTTCGACGAAGGCTCTGCGGCCCGCTTCGATGGCGGGTCGCATCCGATTCCGCCGCCGAGAGCCGGACAAGTATGAGACCAGTTCGACCCACGGCGCAGCGCGCCTGCTTCGACTCTGCCGGAAACCGATGCTTGCCGGGACGTGCGCGGCTCTGGCCGCGGCCCTTTTTGCCGCCCGGCCGTCCATGGCGCAAAACGTCGCTCCGCGGCAGACGCTGGACGTGACCGCATACAGTATCGACGCCGAGATCCAGCCCAGGGCCCACACGCTGACCGCGACGGCGCAGGTGACTTTCACGGCGCTCGAGGACCTGCCTTCAGCGATTTTCAACCTGCATGGCGCGCTGCGCGTGGATAAGGTGAGCGACGCGAACGGCACGGCTCTGAATGGGGAGCGCGGCCCGAATGCGACGCTGGTGGTGACTCCGGCGGCTCCTCTCAGCAAGGGACAAACCTATACGTGGACGTTCCACTACTCGGGGCTGCTGGAAAGCGGCGAAGGCGGCCCGGTGGAGGGGTTGAAGCTGGCGTGTGTGGACGACCCGATCACGTATCTGCTGTACGCGGGGGAATGGTTCCCGATGGTCGGATACACGACCGACCGGTTCACGGCGGATATTCACGTGAAGGCGCCGGACGATTTCCTGGTTGTGGGCAGCGGGCGCACCGGCAAACCTGCCGATGCGGGGAACGGCGAGAAGGAGTGGGAGTTCAAGTGGGATAAGCCGGGTTTTCCGGGCACAATTATCGCGGGGAAGTTCACTGAGGTGACGCCGGCGGACGCCTCGAACATTCATCTGTTCGCGACAGCCGCGCATAAGGCCGCAGCCAACGACTACGGGCAGACGGCGCTGCGCGAGTTTGCGTATTACACCAGCACCTTCGGCGTTCCGGAGTCGACGCAGCTGAACGTTGTGGAGCTGCCGGACGACACGGTTCCCGCCTTCTGGGCGCCGGAGATTGCGGCCATCGCGGGCGTGCATTTCGGTGGGAAGAATGAGTTCCGGCTGCTGGCCAACACCATCGCGCACCAGTGGTGGGGCAGCGAGGTGAGCCCGAAGACGCTGAACGATGCGTGGATCACGAACGGGATGTCGCGCTACGGCGAGCTGATGTACCTCGAGGACGATCAGGGACGCACGGCGCTCGATTCGGCGATCCAGGATGTTTCGGCAGGGGCGCTGGCGTACGACACGATTCCGCTTTCCAGCGCCGGAACGCTGGCGCCGTACTCGCCGCAGTTCCAGTCGATGACGCTGGAAAAGGGAGCGATGGTCTATCACATGCTCCGCTGGGAGGTCGGCGAGGACAGCTTCGACAAGATTCTGCGCGCCGTGCTGACCGACTACAAGGACAAGGGAGTGAGCACCAGCGAATTCGAGCGCGTGGCCGAAGAGCAGTCGCAGCAGCAACTGACGCCGTTCTTCGCGGAGTGGCTGGACGGGACGGGCGCGCCGGAGTTCAGCGATAAGTATGCGGTGTACCGGTTAGGCAACAACAAGGGCTTCCGGACCATCGGCGAGATCCAGTGCGACATGGACCTGTTCAACATGCCGATGGATCTGCAGGTGGAGACGGAAGGCAAGACGGTCGACAAGCGGCTGGACGTGGTGGGCACGGATTCGCAGTATGTGATCGACACCTTTGGGCGGCCGCGACGGGTGGTCATCGATCCGAATGACTGGGTGCTGAAGTCCACACCGGACCTCCAGGTGCGCGTGAACATTCTGCGCGGCCAGCAACTGGCGGCGCAGGGCGATACCACCGGCGCGCTGGCGCAGTATCAGCTGGCGCTGAAGGCGAATCCGCAGAGCTCGCTGGCGAGTTACCGCATTGGGGAACTGCTCTTCAGCATGCGCAACTACCAGGCGGCGGTGAACGCGTATCGCGATGCGCTGGCGGGAGACGATCAGCCCGCGTGGACGGAGGTCTGGAGCCACATTGCCATCGGGAAGATCTTCGATCTGACCGGGCAGCGGGACCGCGCGATCACCGAATATCGCGAGGCGCTGCAGACCAACGACAATACGGCGGGCGCGCTGAATGAAGCGCGGCACTGGATCCAGACGCCGTATAAGCGGCCGGATACGGATTAGAACTTACAGGCCGCGATAACTCCCGCCATCGACCAAAATGGTTTGCCCGGTGATGCTGGCGGATGAGTCCGAGGCGAGCCAGACGAAGGTCGCGGCGACCTCTTCCGGCGTGGCCATGCGGCCGACCGGGATGTCCTTCTCCAGATCACTCTGTACCTGTTTAAGGGAAACGTTGCGGCTTTTCGCGCGCTGCTCCAGCAGGCTGCGGGAGCGGTCCGTGGCGGTGAAGCCCGGGCCGACATTGTTCACGGTGATGCCGTCGGCGCCGAACTGGCCGGCCAGCGAGCGCACCAGGCCCATGACGCCGGCGCGGATGGTATTGGAGAGAATCAGTTCCGGCGCGGGCTGTTTGACGGTGTAAGAGGTGAGCGTGATGATGCGCCCCCAGCGCCGCTGCTGCATGTGCGGCAGCACGGCGTGACAAAAGCTGACGGCGGAGCGCAGGTTGAGCTGCCAGGCGCGCTCCCACTCGTCCATGGTGGTCGAGAGGAATGGCTTAGCGGGAGGACCGCCCGCGTTGGGCACGCAGATGTCGATGCGGCCGAAGCGGGTGTGCGCTGCCTCGACGAAGGCCCGGACGGCGGCATCGCCGGAGACATCGAGAGCCTGGGTGAGAGTCTGAACGCCGAAGCGGCTTTGGGCTTCTGTGGCGACCTGATCCAGCGCCTCCTGGCGGCGTGCGCAAAGGGCGATGTGGGCGCCTTCCGCAGCGAAGGCGAGGGCAATGGCGCGTCCGATGCCCTGGCTGGCCCCGGCGACGATGGCGACGCGGTCTTTCAGTCCGGTTTCCATGCGCCCTATGATAGTCGAGCAGTCCGCAAGCCCAGACGGTGGTAACCTGCGACGCAGAGAATCGAGGCGCAATTGGCAGACGAAGGCAAGCTACAGTACACAGGCTTCGACCGCATCCCGGTCGAAGCGCTGAATCCCTTTATCGACCGCCAGTTTGTGTATGGCGAGAGAACGATGCTGGCGCGGCTGACGCTGCGCAAGGGGGCAAAGGTTCCGGAGCATCATCACGAGAACGAGCAGATCACTTACATCCTGGAAGGCGCGTTGCGCTTCACCCTGGGCCAGGGCCAGGTGATTACGGTGAAGTCCGGTGAGGTGCTGGTGATCCCGTCTAACATGCCGCACCAGGCGGAGGCGCTGGAAGACACGCTGGATCTGGACATATTTACGCCGCCGCGCGCGGACTGGATCGCGGGCACGGATGCGTATCTGAGAAAGTGACGGCGGTTAGCCGCGGCCGATACGGCTGCGGCGACCGGGCAGACACACACCCGCAAGATCACCGGCGGGCATAGATATGCGCCGGCGCGACCCTCGCTGCCCGAGGTTGGTTAGCGGACTATGAGAAGGCCGGCGGCCCAACCAATACCGTCTGCGAACGACTCGCGGGTACTGCTATTTCTTTCCGGCCTGAGCGGCTTTCTGCTTGGCCCAGCGGCGCTTTTGCGCGGCTGCTATGCGGGCCCGCGCCTCGGCGCTGAGGAC
>JASIAO010000391.1 GCA_030041955.1 Acidobacteriaceae bacterium | reverse complement strand
CCACGACCACGCCAATGATGGTTCCCGTGGTAATACCCTGCGCGTGGATGCGCGGCGCCCAACACAGCAGAGCGAGAATTAGAGACAGAAATGCGAAGCGCGTATTACGCATGAAATGCATACATCCTCCGAACGATTTCGTATGGTGTGGGGAAACAGCAGGGGAGTTTGATGGAGATTGACCAAGCCCGGCGCGGACGCTGAGAGCGGTACTGCGAGGCGCCATCGGCCTGACGTATTCCGGGGACGCAGCGCGCCGAAGCGAGTTTGTCGGCATGCAGAAATCCCACGGCAAAAAACAGCAAATACGACATGAGCAAACATGCCAACAATGCATGCGAGTTGCCATAGCGGTAATACAGCCCGTTGAAGCCTATGGGTACTACTGCATTATTAGCAAGACGAGTATCTAGTTACTTGATATGAAACGGATATTCCGTCGCAGCGGATGTGGCAATTTTGCAAGGGAAGAAATCGCCCCCTGCACGAACCGGGGAAGTTGCGCCTGCGCAAATATAGAAAACGGGATCCATGATGCCGCGATTCTATGAAAAATTGTATCGCAGTACCTTCCAAGCTACACGAGCTGCCCAGGCACACCGGCAGCGCGCCATTTTTCGGTCTAAGGAATGTCCGATGAGGACAGGAGGTCAGATCCCGAGTTTCTTGACTTCCTCGTTGTAATACTTACGATAGAGGATGTCCCACTCCTGGCTGCCTTCAGGAATGATGCGGCGCTGGGACTCGATCTTCTGCCGGGCGGCCTGATCGATGCGCATTTCCTCTAACAGCAGGTGTTCCAAAGCTTTGCGGGCCTCCTGGCGGATGGTATTGCGGTCTTCCAGAAAGTCGCACTCGGGGGTTTCTGCCAGGGTGTCGGCGACCACGTGGGCGAGCTTGTTCAGCTTGTCGCGGGAGATTCTCACAGCACCGCCTTGTATTTCCGCGCCAGCTCGGTTTTGACCTTCTTGAACATCTCGGAATAGCTCGCCCCGGTTCGCCGCATTTCCTCCTGGTAGGCGTCCAGGATAACGCGCACTTCCTCGTTGATGCGGTCCTCGAGGGAAAGCTCTTCCAGCAGGCCGTTGTAGACCCGCTCCTCCACCGCCGGCTGTTTCGCCGTCTGGATCATCTTGGCGTCGATGAGGTGTTTTACCGTGTGACGCGCCAGGTAGCCAACGTACTCGCGGGAAAAAATCATTGGAACTCATTCGGAATATAGCACATGAGAGACGGTCATCTGCGCTCCCCCGAACGTCCCTGAGGAGATCGGGCCGTCACTGGGCCATCGTTCAGGTGCGGCTTCGCTTCTGCTCCCGAATCCGTCGAATTTCCTCCAGCCGTTGCGCCAGCAGCTTCTCGCGGCCTTCCTGGGTGGGGTGGTAGTACCGTCTTCCTGTCAGCGATTCCGGCAGGCAATCCATATCGGCGACCTTTCCCTCCACATCGTGGGCGTACTGGTAGCCCTTGCCGTAATCCAGTTCTTTCATCAGCCGAGTGGGGGCGTTCCTCAGGTGCAGGGGAACCGGCTCCTGGCGGGTGCTTTCGATGTCCGCCTGGGCCGCCGCGTAAGCCGTGTAGACCGCATTGGACTTGGGCGCAAGAGCCAGGTAGAGCACCGCCTCCGCCAGGGCCAGATCGCCCTCAGGGGAGCCGAGAAAGTCCACCATGTCCCGGGCGGACAGCGTCAGGTTGAGCGCTTCCGGAGCCGCCAGGCCAATATCCTCCACTGCCATCCGCACCACCCTCCGCGCGACGTAAAGCGGGTCCTCACCCGCATGCAGCATGCGGCCGAGCCAGTAGAGCGAAGCGTCGGGATCGGAATTCCGGACGGATTTGTGCAGCGCGGAGATCAGGTTGTAGTGTTCCTCACCCTGCTTGTCGTACATAAGAACTCGCTGCTGAAGCGCCTCAGTGGCAATTTCCTTTGTAATCGTGCCGGTCTTCGCCTCTGCGGTGAGCTTCGCAGCCACTTCCAGGGCATTCAGTGCGTTGCGAGCATCTCCTGAGGCATAGGAGGCGAGCAATTCGAGTGCTCCTTCAGATGCGGTCAGACGCTGGGTGCCCAGTCCGCGTTCGGAATCCGTCAGCGCTCGCTCCAGCAGCGTCAGGATTTGCGCGTCCGTCAGTTGCTGGAGCGTGTACACCCGGCAACGGGAGAGCAGAGCCGAATTGATTTCAAAGGAGGGATTCTCCGTCGTCGCGCCAATCAGCCGAATCGATCCGCGTTCAACCCATGGCAGAAACGCATCCTGCTGCGCCTTGTTGAAGCGGTGAATTTCATCGATGAACAGGATCGTGCGCGTACCCCAGGTCGCGGCTTTCTCTGCATCGGCCATCACCTGCTTGATCTCCTTAATGCCCGCCAGCACCGCGGAGAACTCGATGAATGTGGCGCGAGTCGTTTCCGCAATGATTTTGGCCAGAGTAGTCTTGCCCACTCCGGGAGGACCCCAGAAAATCATCGAGGAAGCATCGTCGCGCTCGATCTGGACGCGTAGCGGCTTGCCGGGGCCGAGCAGATGCTCCTGCCCGAGAAATTCGTCGAGGCTGTGCGGCCGCATCCGCTCGGCCAGCGGCGCGGAGACTGGAGTGGTTTTGGTGTCCGGAGCCGGGTTGAAGAGACTCATAAATAGCCATATTCATCATCGCTCACAGGCCGGACCCGGGAGAAGAAATCGAGAATGAGAGGAAGCATGAGCTATTTCCAAAATCAGAAAAGATATATCTCACAATATGTTGACAAGCAAGCTAGAAAGATATATCGTAAGAAATAACAAAGGAGATTGATTATGAGACAACATAGATTTCAAGGGTTCTTCTCGCCGGAATGCCGTTCTGCCGGACGGGGAGGTCGCGGCGAAGAGCACGAAGCGCGCCGCGAGCGCGGTTTCGGCGGACGGGGCGATTTCCGGTACTTCGGCTTTATGCGCGGGCCCGGCGGCCCATGGCGCGGCAGCTTTGGCGGCCGGGAGCGACTGTTTGATGCCGGCGATATCAAGATCGTGATTCTGAAGCTGCTGGACGAGCAACCAAGCTACGGTTATCAGCTAATCAAGCGGATGGAGGATCGTCTGGCCGGTGGCTACACGCCTAGCGCGGGCGTGGTCTATCCGACGCTGACGATGCTGGAAGAAGAGGGACTGGCATCGGCCGCCCCGTCAGAAAACAACAAGAAGGTCTATTCGGTGACGGACGAGGGACGAAAATTTCTGGCGCAGCATGCCGAGCGGCTGGAGGAGCTTTTTGAGCGACTGGACGAGGCGCGCGCGGAATTTCGGCGAGGGCGTTCGCCAGAGCTGATGAAGGCGTTCATGAACCTGCGGGGCGCGGTGGCTGCGCGTGTGATGCGCGGGACGGCGACCCCGGAGCAGATCCAGAAGATCTCCGAGGCCATCCACGCGGCAGCGAAGACCATCGACGAGTTGTGAACGGAGCATGAACCAGGGCACCGAGCCTGACTGTTGGAATTTCGATGGGGCAGACTTTCTGCGCTTTTCTATAAGCGGAATTCCTCAGCGCGGCGGTGATGCTCGTTGGCGCGCGGCCTCGTAGAGCAGGATCGACGCAGCAACGCCGGCGTTGAGCGACTCGGTCGGGCCGGGCGTGGGTATGGTAATGCACGCCGCGGCTCGATCGAGGAACTCAGCCGACAAGCCGCTGCCTTCGTTCCCGATCAGGATGGCTGCCGGAGCAGCGAGATCGGCGCTGGAGCAGGGAATTGCATCCTGGGCTGCACCGGTGGGTACCGTGGCATATATCGGAATGTGCCGCTCTGCGAGTGCGGCGAAAGCCGGCCAGGATTTCTCATAGATCACGGGAACCCGGAAGGCGGACCCCGCGGAGGCGCGCAGGGCCTTCGCGTTCCAGACACTCACCGTTCCCGGCAAAGCGAGAACTCCGGTTGCACCAAAGGCTTCGGCCGAGCGGATCAGCGTGCCGAAATTACCTGGATCCTGCAGCGCAGCCGTCACCAGCAGCAGAGGGCGTGGGCCGGCGAGCGCTGCAGCCAGCGAAAAGCGAGGCGTTCCGACCAGTGCGGCAACGCCCTGCGGTGATTCCGTATCGACGGCGCTCGAAAAGACCGCGGCATTGAGCGAAATGATCGGGACCGGGGCGGGGATGGCCAACCGTTCCAGCATGCGCAGGCTGGCGTCGCGCCGGTCGACATCGACGCGGATGAAGACGCTGTGTATCCGCAGCCCGCTCCGGATCGCTTCGGCCAGCAGGTGCTCGCCCTCGATGCCGATTACTTCGGAGACGTCCCGGCCGGTCCGGGCAAAGGCGGCGCGCAATTCACGTACCCGCGCATTCTGGCGACTCTGTACAATGCTGATGAGGCGCGAGCGATCCGAAACCGTCGGCATGGGGGGATTCTAAACCCCCGGGGCCACGCGGCCCCCGAACCGGATTTCCTTCACAGGCATCGCTGAGCCGAGACGTTCCTCGACGGGAGAGGCCTTGTCTGCCGAGATTCTGCGCATTCATCCGGATGAGCCAGAGCCGGACCGGATTCAATATGTCGCGTCGTGCATCCGCGGCGGCAAAGTCGTCGGGCTGCCGACGGACACTTTCTATGGCCTGGCCGTCGACCCGGTGAATCTCCGTGCCGTGGAGAGCATCTACGAGATCAAGTCCCGCCTGAAGCACAAGCCTCTTTCGCTGCTGATCGCGAACCTGATGCAGGCCTATCAGCTGGCACGAGAGATCGGAACCTGCTTTGATCTTCTCGCCGAACGGTTCTGGCCGGGGCCGCTCACGGTGATCGTGAAAGCCAGCTCCCGTCTGCCTTTGCGCAGCACAGCCAATACCGGCAACGTAGCTTTGCGTGTGCCCGACTCGGCGATTCCCCGCGCGGTAGTGGAGGCACTCGGGATGCCCATCACTGCAACATCGGCGAACCTGGCGGGTCTCCCGGACTGCACCTATGCAGCCTGCGTACGCGATCAGATCGGCGAGCGTATCCCTCTCATTGTTGATGGGGGGCCGACGGGTCGCAGCGTGCCGACAACCATCGTCGACCTCTCCACCGGCGACGGCAACTGGCAGATTTTGCGCGAAGGTGCGATCCCCACGCACGCCATCGCGCTCGCATTACAGCAGCGATGATTGTTCCTGACACCAATCTGAGGCCGGCGCGCGTTGGGCGCGTCGGCCGCCGCGGCCGCTTCCTGCTGTGGACAGCGGTGACTGTACTCGCGGGCGCTGCCGGCTGGACGCTTTGGGTAGTTGGGCAAATTCGCTACTACGCCGACCGCGATGAAGCGCGGTCTGCAGATGCCATTGCTGTTTTTGGAGCTGCGGAATATGACGGCAGGCCGTCCCCAGTACTGCGCGCGCGTTTGGATCACGCTCTGGATCTCTACCAGCGCGGTCTGGCGCCGCTGGTGATCACCCTGGGAGGAGGCTATGAGGCGGATGGCCAGCACTCCGAGGGGGATGTGGGCGCGGATTACCTGATGGCTCATGGCGTGCCCGAAAATGCGATCATTGCGGAGACCGAGAGCGACAATACAGAGCAATCCGCGGAGAGGCTGGCCGTGATCGCCCACGAGAACGGTCTGCAACGCATCATCGTGGTCAGCGACGGAACCCACCTCTTTCGCATTCACGCCGTCTGCGAGCACGATGGCCTTCAGGTGTACACGTCGCCGCGGCCGCCTGGTCGAGGCATTTTATGGCAAATCCGCGTACAGCGGCTAACGCACGAGATTCTTAGCTACACGGCGTGGCGGCTGGGCCTGCACTGAGACCCTTCAGAATCCGTCTTGTGGGCCTGGTCACTGAGAATCATTTGGAGATCATTGCCTAAACAGGTCATCGATATCGAGGGTCTTCGCGACCTCGCCGTCCCTCAGCATTTCCTCTGCCTTGCGGATATCCACACCATCGGGGACCGGGTGATAATCGCTGGTCACTTCATCTTCCTGATCGCCGATGTTTTTGAAGAACAGCGCATGGCCGGAGATGTGTACGTGCGTGCCCGTAATCTGCCACTCACGCGGAGCAATCTGCGATCGAATGACCTGGAAAGTCCCGCCAGCATCGATGTGGCCCAGCAACCCCCAGCCAAATTCGACCGTCTGTGTCAGACGGCCAAACAGATCCGCGAGCCGCATCTGATCTTCATCGACAATCATTGTTCCGGACATGGCGGCGAGCACTCTGGCGCTCATGCTGGGCGGTGAGAAGTTCGGGTTCGGATGATAAGAAAGCTTGATCTTCCCGTCCTCGCGGCCGTCGATTCGCCAGATGAAAGCATCGGGAAGCATTTTGAGCAGGTTCGTGGCCTGCTGGTCGTCGTGCTGTTCATTGCGCCTCTGCTGCGCGCGCACCGAAGGATTATTGACGAGCTGCTCCATATGATTCAGATCCGCCTGGTGCTCCTGCGCGTTTGGGGGTCGGCTGTGGTCCTCAATAATCTCGGAGAGGTTCCCCTGCGGCGTCTGAATGACCAGCTTCACCTGGTCTTTCGTCGGAGACCTGTAGTGGTCGCGGAACATCCAGCAACTGTGGTCGTGCTCGCCGTAATACAGCTCGTTTCCCACCACCTTGCGAACAATCTGATCGGCAGATTGCGCGAAAACCAATGATGGAGGGGCTGTAATGACGAGTGCGACGATCAGCAGAAGGGCCCGGAACCTACGGCCGGTCCGATTTGATTCGTTCATGCGGTGGCACCCCCGGGGGGTGCGGAGGACAAGCGAATGATCCCCATAGGCAGAAATTCTATCTATCCTTTCGCCGGATCGACGATCCGGCTCCCTGCTAGTCCGAATCCCGAATGGATCGTTAGGGTTGCCCAAATCATTTGCAGTGGAAGTCCTGGTTACAATATCCGAAGAGATTGATGACGATGCCGCACATGGTTTTTTGCAGCCGCTACAAACAGGAACTGGAAGGTCTCGATGAGCCTCCCTTCGACAGCGACTTTGGCCACAAGGTCTACAACAACGTCTCCAAAAAAGCGTGGCAGGAGTGGGTGGAGCGACAGAAGATGCTGCTGAACGAGTACCGGTTGCAGCCATGGACTCCGCAGGCTCAGGAGTTTCTGGTCGAACAAATGGAACAGTTCTTTTTCGGCGAGGGCGCGGCGCTGCCGAAAGAATACGTGCCGCCGTCGCACTGATTCACCCTTCTTTGGCCGCCGCAGATGCTGAAGCGGAGATCGCTTTCGGCTCTGGCCTGACGATCTTTCCCTCTTTAATGACCATTTTTTCGCCCCTCCACATGACGGTGTCGGAGGCGTAGCTCCACGCCCAGAGCCCCAATGCCAGCAGATCTCGCGGGAGCAGCAGCCACAGATCGCGCAGCACCTGGCGATCGCCGAGCAGGCTGATGCCAACCCCCAGAGCAAGCGCAACGCGAAGAAACAGCGCCAGACTCAGGAGCGCGAGTGCCGGAAGGCTGAAGCCTGTCGCGATCAGGTTTAGGATCGCCCACGCCAGGCCATAGGAAAAGACCATCCCCACATATCCGCCGCGCCGAGATTCACGCATGGTGCGCATCCAGCGCAGTTGGTGATGGAGAAGGCTGGAAAAACTGTACGCAGGGAGGGACGTCTCCACGATTTCATCGGCCACTTCCACCCGGAACCCGGCGGTGTAAATGCGCGCGCCGACCTGGTAGTCGTCCGCGAGGTAGTCGGCGAGGGGGGAGAATCCACCAATGGCGTCGAGCGCGGTACGTGAGATGGCCAGCGTGGATCCGAGTCCGAAGCGGAGGCCGCGCTCGAGGAAACGCGACGTAAGCACGGCCGGTGCGAAGTCGGTGGAAATGCCCAGGGCTTCGAATTTGGATCCGATTGTGCCGTGCGCGCGTCCGCGATAGAGCGTCGTTACCAGGCCGACTGGCCGCTGGTCGCGCGCTGGCGTGAAGGGTGCCAGGACGTGCGCGAGATAGTTTGGGCCCACATGGATATCACCGTCGTTGACGACGAGATATTCGTGCCGCGCGTGCGGTAAAAGCTGTGCGAGGCAGCTCACCTTGCCGTTGGCGCCGAGAATTTCAGAGCAAATGATGAGGCGAATGGCGTGGCTTGGAAAATCCGCCTGAAGCTGCCGTACCAGCGCAACGGCGGGGTCGTCGCTGGTCGCGACGCCAAAGAGGATCTCGTATTCTCCGGAGTAGTTCTGACGGCAGTGACTGGCGAAGGCCTCGAGCATGCCCGGATCGACACCTCGCAGGGGCTTGAGAATGCTGACGGCAGGCTCGAACCCGGCAGGGAAGCGCATACGGCGCACGAATGCGCGTGCGCCCAGGAGAGCAACAACGTAGTAGCCGAGTCCTGCGAGCGTGAGCAGCGTGGTGAGCCCGGAGATGATGGCGGCAAACATTGGTCGTTCAGTCTCCAAGCATCGGCAAATCGAGCGGCCGCTGGGCAAGCCAGGCGGCGTGGGCGATGCGATCGAGAGCGCGGTGAAGCGAGGAGGCGGCGCAGGGTTCGACCGTGATGACGAAGGGTAAGCGATCTTTCTGGTAGCCGGGGCGCTGGAAGAGCGCGTCGATGTTGATCTTCTCGGCAGCCAGTGCTCCTGCAATCTCGGCCACGATCCCGGGCGCGTCCTTCACGACGAAGCGGATGTAATGGCGCAGCTGGAATTCGCCGCTGACCTGGACAGCGCGGCTGGCCAGATCGACAGGGCGAGATCCGTGCGCCAGCGTAATGAGATCCGAAACAACAGCAACCGCGGTGGGATGGCCGCCCGCGCCATGGCCGGAGAAGACCACGTCACCGCCGTATTGCCCGCTCACGAGAACCATGTTCTCTGTGCTGCGCGACCAGGAGAGCGGCGATCGCAGAGGAACGAGCATGGGCCCGACCGCGGCGGAAACGCCGTCGTTATGCAGTTCCGCCTTCGCGATCTGGCGGATGGTGCAGCCGAGATCGCGGGCGTAGACGAAATCGACGGCGTCGATCCTGGTAATGGAGCGTGTAGCGACCGATTCGACCTGGAGGCCGGCGCGCAGGGCGATGCGCGAGAGAATGATCAGCTTGGCGCGGGCGTCATAACCGTCGACATCCTCGGTGGGATCGCCCTCAGCGTAGCCGAGCTTCTGCGCGTCCTTCAGAACCTCGGCGAACGCTGCACCATCTTCCATGCGGCTGAGAATGTAGTTGCAGGTGCCGTTCAGAATACCCTCGATGCGCGTAATGCGGTCGCCGGCAAGTCCCTGGCGCAGGCCCGGAATCACGGGAATGCCCCCGGCGACGGCCGCGCCGTACAGCAGATGTACGCCGTGCGCGCGAGCGACCTCATCCAGCTCGATTCCGTGCGCGGCGATCAGTTTCTTGTTCCCGGTAACTACGGACTTGCCGGCTTCGAGTGCGCGATGGACCCAGGTGCCCGCGGGATCGAGGCCGCCAACAAGTTCTACGATCACGTCTGCGTCCGATCGGAGCAACTCGTCGAAGCTCTCGGTCCAGATCACGGTCGACGGGACCCATTCGGCGATCTTGCGGGCGATATCCCGGTTGAAAATGTGCGTGAGACGGATATTTTCCGGCTGTAGGTCGCAGAGGATGCGGGCGACAGAGCTGCCCACGGTCCCAAATCCCAGGATGGCCACTTTCATGCTTCTAGGGTATAAGCAGCTGGGCTTTGGGTGTAGCGTACGGCCCTGAGACGATCAATCCCGAGTGTGAGCCCGCATCCCATACGGCCACGCTTTCCAGGCGCGGCCGTCCTGTCGTGCAGACCTAAGCGCTCTGCAACTGCTCCTGATTCCTCGGGCGCACGCGGAACTTCTTCGTGGTAATGCGCAGCGTGTGTTCGAGCTTCCGCAGCGCCTGGGTTTCATCGGGCGCAGCGAAAGTGGAGGCCACACCCCGGCTGGAAGCCCGGCCGGTACGTCCTACGCGATGCACGAAGTCTTCGGCCTCCCTGGGCATGTCGTAGTTGACGACATGCGCTACGTCGGCCACGTCAATGCCGCGAGCAGCCACGTCGGTGGCTACCAGCACGCGATGGTGTCCCTGAGCGAAGCTGCGCAGGGCGGCATTCCGTTGCGACTGTGAGCGATCGCCGTGAATCTGGGTGGCCGAATGGCCGGAGCGCACCAGGCGCCGCGCCACGCGATCCGCTCCATGCTTGGTACGGACGAAGACGAGGAAGCTGCCATCGTGCGCGTCCAGCAGATGCTCGAGGAGCTCCTGCTTCTTGTCTGTAGGAACTTCGAAGCTGCGCAGCTCCACATTGGGCGAAGGCTTGAGCACAGAGCCGATTTCGACGCGAACCGGATCCTTCAGGTACTCGCGAGCAACTTCACGGATCTCGGGGCTGAGTGTGGCGGAGTAGCAGAGCGTTTGCCGGCCGGCTGGCAACGCCGAGGCGATGCGGCGAATGGAGGGCTTGAAGCCCATGTCCAGCATCCGGTCCACTTCGTCGAGCACCAGAATATTGACCCCGCTGAGGCTGACGAGCTTGCGCTGAAGGTAGTCTTCGAGACGCCCCGGAGTGGCGATGATGAGCCGCGCCCCGCGGCGAATGGCCTCAAGCTGCGGGCCTTCAGCGAGACCGCCGCAGACCAGTGCCGCAGTGTTCCGGCTGTGAGTAAGCTGCCGCCAGGCTTCGAGCACCTGCATGGCAAGCTCGCGCGTGGGCAACAGAACCAGCGCCGTCGCGCCCTTTGCGTTCTTCGGCATCCGCTCGATGAGAGGGATGAGGAAGCTGAGCGTCTTGCCGGTACCGGTTTGCGCCGTGGCGAGCACGTCGCGCCCTTCAAGCGCCGGAGGAATCGCTGCCGCCTGCACGGGCGTGGGAGTGATGAAATTAGCGTCGGCCAGTTGCTGTTGCAGGGCCGGCGAAAGGGTAAGTTCAGAAAATTGGTTCAATGGGTTCCTGTGCTGCGGTATGCCGGGGAATCCATCCTGAAGTCACTCCTCAGTTCATCCATGGATCCGGCGCGGCGTCCGCGTTGCTGTGCTCCACGGTGCGTTGCTCGGACTCAGCCTGAGCGAAGCACGGGAACTTCTTCTATCGATGCAGGGAAAACCTGGGAAGCGCCAACAAAACGCCGATCGAGATTTGCCACACACGCTGCGTCTTCGGCTGCTATGCTCCCGTTCGCGAATGGCGAGAGTGCGGCAGCCTGGCCTGGTCAGAACACTTCTGACACGTCACGGCCATTACGCTGAGGGGCCTGGAAATTTATGTGGAAGGCGTTTCTTGCGGATGAAGGCGAGAACGGCTCACAACCAAACAACTGAGCGTAACTTAATGATAGCACGGAGGGCTCCAGGAGTGGAGCTACGCAGCCATCGCTCTCATCGAACGATGGCTGCGCAGTGCACGCGGATCAGAACTGGAAATTTCCGCGGAGCTCGATGTTTCTGGGATTGTTAGCCGTTGCGTTGGTAGTTCCGAAGGTATAGTCCTGGACTCCCGTATCCATCCCTGCCCAGGCCACGTGGTTGAAGACGTTGAAGAACTCACCCTGCAGCGTGAAGTTCAACCGCTCGTGGATCGGGATCAGCTTGGTGACTGACATGTCCGTGTCGATCCACTTCGGATCGCGCAGCACCATGATCGTGCCGATTGTTCCTGCGTTGAAGTTTGGACTGATGTATGAGGTATTCGCCTGCCCTCCCGCGTTGTAGTATTTCGGATCGAACAGAGTCTTCCACGGCGACCCCGCTGGACCGGAGCGAAGACTGATCTGATGCTGCAACTGTGAAACGGAGACGCCGCTGAGCGTCACCCCGCCGTCGTTGGTATTGAAGGGTTCCGTCCCGCCGTAGAAGAGGTGCGGGTCGCCCGCCTGGTAGTCGATGATCGTTCCAAGCGTCCAGCCTCCAATTACCGTATTCGCAATCCGGTTCTGGTTGAAGAAAATCTGATTGTGGCCGAAAGGCAAGTCGTAGATTCCGCTGATGTGTACGACCTGGCGGATGTCGTAAGAGCTCGGAAGGTAGTTCAGGTGCGTATCCCTCAAGGTGTAGTATCCCGGCGCGCTCGCAGAACCGCCAGAGACATATCCGAGGTTTCCGCCGCCGCCGTAGAAGCCCGGCGCCGTGCTGCCCTGAACGTTGTTATCGAGAGAGTGGGCGAAGGTGTAGTTGGCGTCGAACTGCATGCCGTGCGTCAGGTGCTGCCGGAAGTCAACCTGCAGGGCGTTGTAGTTGGAGTAGCCCTGGTTGGTCATCTCGAAGATTCCAGCACCCGCTGCATACGGATTCGCCTGGAAGACATTAATGGGATACGATCCGGTGCCGGTGGCGCCGGCATTGACGCAGGGAGCGAAGTTGGCGGCGTTGATCATGGAGCAGAGGTAGCTCGGGTTACTGGCCAGCGCATTGGCAAACGCTCCAGCCTGACCCTGCTGCAGCCAGGTAATGAACTGTCCATTCGTGTAGTTGCCGGACGCCCCGGTTGCGGCGAAAGCTGAGTCGAAGAGGGGTGTCGCGTTCGCTCCCTGGAACGTCGTTCCGCCAGAAGCCGCCAGGTTCTGTTGGGCCGCCTTAAAGTTGGTGAGGAACCCGTTCTCGAAGATGTTCACTTCGTTGTAATTCACTCCCAGCCATTGTTCCCGGGAGACGTTGCCGGCATAGCGCACCTCCAGGACGTTGTTCGGAGAAAGCTGGCGCTCGATGCCCACGCTCCACGATTGCACATAGGGCTGCTTGATATTCGGGTCGAAGGTTAGGAATGAAGTGCCGCTGAAGCCCTGGCTGGCCTCAGTAATGATCGGGTTGAAAGGATTGGGGGAAGTGGATGCCAGAGATGGCAGTGAGCCACTGCCCAGAATCAGAGACCCGGCATCGTAAAAACCCGTTCCTGGAGGTGTGGTGCTCGGCGCAACGGGATCGGCGTAAAAGTAAGTGTTGAAATTGGCGCCGTTATTGGAACCGAAGTTCCAGAAGTTCTGCGCCCCTTCGGTGTAGTTCTTGAAGGCATAGCCGATGCGGAAGACCGTCTTGCCGTTGCCGGTGAAGCGATCAAACCAGGCGTTTCCCGTGCCGCGCGGATTCCAGGCCACGCCGACGTTCGGCTCAGGATGCACATACGTGGGAGCATAAGCTTCCGACGCAGGACCCTCCACGGGATTCTGAACGCCGGCGAGGTTACCCGGCTGGAAGACTGCTCCCACCGGCGTGGGACCCCAGAGAGCGGCCACGGTCGGGTGCGTATAGAAGCCTGTCTCATCCTTCGAGGCTCCGGTGAAATCCCAGCGTAGCCCGTAATTCAGAGTCAGAGTAGGCATCACCCTCCAGGAATCCTCGGCAAAGAGCGCCGTCTGGTTCAGCCGTTCGTGCAGGTCGAAGGAGATGCCCGGCTGGAACTGCTTGGTCTGGGTATTCACGAACTGGCCAAGAGAGTAATAGGTCATGCGACCATTCAGCGTGGCATACAGACCCTCCACATCGCCTACAGAGGAAGCCGGAGCATCGGCCGGCAAAGAATTCACCAGAGCGCTGGTGACCGGATCGCCTGAGGCGATGTAGTTGACGCCGATGTATGGCACGAACTGGTTGTTGTAATAATGGTCGACCTCGGTGGAAGTCTCGACGCCGTACTCGATGGTGTGTCGTCCGTGCTGCCAGGTGGAGTCGTCCTTGATGGCGAGGACGGGATATAGCGAACCGCCCTTCAGCGAGTTAAATCCGTTCACGCCGCTGTTGAGGCCGAATCCGAAGGCGAGGTCGCCCTGCTGCACCATGGCCGGAGTGGGTGTATCGAGACCCTGCGAGTTATAGGTGAAGCCGGTATACAGGTAGCCGACGCGGAAGGCATTCACCAGGTTTGCCTTCAGGTTCCAGTCGAAGCCGGCAACCGCCTGATAATTCCTTTCCACGTTGCTGTATGCCTGATTGGCATAGAGCGGACCGGGGAAAGGAGGGCCTCCCTGGTTCGTGTTATAGAAATTCGACTCGTTGACGGAGCCGGTCAAACGGAAGTTCGGAGTCAGGTTGTAGTCCAGGCGCAGCGTGGGAAACTTGTCGATGTAATAGGCCTTATTGAGAAAATTAACGTTCTCGTGGTTGACATCGAGTGGTGTGAGTACGACACCGGGCTGCGTATAGGTCGACGCGATGTTCGCCAGATCCGCTGCGATGAGGGGGTTGATGGTGGCCGTGCAGGTTGAGCACCCGGCGCTGGCGCCGGCCTGGAGGACGTTATCCGTCTGCGATGTGCCCGGAACGGTGTAGATGCCGGCGAGCGCCTGAGGCGTGCCGACCGTGGTGGTCACCGTGAACTTCTGCGGCTCGCGGAAATTGGCCAGGCTGGCGAAGAAGAAGAGTTTATCCCGGAGGATGGGGCCGCCGACGCTGCCGCCGAAATCGTTAATGATCTCTTTGCCGCGAGGCAGGCCGACAAAATTGTTGTACCAGCTGTTGGCATTCATCGCGTCGTTGCGGTAATCCTCGAAGAAGAGGCCGTGAAAGTCATTGGTGCCGCGCTTGGTCAGGAATTCGATATCCATGGCCGAGGTGCCGCCATGACTGGCATCCAGCTGATCCGTCTGGACGGTCATCTCCTGCACGTCTTCCAGACGGTTGGTGATGGATGAGCCGTCGTAATCGAACCCCGAACTCTTGTTGCGATTAGTCATCGTGGAGAAGCCGTTTGCGCTCACATCCACGGCGCCGCCGGGAAGGTTGTTGATATCGTTGCCTACGGCTCCCGGCACCAGAAACGCCAGCGGAAATGCATCGCGCGCCAGAACTGGCAGATCCTGCACCTCCTTGAGGTCCACAGTCGTCGCCACGGTATTGTCCGTGGTGTTGAGCAACGGCGCTGTGTTACCGGAAACGGTAACTGTCTGTGAGGAAGCGCCCACCTGCAGCGTGACATCCACGTCGGTCACCTGATTCGCCTGG
>JASIAO010000390.1 GCA_030041955.1 Acidobacteriaceae bacterium | reverse complement strand
TTGGATTTAGCGGGCAGGAGCCCGCGCTCGTCAAAAGCGGTGACTTCAGTCGTAAGCAGGCCGCATTCCGGATGTGCATCCAGATGCGCAATCTGGCGCTCCAGCTTCTTCGGCTCCCACAGGTCATCCGAGTCGAGAAAGGCGATGAGCTCGCCGCGCGCCACATGAATGCCGGCATTGCGCGCCCGGGCCACGCCTCCGCGCTCCTGGATCACGCGCCGCACACCCGTCTGCGAACGCAGCCATTCAGCGGTGCCGTCGCTCGATCCGTCGTCCACCACGATGATTTCGTAGCCGCGCCAGGTCTGCGCTTCCACGCTCGCAACGGCTTCGCGCAGCAACGAAAGCCGGTTCAGCGTGGGAATGACCACCGAAACCCGCGGAGCAACGTCGTTCATCTTCGTCTCCGCTGCTTCCAATGCATGTGAGCGGCCACCGCGGATGGAAACGGCCCGGCGCTTGCATTCTCCTCAACGGAGGAACTTCCGGCATATGCACGCGGCCATCGCGACCCTCAGCCTGCTGGTCATCCTGGCCCTGGCCGTCAAAGGCCTCTCCGACCCCTTCTACGGCCTGCTGGCGTTTATGGGCGCCTACGAAATCCAACCCGGCGAGCTGTGGCCGCCGCTGCACGTCCTGCATCTGGAGCGGGTTCTCGCGGTTGTCCTGGTTGTCTCCTTCATCGCGCACCATTGCCGGCTGCGTTTTCCTCCGGTCACGAAATGGCTGCTGGCCTTTTACGAGGCCATGCTGATCGCCACGCCATTCGCCTTCTGGCGTTCCAATTCGATCCTCGCCTGCACCACGTTTCTTGAGATCGTGCTCTACCACGTCATGGTCGTCGCGCTTCTGCATAAGAAGCAGCAGATTCGGACCGTTGTGATCACCATGATCGCGCTCGTAACCTGGATCGCCTTCGCCGCTGAGTGGGATTACCACCACGGCCTGCGCCAGTTTCAGATGGGCATCGACCGCGCCGTGGGCGTCACCAGTTCCGGCGGCGATCCGAACACGCTGGCCATCACTATCGTCTGCACCATGCCGCTGATATTCCTGCTCATGCTGAAAGGCAATCCCATCCGCACGCGGCTGTTCGCGCTCGCAGCGTTCGGCATGGCCCTGGTCACCGTCATCTCCACCGGTTCACGCACTGCATTTCTGGCCTTCGTGCTGCTGCTCTTCATGATGGTCTTTCGCCGGCGCCGCAACTGGAAGCTCCTGCCGCTGCTCGTCATTGCGCTGCCGCTCTTCTGGATCGTGATTCCGCAGCAGTACAAGAAACGCTACGAGTCGGTGGAGACGCGCGACCAGGACGAGTCCTACACCGATCGCCTGCTCTCCTGGCAGGGCGGCGTGCGGATGTTCCTGCACAATCCGCTCACCGGCGTGGGACCGGACAACTACACCTTTGCCAATGGCGAGAAGTACTGGCCGCAACGGCCGCGCGTCTATCTGAACGCACACTCCCTTTACTTCAAGACCCTCGGCGAGCTTGGGCTGTTGGGCGTGATCACCTTTGGCGGATACATCGTCTCCCTCATCGCGCTCAATCGCTCCCTGACGCGGCGATTCAGCACGGAGGAGGACGATCCCGTGATCGCCGGCTTTGGCTCAGCCTGCAATCTCGCCGTTATCCTGTTACTCTTTGCCGGCTATTCGGCCCACGACCTCTACCGCTCCACCTGGTACACCTTCGGCGCCATCAGCGCGGCCGTCTCGCTGCTCGCACCGGCGGAGGCGCGCGAAGACGCGAAGGCTCCCGTTCGGGCGGTCTTGCCTCCATGGTCGCCTGGTTTCAATCCTTTTCCGGCTGCGCAGGTGGTGGGAATGTCTGTCGCGGACTTCCTGCCCTGGAACCCCGCGCCTGACATGCCTGCGGCCCGGGCGGGAGAATCCCCGCCCTGACCCGCAAACTTTACAGCAACGCGGATCTTCCACTGCGCAGCTCCTTTCTTTCTGGGCTGTTTTATGAGTTGGTCCGGTCTTCGACGGCGAGAAGACCGCGCAGAACTGTGGAAAGCCGGTTGACGCTGCGCGGAAAGATGCCGTCGCCGGCCAGGCCGCTCGAGTGCAGAGCCGGGTCGGCAAGGTAACCAACGAACTGCCGGGCGTTCGCGCGCTTGACGCGCAGAGCCGTCTCCACGGCCGCTTCCACGGCGTGCTCGCCGGTAACTTCCAGCAGGATCACGTCGAACTCCTGCCTCATCAACGCGCCGTCCAGGCGCGAATAATCTCCCGCATATTCGACCTTAAATCCTGCGTTCTCCAGGAGGCGGCGCATCGATCCACCCTGGTGAGCCGAGTCGCTCGCCAGCAGAATGCGGGGCTCCCATCGTCGCGCACTGTCTGAATTTCTGGAATCGACCATCATCATTCGGGCCTGCTTTCCTTCCCTGATTGGGGTCTGTTCGCTGCGCTCATCGACAGGAATTGCCGTACGCGCGCAGAATGGCGCGGCCATCGGGCAAAGCGCAGCGGAAAGAGCTCCCGACAGTCGCAGGGGAAGGGGATCGCACGTCGGCCTCCAATCGGGTCTGCTTTTATGTATGTTTCTCATAAATAGAGACTTCTTTAGCTGGCGCGGCCAGGCAACCATTGCCCAAAAGTCATTTTCTTCAGCTCGGAAGGCAAATTCTCCTGATTCCGGAGACGATTAGGATGAAATGCCTCTATGTTGCTGATATTAAGCTTGTTAGTCTCTTGAAAAAGGGATT
>JASIAO010000389.1 GCA_030041955.1 Acidobacteriaceae bacterium | reverse complement strand
GAACGAAGTTCGAAGTTTGGAAGTTTTGAAAAGGCACGGCTTCATTCGTGCCGGAAGGTAGAAGCCCCGGGCTTGAGCCCGGGGGAGAAGGGCACCAACCGACGGGGCTTCAGCCCCGGGGCAGTTTTGAAAGGGCACGGCTTCAGCCGTGCCGAACGAGGTTCGAAGGTTTTGTATCAGGGCACGGCTTCAGCCGTGCCGAACAGGGCTCAAAAAAGAAGGGGCTTTAGCCCCTGAGGCAAAGATTAAGGACGCACATGGCAGATCTGGTTCAGTATTACGGCACGGGACGGCGGAAATCGGCGATTGCGCGCGTGTATCTGCGCCCCGGCAGCGGCGAATTCAAAGTCAACGGCAAAGCCTTTGACACCTACTTCGTCACCGAGCAGCAGCGCGTCTCCGCGAAAAAGTCGCTGGTCGTCAGTGATACCGCCGCGGCCTTCGACGTGGTCACCACCGTCTCCGGCGGCGGCGTTGCCGCCCAGGCCGATGCGGTCAAGATGGGCATCGCCCGCGCTCTGCTCCAGTTCAATGCCGAGCTGCGCAAGACCCTCAAAGCCGACGGCCTCCTCACCCGCGACGCGCGCGTGAAGGAACGCAAGAAGTACGGCCAGAAGGGCGCCAGAAAGAGATTCCAGTTCAGCAAGCGCTAACAGGAGAGACTGCTTGAAGAAGGGGCTTTTTTGGTACGGCTGGCATTACGCTCATGCCATCGAGAGGAGGATGTTCCTCCGATATGAGTGGATGTTGCTCCGGCGTGCCGGAATCCCGGTCTCAGAACAAACTCGACGGGAAATCTGGAAGACGCCGGGCGCGGCAGAGGATTGGGTTAACCTGGCTCGCTTCCTGTCGCCGGCGGAGTCGGTCTTTATCATCGATATTGGGGCTAATATCGGAGAGTACGCGGATCGGGTCATGCGGGAGTATCGGAACAGCCGGGCGGTCTGCTTTGAGCCGGCACAGGCAAACTTCAGGGAGCTCCAGCGCCGATTTGCGCAGAATCCGTCGGTCGAACTGCATAATGTCGCCCTTTCGAACCGCATGGGCGAAGCGGAGATGTTCGTTGGTCGCAGCAATACGTTGTGCAGTTTGGAACGGTACGGATCTGAGGCCGACGAAGCATATGCCGTAGCCGTCTCGCCCGATGAGCCGACGGAAACGGTCAGGACGCGAACGCTGGACAGTTTCAGCTTCGATATCTCGGGCCGAAAGGTTTTGTTGAAGGTAGACGTTCAGGGCCATGAATCGTCAGTGTTGCAGGGCGCGGGCGGAACTCTCAAACTCGCGGATGTCGTGATAATTGAGGTTTCATTCGCCAATGAGTATCAGGGACTGTCACCCTCTTTCGGCGAAGTCACTGCGATGTTAAGGGCGGCTGGTCTGCATCCGGTTGTCTTCCAGGACTACGGCGTGGCCTGCTCGAGTTACGCTTTTGAGCGCGATGTCATTTTTGTACGGGAAAATCTGCTTCCGCGGATTTGGTACGCAAATTATGGTTTGCAGAATTAACCGCAATCAGCTGTTTTGTAAGTAAATCTGCCCCACAGGGGCATCAAATTCCGGCCCGGTTTCACCGTCTGGAATGCAGTCCACAAAGGAGGCTGTTTGGCAACCATCACCATGAAAGAACTGCTCGAAGCGGGAGTCCACTTCGGGCATCAGACCAAGCGCTGGGATCCGCGGATGAAGGAGTACATCTTCGGCGAGCGCAACGGCATTTACATCATCGACCTGCAGAAGACCCTCAAGATGTTCAAGGAAGCCTCGAAGTTCGTCACCGAACTCGCGGCCCAGGGCAAGGTCATTCTCTTCGTTGGCACCAAGCGCCAGGCGCAGGACGCCATCGCCGAAGAAGCCACCCGCTGCGGCATGTTCTACATCAACAACCGCTGGCTGGGCGGCCTGCTCACCAACTGGGTGACGGTGCAGAAGTCGGTGAAGCGCCTTCAGGAGCTCGATGACATGGCCACCGACGGCCGCTATGAGCTGCTGACCAAGAAGGAAGTCATCCGCCTCGAGCGTGAGCGCAAGCACCTCCAGGCCAACCTCGCCGGCATCAAGTCCATGCGCCGCCTCCCTGACGCCATCTTCGTCGTCGACTCGTCGAACGAAGCCATCGCCGTCAAGGAAGCCCGCAAGCTCGGCATTCCGGTGGTCGCCGTGGTCGACACCAATTGCGATCCCACCGTGGTCGACTACGTCATCCCCGGCAACGACGACGCTCTGCGCGCCATCCGCCTCTTCACCTCGAAGGTCGCGGACTCGGTCGCCGAAGGCGTTGCCGCCATGGGCGACAAGGCCGTCGACGTGGCCGGCGTCACCGCCGACCTTCAGGCTGTGGCCGAAGGCGAAGCGCCAGCCGAAGCGGCGCCCGAAGCCGACAGCGGCGAAGTGGTCGATCTCGAAGCAGCTCTCGGCGGCGGCATCCGCAAGGCGCCCGCTATCGTGGCCGCCCTCGACGAAGCCGAAGCCGCCGAAAGCGGATACTGAGCAAGACGGTCTGCGTTCCGGGAAGCGTGGCTGCCGTCTTCGGCGCCACGCTTTTTGTGTGTCTGAATTTTGATTGTGTTTCAGAGGATGTGGGTGCCCCATCCTTGTCGCGAAGCGACAGGGTGGTACGCAAAGAAGTCTTGAAGGGGCACGGCTTCAGCCGTGCCGTTCAACGCCCCAATCCATCGGGGCTTCAGCCCCTGAGGTCGAGTCCCTGGACTTCGCTCCCGGGGGATGAAAAGATGAAAGAAAAGGTGAATTCAGGAATGTCTACCGTGACTGAAAAGATCGACGCCAAACTCGTCAAGGAACTGCGCGAAAAATCCGGCGCCCCCATGGGCGACTGCCTCAAGGCCCTCCAGGAAACCAAAGGCAACATGGAAGACGCCTTCGTCGTCCTGCGCAAGCGCGGCATGGCCTCCGCCCAGAAGAAAGCTTCCCGCTCCACCAACGAGGGCGCGGTCGGCCAGTACATCCACGCCGGCGGCAAAATCGGCGTCATCGTCGAGGTCAACTGCGAGTCCGACTTCGTGGCCCGCACTGAGGACTTCCAGGAGCTCCTCAAGGACATCGCCATGCACATCGCCGCCACCGACCCGCGCTACATCCGCCCCGAGGACGTGACCCCCGAGGACCTCGCGCGCGAGAAGGAGATCTATCGCGCCCAGGCCGCGGCCACCGGCAAACCCGCGCCCGTCATCGAGAAGATCGTCGACGGCAAGATGGCCAAGTTCTACGAGGAGGTCTGCCTGCTCGAGCAGCCCTTCATCAAGGAACAGACGCTCTCCATCAAGGAGCTCATCGCGCAGAAAGTCGGCAAGCTCGGCGAGAACATCACCGTGCGCCGCTTCGCCCGCTTCAAAGTCGGCGACCCCACCTGGACCGTCGCCCAAACCAGGGCCGTCGAAGAAACCCCCGCCGAGTAGGCCTTTCGCGCGAAGCGCGGATTGCCTGTACGGCCAGTCCTGCCCCATCCTGGCGAAGCCAGGGTGGGGTTTTTCGTTTCGCTGATTCTCGCTATCCGCAGAGCCCGGCCCCGCGCCGGACGCCTTTTTCCGCAAGCTGTTCAGTCCTGCCGAAACAGCCCCAAAGAACCGGTAAACTGCTCGAGCCGCTTGTGGAAAGCCGCATCGAGCGTCCTGCCCTGCGCTCGCGGGGCTTCCGCACCACTGTTTACAAACAAAAGGGGACAGGGATGGACAGAAGGACGTTTAACAAGCTCGCGTCGCTGACGGCGGTTGGCGCGTTGACCGACGCTAAACTGCGCGCCCAGGTGGTGGGCAACGCGGGCGCAGTGATCCTGGAGGACGATGCGCTGCTGGTGGCCTTTGACAAGCAGTCGGGCGCACTCACGCGGCTGAAGCGCAAATCCACGGGTTGGGAAATTCAACAGCGGCCGGAGTTGGGTATGTCATTCCGGCTGCTGGTGCCGCTGCCGCACCGGCGCGCGAATTTCGTGCTCGGCGAAAAGCAGCGGGCGACGCGGGTCGAGAACATCTCCGCCCGACAGGTGCAGATTGAGTGGAAGGATCTGACCAGCGAGCACGGCGGCGTGTTGCCCATTACCTTGACCGCTACCGTGACCCTGGACGCTGGAACGCTGACCTTCGCTGCATCGCTCAAAAACGATTCGGAATGGAATGTCGAGACGGTGGACTATCCATATCTCGGGGATTTGGCCCCGGCCACGCCGGAGACGGAGTTGAACGCCGAGCATATGTGGTACGGCAATCTGGTTCGCGACCAGATCCATCCCGTCTTTACCAACGGCATGGGCTACTGGGGCGTCAATTGGCCTACCAGGTCGATCGAATCGAAGCAGACGATGTTTACGCTCATTCAGGCGCCTGCCGAGGGATTGTATGTGGAGATGAACGATCCCGCGGTGTCGTATCTGATGGAGTGGACCTTCGAGCAGCATCCGGGCGTGGTCGATTCGATCGACAACGTGGTGCCGCAGGGCAATGAGATCTCGAATCTGCCGGTGCATCTTGAATTCCGCACCTGCCATTTCATCTTTGCCCATCCGCAGGAGACGAAGAAGTTCGCGCCGGTGGTGATGAAGTGCTACGACGGCGACTGGCATGCCGGGCTCGATGTGTATAAACAGCGGCGGGCGGCGTGGTTCAGGCAGCCGCACATTGCCGGCTGGGCGCTCGATATCCATGCGTGGCTGCAGTTGCAGATTGACGGCGCGGAGCAGGATTATTCGATTCCGTACCGGGAGCTGCCGAAATACTTTGACGAGTGCGCGGCCCATGGCGTCGAGGCTGTGCAGTTGGTGGGCTGGGAGTTTGGCGGCCAGGACGGCGGAGACCCGTGCCTCGATACCGATCCTGGCCTGGGCACGTGGGATGAGCTGCACAACGCCATTCTGCATGCGCGCAGCAAAGGAGTGAAGGTGGTCCTCTTCGGAAAGCCGATCTGGGCCGACATGACCAGGGAGTGGACCAGCAAAGTCCTCTATCAGTACGCGGCTACCGATCCTTACGGGATTCCTTACCAGACTGACGGCTACAGTTACACCACGCCGACGCAGTTAGCTGGCATCAATAACCGTCGGCGCTACATCATGGACGTGCAATGCTTAGCCTATCGCAGCATTGCCACCCGGGAAATGATGAAGACGGTCAGGCTGGGCGCGGCGGGATGGTTGTTTGACGAGGTCTGTCATCATGGGCCCGTGATTTATTCCTTCGATCCGAATCACGGGTATGCGCCGCCGGGATACATCTATGGAGGAGATATGCCGATGGCGCAGCAGTTCCGCGACGCGGCTGACAAGGTCGATCCTGATTTCCTCTTTGCCGGCGAGGGACCCCAGGACTGGTTGATGCAGTACTATCCTCTCTCTTATTTCCGCATTGGGAGCGCCTCGCGGCCGGTTTGCCGCTATATCGATTCCCAGGCGCCGCTGATGGTCGCGGTGACGGGATTTGACGACCGCGAAATGCTGAACCTCATCCTGCTGTATCGGTACATCATCAGCTATGAGCCATTCAACTTCCACGGGCATCTGACTGATTTTCCGCTGACGCTGGCCTATGGCAGAAAGATCGATGCTCTGCGGCAAAAGTACCGCGACTTTCTGTGGGACGCGGAATTCCGTGACACGCTGGGAGCGAGTGTGAGCGGCGACAGGGCTGCGCGGCACACTGT
>JASIAO010000388.1 GCA_030041955.1 Acidobacteriaceae bacterium | reverse complement strand
CCATCGCTGACGGGCAGCAGGGCGTCGATATCCTGCATGCGGGAGATCACGTCTGCAATGGTGGCCGGCGCCGGAGCGCTGACGAGGCCGTACAGGGACTGATCTGCAGGTGAAATTGCTTCGATCGACATAAGTATCCTCCCGAAGCTGACCGCGAAGTATAAGCGTTGCGGCCGAGCGCCTTTTCCCGGCCTGCTTTTCACTTTCCTCTCATCGGCCTGCCGCCACACGTGCAGCATGTCGCCGACGCCTTCGGACCCGAATCCATTTGCGAACGGCAACTACGATTCCGGCAACGAAGACGAAGCCTCCGCCGCCCGGTAAGCCATATTTCAACCAGTAGTCGGGATCACCCTCGACCAGCCGCTTCAGGCTTTCACCGAATCCGGGAACATGAACATCGATGGTCGCGGTGTAAACCGGAAGTTGCTCAAGGATCTCGTCGCTGTGTCCGGGATATAAAGCCCAGGCGGTAATCTGCAGCGTTTGCTTCTTGCCCGTATATCTGGGAGTAACGCTCCAGGTCCAGGTCGTGCTGCTATTTGCCGGGACAAACTGGATATCGCTGCTGCCATTTTCGTCGGTAATGGTGAATTCGTCAGGATTGTCCGGACTCGACAACAGGACTTTCATGCGATCAGAGACTTTGAGGGATCCTGTTCCCGTGGGCTCAGGCAGCCCTGTTGAAGGCGGCGCCTGAGGGCCCTGGATAACAGCGGTGACGGTTGACGTCATCTTCCAATACATAGTGGCTGGGATTTTGTATTGAATACCCCCTTGCATGAGACTCGCAAACCACTCTGCCACGTGTTGTTGAAGTGGGGACTCGGCCGCTTTTCCCGTATCGTTTGGAACAGTTTGGGGAGTAACGGGATTGGCGGGGGAAGATTGTGGGGGTGGCGGAGGAGGAGCAGTGGACGATCCCGACGCCGGCGTGGAAACAATGGGTGATTTCGCTGGAACAGGAGCACTGCGCGTTTTTACCCGGGCATGAGGAGCGGCGCCAACGCGCGGTGCCTCGGGCCGAGCAGGAGCAGCGGGACGGGGTATAGCGGGCGCCGCTTTCGCCCCCGGCGTTGGTGCTATTACCACTCCGTAGCTGCCTGCTCCGTCAGTGCAGCGAGAACCGATGGGCAACGGCGGCTGCGGCGCGAGGTCGCGAGTGGTTCCTGCAGCTGGTCCGCTGGTGAATTTGCAAATGGTACTCAATTTCCCCGGATCCGATTCGCCCCATGGCGTGGAGCCCGAGGAACTTAGTACTACTGCTACCCCGTCGTAGCCTGCAGTGTCTGTGCAGGTGCCATCAACCGCCAGTGATGCCGTACGGGGTGTGGTGCGCGGAACAGGAGCGGGGTGGAAAACAGGCTCACTCATCCCGCAACCGGTACGGAGCCACACGACCACGAGGAAAATGAGGAGACGAGCCATTTGCTCACCCTCAGTCGAAGTCCCGATATTTTCGCATTATTCTTTGTTTTTCGGCTATGCGGATACCTAGTAATTAGCTTCGAGGTGGTATGGCTCCAGAAAGGGCAAGTCGTTGAGCCCCGGGCGCGTTGGGATTGCACCCGGGGCCGGATTGCCGGACTGTGGTGGGCGTCCGATGCGAAGACGCTCAGGTGGTCAGGACAAAACCAATCAGAGCTTCCGCGTCGTATTGGCTCTGACGGCCATTGCCATTGGTCATGGTTGCGGCCACGTACACATCGGCCGCAAACCCCGCGGTTGCGCAGGTCCCGAGGAGGTCGCTCACGGGCGGCGCCGGCGAGACCGGGGAATCGGCCGGAGCGGCGGTCACCGGTCCGGATGGGAGTGCCGCTGGCAGCGGAGGCGATCCCAACCCGACTCCTCCCCGAACCAGTCCGATGGAGAAGGTAGCGTAATTCGCCGGCTGGCTGGCAGTGAACGTCAGGTTGAGGGTCGTGGTTTTACTGGAGCCGTAATGGAGCACTCCGCAGCTGTCGGCGACGGTCGGAGGCGATGTATTGAGCGCCGGCGCCGCGATCCCGGCCACGCACTGCTGATTGTTCACTTCAATGATCAGAGGCAGGCTGACCATGTTGGGGGTGAGTTGATTGCCTGAGGCGTCGAGGAACTGCAGCTGAATCGTGTGCTTCCCATTCGTGAGGGCGGTGCTGTCCAGTTCATAGCCCAGCGCCGGCGGCTGATAGTCGAACAGAGTCGCGATCGGATGCACGGGGTAGCAGCCGGAAGACGGACCCTGGGTTGTGGAGGGCACGGTAATCAGGTTGGTGGTGGTGCCATTCCAGTAATAGACGGTCCAGCTGCTGGTTTGCACCAGGGTGTCCACTTTCACCTGGTAGAAGCGGGCACCGGCGTTGTAGGCCGACTGATAATTCACCATGACCGGCAATGTGCCGCCGAATGCAGCATCGGTTACCTGGTAGGGCGACCCCGAGGGGGTGGTGGCCAGGCCGGTGGTCTGGTCGACGTAATTCGCTGGAATCTGGCCGATGCCCATCAGCAGCGGGCCGTCAGTCAGGAATGCGGAGAAGAGGACTTCCTCTATCTCCACGTTGCAGCACACCAGCAGTTCCCCGGAGTACGGCACCGCCACGCTGGACGGACGGAACGGGACGCCGGTCACCACTGTGTTGACTGCCCCGCTGGTCACGCTCACCGTCACGATGGAGTTGGAAGGATCACGCTGCGGCACGTACAACGAATCCTGCGCCGCGTCGGCCCAGGTGAGGAAGAAGGGATTGGTGAGACCCTTCGCCACAGATTTGATGGCGCCGCTGCTGATCTGTACCTCGCTGATGTTGCCTGCCTGATCGCTGACGTATGCGTACTGCAGGTCCGAGCTGAGCACCAGGCCGATGGCCTCATTGAGCCCCGAAGTGATCACCGTCATTGCGCCGCTGGTGAGATCGATCTTCAGCAGCCTTGCCGGCGTGTTGTACTCCACCACGTACGCAGCATTGTGTGCCTCGTCGAGAAACATCTGCTGTGGCGAATTCATCCCTTTGGCCACAACGGTGGCGGCGCTGCGGTTCGCGCTGCTGAGCGCTACTTTCACCAGGTCGCCTGTCCGTTCGGTTATATAGGCATGAACGCCGTCGCTGCTCAGCTTCACATCTTCGGGCGTGGTGTAGCCGGTTCCGAGCACTTTGTAGGCGGGCGTCGCCGGCGCGACCATCAGGGAAGACAAGCTGCCGCTGTATTCCACAAAAACGAGTTCGCTGTGCAGCGCGCTGAAATCGCAACCAATCGCTCCGCCAAGTCCGGTTTGCAATACGGTTTGCGCCGGCGCGGGGGTTGGAGTGGGTATTGGGATTATGGGGACACGGATGGGTGGGAGTGGGGTGATTGCGGGCATAGGGAGCCCTCCTTTCTGATTTCCGGTCGCGGCTGGAGTTGAGAATTCGCGCGTTATCCTGGGCCGCGGGGATTACGGCGTCATCCAGGCACCGGCTTCGAGGGAGAGGAAGCTGCTCGGGTCTCAGGCAGAGTCAAGCCGATGGGAGGGCGGCGTGCGGATACGAGACACCCGGAATGCACGCTTGTCAAGTTAATTCGTGGGCCTTTGGAGCCCGAACGTGAGGTTTTTTGCCACCTCAGCCACTCCGGAGCACGTAGCTTGAAGAAATGCTCCACGGTTCCTCTTGCTCTCGGAGTGTTTTCTGCGGGATGAAATTCGGTTTGCGCCGGAGCGGAAAATCCGCAGAGACAAAGGTCACGGTTGTTGGCGAGAATGCGCAACTGGTCCCTCCAGGCCAGCATGAAGCGGCCGGGTCGTTCGAGCGATGGTTCCGATTGGAAACATCCTCGCCTACTGATTCGGAGTGGAATCCGTTTTTTGATTGGAAGTCGATTCCTTCTCCGTGAGTTTGTCGAGGGTTGACTGCATTTGCTGGACCCATCCCGCTGTCTCATGCGCCAGCGTGGTCTCCGTCTGGTCCACCAGCAGGTCGAGATTCTTCTGCCGCGATTTCTCCCAGGGCGAGAGCCCTTTCCACCACGTCTCGATGTTCTGCAGGTTGGTGAGCGCCATGTTGTATTGCACCAGCGAGTTTTCTACCTGATCAATTTCCAGCTTGTTGGTCAGGGCCGTCGCCAGCGCCGCAGTGAGCGCGACCCACACCTCATGACTCATTGCGGCCAGAAACGTCCCCAGGCCGCCGAAAATCAAAATCAGGCTGACCATCCATTTAAGCTGCCGGTACAAGGCGCGCGTCTTTCTATCGAAGTACCCGATCTGATCGTCCACGCGCTGGCTCAGATACTCATCCGGCCGCAGAAACTTCAGGCGCAGCGGTTTCCCGGTCTCGGCGGAGGTGCTGTCGTTCCTGGCAGCCGTCCTCTTTCCGTCAGCACTCCGGGTCTCGTCATTCTCCGGTTTGGGCAGGCTACTTCGGTTCACTTCGCTTTGCACCAGGTTCCCGGTGATGTCCTTGATGTTTGCCGCCAGGCTCATGGACGCGAGCGCCTGCCTGCTCTGCGCTGGGCTATAGGTTCCGGTCCGACTGCGATAGCGAAAGATCTCGCGCTTGATGGCCTCAGCCGCGGAGCGCAGCAGGATCCATTTGTTGCCCTCGCGAAAACGGGCGTTGAATCCCACCAGGATGGTAATGATGATGGGGACAAGGATCATCAGCACGTGCAGGGCGAAGTGGACATCGAAACGTCCAACCCAGGGAAGGCTGACAGGCTTCGTCGCCCAGTTCCTCGTGATCACGATCGCCAGCAAAGTTGCAATCACCGTGAGGATGAGGATCGACCCCTGGGTGTAACGAAACAGCCGTTGTTTGTCGATCGCGGCGCGGTCCAGATCGTCGTAGCGGCTCCATGCATCGGCGAGGACATCCCTTGGCTTCTGGATGGGCCCAAGCAA
>JASIAO010000387.1 GCA_030041955.1 Acidobacteriaceae bacterium | reverse complement strand
GATCTGCGGCGCGGCCAGGGTGGTCGGCCGATGAATTCCCGAAGCGGACAGCACGCGCGCGGGCAGCCAAACCAGCAGGAACCCCACGAACAGCGTGGCATACACCAGCGTGCGTGCAACAAGCGCCACGGCGCACCGCCTTTCGTTCCGAGCGGAGTGTAGTTCCGTCTGGCCGGAGCGTCAATGGATTGTTGATGACGTGGAGTTTGTGCCCTGCAGAGTGTTCGCCGCTTGCCAAACCGGGAACACTCCCGTTAGCATCCACCTCAGAGACCGGCCTGCAAAGCAGGTGAGGACGGTCAACGCTGGATGAACCTACATTCATGCGAACAGGGAGCTCGACTCGACAATCGGCTCGGTGTGCAGTGTCCGCCAGTTCGGAATGCCTAAAGAGCCGCGGAGAGTTCCCACCGTCTTAGGACGGGTTCACCAGCGCATCGTCCCACGGCCCAGCGGGTCGGATTCTCTTTCCGGGCATCACTGCGCACCCGGCGCTCCTCAGCAAGCGTGCATCCTCTCCTTTTCCATTTCGGACACATTGCGGTTCCCACTTACGGCGTTCTGACGGCGGCGGCGCTGCTGGCGGCGCTGGCCGTTCTGGTGCAGCAGGCGAAGCGCCTCACCCTGCGCGCCGACCAGGCATGGAACCTCGGACTGATTGCGATTCTGGCGGCGCTGTTTGGCGCGCGGCTGCTGCTGGTGGCGGCGCACCTGCGCGCCTTTCGCGCGCATCCCTTCTGGGTGCTGGGACTGGCGAACATCTCCGGCACATGGATCGCGCTGGGCGGCGCGGCCATCGGCCTTGCGGCTGCCGTGCTGTATGCCCTGGCCGAAGGCCTGCCGTTGCTCCGCACTGCCGACGCAGCGGCTCCCGCAGTCGCGCTGGCATTCGCGATCAATCGAATCGGCGCATTTTGCGGCGGACTGGCATGGGGCACGTCGACTGCGCTGCCGTGGGGCGTGAGTTATCGCAGCGTGGTGGCGTATCTGTGGTACCGCACGCCACTCGGCGTGACGCTGCATCCGGTGCAGATCTACGATGCCGCGGCGTCGCTGGCAATTCTCGCGCTGCTGCTTTGGCTTCCGCATCGACGCGACGGAGAAACGGCGGGAGCGTGGCTGTTTCTCTATGGTGTATGCCGGTTCTTTCTGGAGTTTTATCGCGGCGACCCCCGGGAGCGCGTCTTTGGCGGAGCGCTTTCGCTGTGCCAGGCGCTGGCCATCCTCGCGGTAATCCTCGGCGGGGCGCTATGGCTGCGGCGCGAGCCCCACGCAGAGACGCCGCAGGAGATGCCGCTCCAGTCTTCGTGAAAAGCGTCTGCTACCTGTGCATATACTGATCCCATGAAAGCGCGGTTTCTTCTTCCCCTGCTGCTGGGCACATCGCTCTCTCTGTCGGCGCAGGGAGCGGCGGGGTTTCCGCCGCCGCTTTATCTGTGGCAGCACGGCGTGCCAGGGGCGTTGGGCCACGGTGTAGCCGATCAGCCGCAGATGTACGCCTTTCTACCGAAGACACGCTCGACGAGCACCGCGGTGCTGGTGATTCCGGGCGGCGGCTACCAGATTGTCGCCATGGGCCACGAGGGTGTGCAGATTGCCGGATGGCTGAATACACAGGGCATTCCGGCTTTCGTGCTGGATTACCGGGTCGCGCCGTATCACTATCCGGCCGAGATTGAGGACGGGGAGCGGGCGATGCGGCTGATTCGCGCGCACGCGTCGGAGTACGGCATCGATCCGAACCGGCTCGGCGTGTGGGGGTTTTCCGCGGGCGGGCATCTGGCTTCAACCATCGGAACGCACTGCGATGCGGATACGGTACCCCTGACCAACAAAGACTCGGTCGACAAGGAAAGCTGCAAGCCCGACTTCATGATCCTGTCTTATCCGGTGATCAGCATGGAGCTGCCGGAGACGCATGCCGGCTCGCGGATGAATCTGCTGGGACCTGATCCGGACCCCACGCTCGCACACAACTTGTCGAATCAATTTGCGGTAACGGCAGAGACGCCGGGAACGTTCCTCTTCGCGACCAGCAACGATCCGGCGGTTCCAGTGGAGAACAGCCTGGATTTCTATCGCGCGCTGATCCAGCATCATGTGCCGGCCGAGCTGCACCTCTACGACTACTCGAACCACGGCTGCGGGCTATGCGGTTCGATCGTGCCGCTCTCCACGTGGCCCACGCTGCTGCGCAACTGGCTGGTGCAGCGGGGATGGATTCCGCCGAACGCGCCCGCTCCGCCGCCGCCTATGCCCAATCTGCCCGCGTGGATTCCAGGACTGAAGGGTCCGGGCGAACCGCCCAATAATCCGTAACTATGACGAGCACTTATTCGGTGCCCGAGGATGCCGCGGGACAACGGCTGGATGCATGGCTGACCGCGCAGCTCGATGGCGTCAGCCGCGAGCGAGTACAACTCCTGCTCGCCCAGGAAAAGGTCCTCCTGGAGGGCAAGTCCCCGCGCGCCTCGTACCGGCTGCGCGGAGGAGAAACGGTGGAAGTGCTCGGCGATCCCACGCCCAGGCCGCTGAAGGCGTTTGCTGAAGAGATTGCACTGAAGGTGGTCTATGAGGACGAGGACCTGTCGG
Source organism: Acidobacteriaceae bacterium (assembly GCA_030041955.1). GTDB lineage: Bacteria > Acidobacteriota > Terriglobia > Terriglobales > Acidobacteriaceae > Palsa-343. The sequence continues at coordinate 1,605 of JASIAO010000387.1, read as the reverse complement.
TGATCGACAAGCCGGCGGGCATGATGGTGCACGCGGGCGCGGGCGCGACGGAGTCCGGCACACTCGTGAACGCGCTGCTGCACCGATATCGCACGCTGAGCTCCACGGGCGGCGAGCTGCGGCCGGGAATCGTGCATCGGCTGGACAAGCAAACGAGCGGGCTGATTATCGTGGCACGCAACGATGCGGCTCACGCGCGGCTGGCGGAGATGTTTTCGCGGCGGCAGATCAAAAAAACCTATGTTGCGCTGGTGCATGGAGCACTGAAGCAGGATCGTGGAACCATCGATGCGCCAATCGCGCGCGATCTCGTGCGGCGCACGCGGATGACAACGCGGCGTGAGGACGGCGCGCGCCACGCTGTCTCGCATTACACCGTATTGCGCCGAATCCGCTCGCGATTCGGCGCGTTTACGCTGGTTTCGGTGCGGATCGAGACGGGGCGGACGCATCAGATCCGGGTCCATCTGGCGTCGATCGGCCATCCTGTGGTCGGTGACAAGCTGTACGGCGCGCCGGCGCGCATCACGGATGCGTTTCCGCGAAAGAAGAGCGATCCTGATCCTGGGACGTTGACGCTCGACCGGAATTTCCTGCACGCGGCGGAACTGGAGTTCGTGCATCCGAGAACGGGCAAGCTACTACAGCTGGAGTCGCCGCTGCCGGAAGAGCTGGAACGATTCCTGCACCGCGTCACAGCGGGCTGAATCTGCCCCGCCCCGTCTGATACCTTGACGATCTACATCTCGATGATGTAGATCGTCATGGTATGGGGAAGCCAAACGATCTCGTCCAGGGCACGCTCGATCTTCTGATTCTGCGCACGATTGCACCCGAGCCGATGCACGGCTGGGCCATCGCCAAGCGCATTCAGCAAATTTCGCAGGAGGTGCTGCAGGTGCAGCAGGGCTCGCTCTATCCGGCCCTGCACCGGCTGGAGCAACAGGGATGGATCCGCGCGAAGTGGGCGGAGAGCGAAACAGGGCGCCAGGCCAAGTTCTATTCGCTCACGGCCGCTGGGCGCAGACAGATGGAGCAGGAAACGGAGAACTGGAACCGGCTGTCGGCCGCAATCGATCTGGTGATTGAAGGAGCATAACGGCAAGGTTCAGGATACAGGGCTCAGCGCACAGGGGTACACCATGCGGTGGATCGAGAAAATGCGCACTCGGTTCCGGATGCTGGCGCATCGCGCGCGGGAAACCGAGCGGCTGGACGCGGAGCTGCAGTTTCATCTGGAGCAGCAAATCGCCGAAAATCGCGCCGCCGGGATGAACGCGGAGGGGGCGCGCCAGGCAGCCATGCGCAGCTTTGGAAATCCAACCGTGCTGCGCGAGCAGGTGCGTGAGAGCTGGAGTTGGAACTGGGCAGAGAGGCTGGCACAGGACATCCGCTATGCGACGCGGCAGATGCTGCGGGCGCCGGGGTTCGCCGCGACCGCGATTCTGACGCTGGCGCTGGGGATGGAATAGGCAGAATCCTCGGCGACGGGAGACAATCGATGCGGAGGGTTTTGACGATGAAGGTTCTGTATACCGCAGATGTGACGGCGGAGGGCGCGCGGCACGGGCATGTGCGCTCGAGCGATGGATTGCTGGATCACGA
>JASIAO010000386.1 GCA_030041955.1 Acidobacteriaceae bacterium | reverse complement strand
CGGGGCGGGCCGCGCGATCGAGACCCGGCTCGATGCCGCCGCCGCGGCCGCCGCCGGCGCCGGTGACGCCGCGTTCGCGGTCGCGCAGGAGGAACTGGCGCTGCTCGACGGCATCGGCGCGGACGTGGACATGGAGTCGTTCCTCGCCGGGGTGTCGAGCCCGGTGCTGTTCGGCGCCGCGCTGCCGAACTTCGGCGTGCGCCGCCTGCTGGACGCGGTCACGTCGCTCGCGCCGCCGCCCGGCGAGCGCGAGGACGTCAAGGACGAGCCGCGCCGGCTCGACGCCCCGTTCTCCGGGCTTGTGTTCAAGGTGCAGGCCAACATGGACCCGGCGCACCGCGACCGGGTGGCGTTCGTGCGGGTGTGCTCCGGCCGGTTCGAGCGCGGCATGGTGCTCACCCACGCCGCGACCGGGCGCCCGTTCGCCACCAAGTACGCGCAGGCGATGTTCGGCCAGGACCGGGAGACCGTCGACGAGGCCTTTCCCGGCGACGTGATCGGGCTGGTCAACGCCACCGCGCTGCGCCCTGGCGACACGCTGTACGAGGACGTCCCGGTCGAGTTCCCGCCGATCCCGAGCTTCGCGCCCGAGCACTTCGCGGTGGTCCGCAGCAAGACGGCGGGCAAGCACAAGCAGTTCCGGCGCGGCATCGACCAGCTCGACGCCGAGGGCGTGGTCCAGGTCCTGTCCTCCGACCTGCGCGGGGACCAGGCACCGGTGCTCGCCGCCGTCGGCCCGCTGCAGTTCGACGTGGTGCTGCACCGGCTCGAGCACGAATTCGGCGCCCAGGCCGACCTCGACCATCTGGACTACACGCTGGCCAGGCGGACCGACGCCGAGGGCGCCCGGCTGCTGGCCGGGCAGCGCGCCGCCGAGGTGCTGACCCGCCGCCAGGACGGCGCCATGCTCGCGCTGCTCAGCGACAAGTGGCGGCTCGGGCAGCTCGAGCGGGAGTTCCCCGACCTGCTGCTCGAGCCGCTGCTGGCCGGCTGAGATCAAATCTTTTTCAGCCGAACGAGCCGTGGTGCGTGCCCAGGCTCTGCTGCTTCAGCTCATCCTGCTTCCGTCGATCGTGTCGAGATCCCCGTTGAAGCCGCCGATGCCGTTGGTGGCCCCGCCGCCGCCGGACCACTGCCACATCAGCGCATGGCTGCTCGAGCTGGTCTGGCCGCCGAAGAACTGCGCGCACGGGCCGGACCCGTGGTCCAGGCACCAGCCGTACGGGTAGGCGCCGGTGTAGTTGGTGGTCTCCGGCTCGTAGGTCCACTCGTAGGTGTTCGGGATCAGCGAGTTGATCCCGGTCCCGAAGATCGACGTCCAGACGCTCGCCGTGGAGTACACCCCGACCTTGTAGCCGGAGTGCGCGGTGATGTAGTTCGCGAAGCCGTTGAAATCGGCCCGGTCCAGGCTGGACGACATCGAGGACTGCCTGACCACGCCGCTGCACGGCGAGGTATAGACGTCGTTCCACCCGTTGTCGGGGGCGGGCGTGATCCCGGGCAGCTCGACATCCATCCAGATGACCGGGTAGTTGATGCCCCCGCTGATGTCGGACAGCTCCCTGGCCGCCTGGGCCGCGCCCCAGGCGCTGGCCTCCGCCGTGGTCCCGTTGTAGTGCGGGTCCACGCCGGGCCCGCCCATGAACCAGTACGAGCCGAGGCCCACGCCCTTGTGGTACTTGGTGTAGTTGGCGCGCGCCTGCGCGGCGTCGGCCGCCGAGTAGGCCAGGAAGTGTTCCGTGCCGCTGCAGCCCAGCCAGTACGCCCAGTTCCCGGTCATGCCGATGTACCCGCCGTAGGCACCGCCCAGGTACGGCATGCTGTACGGCGCGCTGCCAGGAACGGTGACCGGGAGGCTGTCCGTGCCCCACCAGAACCCCGGCGGTCCGTCGCCGTCCGGGCTGGCCGCGGCTCCGGTGGCCGCTGCCGTAAGGCCGGCCGCGGCGATCGCCAGCGCTACCGCCGCTCGGCCGGCCAGCGCCAGCCATGTCCGCTTCATGATGCTCTAATTCCTTCCGGCACGTGATCATGCTCTCATCGCTAGGACGGGCGGCCGCGGCGGGTGGTTGGAGCGGATTACCGGCGGGGCACCGGCAGGGCGAGGCAGGGCAGCACCTCGGGGTCGTGCAGGATCGCGGTGCCGAGCTCGTTGACCCGGAGGTAGCGCAGCCCGTCGTAGCGGGACAGGCTCGGGTAGCCGTCGGCGCCCCACAGCGAGCGGTAGTCGTCGCGCGCGCCGCGCGGGTCGACGTAGCCGACGTCGACCAGGCCGAGCGTGGCCGCGTACTCGAACAGGACGCACAGCGCGTACCTGCCCTCGACCACGTCCCAGGCCTCCCGGCTCGCGTGCCCCAGCGACCCGTAGTAGGAGTCGACCAGGTAAAGGCGCCACAGCGCCATCAGGCTGCGGACCGCGACGAGCCGCGGCGGCTGCGTCCGCAGCATCCACAGCAGCTCGTCCACGTCGGTCCACTCGCCGGGCTGGAGGGCGGCCAGGCCCGCCGCCACGGCGGCCCGGCGCTTGGCGGCCGCGGTCAGCGTCGCGGGCTTGCGCTGCCCCTTGATCGCCTCGATCCGCGCCATCTCGTCGTGCGACACGCTCCGCAGCCATCTCGCCCACAGCGTGCCGATGGACTGGTAGGACGGCCTGGCCAGCGCCGCGCTGCCGCGCACGGTCAGCTCGAGCTTGCTCCCGGCCAGCTGCGCGAGGCCCCCGGCCTGCAGCAGCAGCGGCCATGCGAACGCCGAGATCGGCTCCGCGTCGTCGTAGAAGTCGCCCGCCACGAGGACGTCCTCGACCAGCCTGACGCTCGCGGCCGACGGCCGCCTGGTGATGGCGCTGCAGCTCACCTGGCCGTCGGCGACCAGCTCGAGGACGGCGAGGAGATTGGACAGCGCGTCCGGCGCGGTGCAGCGGACGATTGGCCTCGCGGGAGCGATGGTGCCCGGGGATGTGCCCGGAAATGTGCACAGCGCCACCAGGAAACCCTAGCGGCTCGGCGGCCGAAATCTGGGAGGCTCGCCGGATCACGGCTATCGCACCTTTTACGCCGGTAGGCTCGCCTATACGGGTGCACGGGAGGGGTCGCCGATGCCACATCATGGTCGGAGCTACGTGCGGACGGCGCTGTTCGTCGATTTCGACAACGTCTATTCCAACCTCAACGCGATCGATCCGGCCGCGGGCGACGCGTTCGCCACCGAACCCGACCGGTGGCTGCGATGGATGCAGGAGGACATGGGGCAGGTGGTGCGGGACGCGGCGGAGGACGCCGGGCGCGAGATCCTGGTCCGCTCCTGTTACCTCAATCCGATCATGTTCGGGAAATTCCGGCCGTTCTTCACCCGCGCCGCATTCCGCGTCATCGACTGCCCGCCGCTGACCACCCGCGGCAAGAACAGCGCGGACATTTACATGGTCCTCGACATCCTGGACGCGCTCGAGCACCCGACCAGCTTGGATGAGTTCATCCTGCTGTCCGCCGACGCCGATTTCACCCCGGTCATGCTGCGGCTGCGGGCGCACGACCGCAGGACCGTGCTGCTTGCCACCGGCCCCTCGGCCACCGCGCTGCGCAGCGCGTGCGACATGGTGCTCCCGCTGGAGATCTTCCTCAACGAGGCGCTCGAGATCAACCTGGAACGCGGCGATGCCGCCGTGCAACCCCGCGCGGACGGCACCAGGAAACCGCTGGCCGCGGTGACCGCGGTGCGTCCCCATCCGGCCGACCACGACGTCGACTACCTGCGCCAGCGGATGCGGGAGGAGCTGACGATCCTGGTGGCCGCCGCCGCGGCCCCCGTTCCGATGGCGGCGGCCGCGCAGCGGATCCGGGACCGGCTCGGCGACGTCGTGCTGCAGTCCAGCTGGGGCGGGTGCGGCTCGTTCCGCGGGTTCGTGCAGACGGTGACGAACGACACCCTGCGGATCAGCGGCCCGCACCCGCCCGGCTACCTGGTCGACCCGCGGCGCCACGAACCGCTCGAGCCCGAGGAGCCGCTGGACCCGCTGCCCGACGCCGTTGCCGACCTCGCGCACCGGGTGGCCCGCATCGTCGGCGTCCCGCAGCTGACCTCCGAGGCCTTTCAGATCCTGTTCGGCGAGATCGCGCGGCTGTCCGCGAAGGGGCCCGCCAACGATCCGCTCAACATCATCGAGCCCGGCCTGCGCGGCGCCTGCCTGACGCGCGGCGCCCGCATCCCCCGCCCGGCCATCCATTTCGTGCTGCAGGGGCTGCAGCTGGCCGGCGTGGACTGGCGGCATCCCGGCCAGGGCGCGGCCGCGCTGGCCGAGGCCTTCGCCGACAACATCGTCAGGCTCAGCGTCAACGCCCGGATGGAACTGACCGACGACGAGACCACGTGCCTGCACACCTGGATCGTCGGCCCCGGCTAACACGTGAACCTCGCGCAAGGAAGCCCCGCCAGGCAAACAACCTTACGTCTTGACCCATGAAGGTTAGATCGCACAGTAAATCACCTGTGCCACATGTGTCTCTGCACTTTAGTTGTCTCACCAAGCCATCTCAGCTTGACGACCTTAAGATAGAAACTACAGACACAGGCTGCGGGAGGGCACAACCCATCGGATGCCTGGTACGATGCTTAACTTATAGTTCTCGTGCAGCCGAGACCCCGGGCAGATCGGTTTCTATCGGTGTTTCCGTCCACCAATGCTCCAGGGCGCACCGGGTCGCCGATAGCTGAGAAAAGTGCAATATGGCCACAGTTGGGCCAATCGATAATAACGTAAAAGCAAGACGAGGGTCTACAACGACAGCGAGCGGATGCCGGAGGGGTTGTGACTACTACAGATCGTGGATATTCCACGACGGGGACGGTTTCCAGAGGGCGTGTCCAGGTCTGGGGTCGAGAAATTCCATTCCAGAACCCGCATTTTATTGGTAGGGACGAGGAACTTGCCCTCCTCCGGTCTCATTTGCTCACCGACTCCACGGCTCTTATCTCTCATCCGGTTCAAGCATTGTACGGGCTCGGCGGAGTTGGGAAAACAGAACTAGCCGCTGAGTATGCTAATCGTTACCGTAGTGAATACGATCTGGTCTGGTGGATCCGTGCCGAGCGAGAAGAGGCCATTACCGCCGCTTTCGTCGCGCTTGGTACGCGGCTAGGCCTAGAAGAGTTCCGCCCAGGGGAACGCGATTACACGATGGGCGTCGTGATGGACGCACTAACTCGCGGAATTCCCTTCGACAAATGGTTGCTCGTCTTCGATGATGCGCAGAATGCGTCTACGATCGAACGCTATATCCCGCACTCACCGGAGCATGGGCACGTGATCATCACCTCGCGGGATATCCGCTGGCAGGTGCTGCAGGTGGAAGGGATAGAACTCAAGGAATTCAAGGTAGACGAGACTGTTGAATTCCTCCGGAAACGAGTTCCCGCGCTCGCCTCGATCCAGGAAGATCGGCGCGGCGAGGACGATCGGCGCGACGCTAGCGCCAAGCGCCTTGCGGAGGCGTTGGGCAACCTGCCCCTTGCAGTAGAGCACGCAGCCGCTTATCTGAAGGAGACCGGAGCTTCAACGGAAGAGTACCTCAAAATGTACAACGAGAACGCACACTTGCTACTGGCGAGTGATGTCGATATTAGATATCCGCAGGCAGTGGCGACCACCTGGAGCGTATCGACCCGGGCCATCTCGCCGGAAGCTGCCGCGGTCTTCCAGTTGCTGGCATTCTTTGCGCCTGAACCGATTGCCGAGGAACTTCTTATGCAGCGGGCGGCGCTGGAGCTCGGGTCACCGCTGGCCGAAATCCTCGCCGACGTGTCAAAGTTCCGTCCGGCGGTGCGCGAGCTGGGCCGGTACTCCCTGGTCAAGATCGACGGCGTGCGCAATGTCGTACAGATGCACCGAGTGGTCCAGACCGTCACCCGAGATCGCGTGGCACGCGAGGATCCCGCCAAGGCCAGCGAATTGCGGGAGGCCGTTCACCAGCTCCTCGCGGCGTCAGATCCGTGCGCTCCTGACCGGGAAGACAGCGCGCCAATCTACCAGCGCTCGCTTGAACATCTGATACCATCCGGTGCGGTGGAGTGCGATAGTCCTGGGGTTCGCCGACTGATCATCAACCAGGTGCGGAGACTTCATCGCAGCGGCGGGTATATCGAAGCCCTGGCTCTCGGCGAGCCTGCACTCGCACTGTGGCGGGAGAAATTCGATCCAGGTGACAAGCTGACGCTGACGCTGGCGGTGGAGGTAGGGGTTGCCTTGCGTTCCGGCGGGCGCTGGGAAGAGGCGTATGAGCTGAATTCCGCTACCCTGGAATTGCTGAAACGCAACTTCGGCGAAACCGATGGGATCTACCTGGAATGTGCACGCAGCTACGGCCGCGACCTAAGCATGCTGGGCCGCTATGCAGAGGCGCTAGATCACGACCTGCAGCTCCTGCCGCTGGTAGAGCGAGAAACCAGGGCAGAGCACGAACATGCGCTGAAGCTCCGAAACAACATAGCGATAAGTCTGCGCTGCCTGGGCAGGTTCGACGAGGCCCTTACGTACGATCAAGCGGCGCTCGAGGAGCGGCAGCGCACACTGGGTTATACAGACGAGGCGACTCTTACATCTCAGTTCGCGGTCGCTCGCGACGTGCGCAGGCTCGGGCGTTACGAAGACTCGCTTGACCTAATAAGGAAAGTATACGACGCGCTAGAGCAGAAGGCGGGTCCATGGAATCTGTTTCGCCTGCTGACCGGAGTAGAGCTCAGCGTATCGCTACGGCGGGTGGGACAGTACGAGGATGCGCGCCGGCAGGGAGAAATGATCCTGGAGCGGCACCATTCCCTCATCGGCGAGAAACACCGCCAGTCGCTGCTCGCTGCCACCAACCTGATAAACGATAGACGTTTTGCTGGCGACCTAAAAGACGCCGCCGAACTGGGTGAGCGAACAATGCTCGCCTGGGAAAACATAGTGGGACCCGATCACCCGAATACAAACGCTGCGCGGGCCAACCTTGCCATCGTAAGGCGCATGCAGGGTGACGTAATAAGCGCGGCGGAGCTCAACGAGCGCGCACTCGCGCTCTTCCACGGCATGTACGGTGACGATCATCCAAGCACCCTGGTCGTGATGACCAACCTGGCAAGTGACCTAGCGGTATCAGGTAAGCCGAAACGGGCCCGCGAACTAGGAGAGGTGGCTTTCTCTATTTCGCAGAGGGTGCGAGGGGAAGCTCATCCGTGCACATTGGTCGCTGCTGCTAACCTGTCCATAGATCGTCAGGTGGTCGGCGACGAGGCCGAGGCCGCGCAGTTGCGCGAGAAAACGCTGCCCGCGCTCCGTCAGGCCTATGGCAATCTCCATCCGCAGGCACAGCTAGCGGCAAACGGAGGTCGTCTGAACGTGGATATTGAACCGATGGCGACCTGAGAGTAAATCTGGCCAGCATTTACCATTCGCCTGTGGCGCACCTTACCGTTGAGGTCAGGCTTCGGCCCAGCCATGCCAGAAGACTATCCGCATCTGGCATCTCGTCGGCCAGTCCGCGCAGGCGAGAATAGAGTGCCGCGACGAGCTCCGGTTTTTCGACTAGTAGCCGCGCGGAGGCCGTCGGCCCAGAGCGCCACAGTACGATGGCCAGCCCTACCCAGGCATCGTTGTCGTCAGCAGTCCTGAGCCGGCTCAGATAGCCGCGCATCGCAGTTGCGTTGTCGTTATGAAGCAAGGCGGCATCAGCGTCATCCGGCATTCCCAGCTGTCCAGTAGCGTCGTCTCCTGCTCTCGTGAGCTGCTGGATCTGCCCGAGATCACGGTAACGGGCCTCCAGAAGGTAGGCTCGTCCCTGACTCAGCAGCGCCCGTCCGGGTTCGAGGCTGGGATCTGTACTAGAGCTGTCTAGGCGAGCGGCTGCGCCGGATAGCCAGCTACGAGCTAGTGCGTCGACTGCCTCCGACTTAGGACGCAGGTGGTTCAGGTGCCAGCGAGCCTGGTGCTCAGCCCGCATCTCTGCAGCAAGGCGCTCCGCCCTTGCGGCGACCCGCTCGTTCCGCCATGCGACGAGTTGATCCCGGATCCCTCTCGCGAATCTCTGGCCGATGTCGCTGAGGGCAGGAGATTTTATGAGCTTCGATGCCGTTTCGAGTGTGGCCGCCCGCCAACGAGCGAACTCTACTTCGCAGCGGAAACGCTCTTCGGGCCTGCCTATCTTGCGCTGTCGCCGCCAGAAGGCGGTAAGACCAAGGTAGGCATAGCTCCCGTGCAGCAGACCGCTCGCGGGTCTTGGATCATCGCGCCACGGCGCGTACCCGAGCTGCGTGTCGCGTTCGGGAACCACCAGCGCGTACATGTCTTCCACCGCACCCAGCACCAGATGCTGGAGCTCGTGGGCGAATATCTCGGCTAGGGCTACCTCGTCGCTAGGCAAGCTCAGCCCGATGGCACCGAAAATCCATCCCGAAGTCGTGCTTCTTGGATGATTGGTAGCCGAACTCGTAAATGGCACCAGTGTGGATACCCCGGCGGCGAGCGCCGCGGCCGTACCACGATGATGTTCGACCAGGATTTGCCAGGCCCTCTGGAGGGATAGCTGCCAGGCCTCATGATCGGCAACGGACAACGTGGCCGCCGGCTGACCTAGTGATTCGAAGAATGGATCAGAATTATCGAGCGCCACGTCCAGTGCTAGTCCGTCGGCTATTGCGCGCAGTCTGCGGACGGGGGACCATTGCGGGCTGGACCGATAAGAAGTCAGATCGCGGAACGAGGGAAGGACGAGGGTGGCATTCGGCGAGACGACAATCATATGGTCCGGATTAGCCTGGACGCGGACGATTCCCCAGGGGTCGGAGGAATCGGTGTGGACCGCACCCATGCCCGGCAAGAGCAGCCTGCCGTCATAGAGCGGTACCTCGATGTCAACAGGATGCCGGATTCGCAGCGCACCTGCGACGGCTACCGACATCAGGTAGCCCAAGTCGTTCCGCAGCGGAACTGAGTACGTATCACGAGCCTGGCCGCCAGCCAGGCCGCTCATGCGACGGAGACAGCGTATAGCCCACGCGCCGACTTGCGGCATCGTAAGAATTCTTTCCGCAATCTCGGCAGAAGACGCCTCAACCTCCGCAATAAGTTCAATCGCCCGCTCGACAAGAATTCGGTTCTCAGGCGACTGCGTAAGTACTACTTGGCGCCTTACCTTCTCAAGAAGGAGACGGTGCTTACTTGACTGGGCGGCGACTAGTCTGCGAACTGCAGCAGGAATGATCTCCCCTCTGGTTAAATAGTTCAGCTGCGAGCCGGAAAGGTCATGTGGCATAGGTGTTTGAGCCGAGGATCGCGTCATTCAAGTATGCGCTGAGGGCTATCCCAGCAACGGTCGCCTGCACCCTGACACATCCGCAGAAACTTACCCACTGACTCATCAAGCACCGAGTCATCCAGGATCCTGAGCTGAGATATCGGCGTGTGCGTCACGTCGATGATGCTGGATTTACGGCACGAGTCAGGCTCCCCCATGTAACTTCCTCCCTAGATAAATGAAATATGACGCGTACGGCAAGCCAACGAACAGATCACCACGGCTGTGGCCAGTGTGACAGAAGTGAGGTGAGGTACAGAGGTGTTCAATATCGTGCCGTCCACCCTTGGCGCTGGCTGTTTTTCCTAACCATAATGATGCGTCAACGGAGCCCCGTCCAGCCCTCTGGGATCGCACAACTGTAAAATCGTTCCTAGCCCCGTTTGTCAAGCTCATTTGAGACACCGCGCCCTGACGATTTTCGCTACCCGCCCCGCCGAAGGCTCTCCGACGCCAGCTCATGTGACCGCTCTCCGGGAGGTACGGAGTCTGCTGCCTGCCGCACTCACTTCGGGTGTCCGGCACGGTGCCGACCGCGCCACCGCGGACGGAGCCGATCATGCCCACGACGACGGACCACCCGTGTATCTCGACCGGGAAGCACGGCGACGGAACTAACCTGCGGCACCTGACCGGGCCCGGCTGAGTGAACAGATAATTTCCTGCGACTGAGTTCATGGCGCGATTTAGTGTCCTCAGGCTAGCCCCTCGCATCATTCTGATTCAGCGGATATCTTCACTGAATCTCGGCTAGGAGTCTGCGGGCGGCTGCTTCATCAGTGGGCGCCATCGGCGGATCTGCCTGCAACGCTCGCTCGAGTTCTTCGCGCGCTCTTTCCGTCCGGCCGAGGACGACATCAATTCGGCCTGCCCGCAGCCACGTTCTCGGACGCCCGGGATCCTGGAACCGAGCGGCGCGGAGTTCGCGGTCGGCCTCGTCTCCCCTGCCCAGGTCAGCCAATGCAACCGCACGCGCAGACCTGGCATCTATCTCATTATCGAGAGATAGTCCAAGCGTAATGGCCTGGTTGAGATCAGCAAGCGCTTCCGGATACTCCCGAAGCTCAACTCGTACCTGGCCCCGGCCTGCCAGCGCTCGTCCTTCGTTACGATTCCAGCCGAGTGCTCTGGTGAATGTCGCTTCGGCATCGGCCGGCGATCCCACGTACCACTGGGCATATCCTAGTCCGGTCAGTGCGTCGACATCGGCTGGCAGGCGCTGGCTCGCCTGCCGATGAAACTGTACAGCTTTCGTGTAATCGCCGATGGCGCTGTAAACATCGCCTAGCGCTGAAAGCAGGCGGACCTGGGAAGCGATATCTTCAAGTGCAGAGAACGTGTATAGCGCATCGAGGAAGCTCTGCTCGGCAGTATTCAGGTCGCTGTTGGCGCGCGCTATTGCACCTCGCAGTTCAAGCGTATAGGCTAGTCCGCGGGAGTTCCCAGCTTTCCGATAGCTTTCTGCCGCTGTAGAAATAAACCGCTGCGCATCAGAGAACTCACCTGAGCTGAATGCAGCTTCAGCCGCAGCACGATAGTCGGCGGCAGTGGGAGTCGCTGGCGGGACGGTTGCGCCGATATTGTGCTCGATACGCCATAGTCTATTGGCATGCTGCACGGCAGTAATGAGACGGTCTTGGCCGAGCTGATACCAGATGCTCAGATTACGATATTCAGGCGTTAGGATACGAAGGTCAACGAAAGCGTCGGCAGTGCTATTGGGCATGTCCGCTGTCATGGTGATTCCGCGCAGCGCAGTCCCGCGGGTCCCCCATTCCGTGATGAATGTAGATTCAATCCACGCTCGCAACTCCGACTCGGTCTGCCTCGTCCGACCACGCACCTCGCGTATGGCGGCATCATAGAAGTTAGCGGCCGCCTGGTCCGGATCGCCATCCGCCTGCAGGTGGCCTTCGGCGATGACACGAACGTCGTCCGGCAGCGAAGACCAGAGGCTGGTGCAGGCGATCTGCAGGTCTAGGGGCTCCACTCGGTCACGTTTGATAGTGACCTTCTGGTTGAGCCGGTCGGTATAACTAAACGTGCGCAGCCTATCCACCATGATATCTACGGCCTCGGGGGAGAACGACCGACCCGTTCCCTCAACCGGGCCAGTCACGGCATCCGCTGCGGACTCGACATCGAGAGCCTCCAGCCTCCGATAGACCATCGGGAATTCCGATAGGCGGCTCTCGTAACGGTTCAGCGTGGCTAGATGATCGTCGCGGACGATTAGCAGAAGGCTAAATGCGTCTATCGCACGCAAGGCCTCAGCTAGCTCGTCTATGAGCTGCTCACACTGATCATAACCAGCAGGGTATCCGGTAAAAAGCTCCTCAAACTGGTCGATCGAGGCCAGCACACTGAATGCTTCGCTCCGGGAATTGACCAGGCGCGGCCGAGCGGACAGAAATTCTCGGATAGTCGTGCCAGGGGCCGGCGGATCACTGAACGGGGCCCAGCTAGTGAGAAGTGTATAGCGGTATATGTTATCGGTCCGGCCCGAGGCAAGTGGCCGGGCGGGCTGGTACACGAGCCGACCAACCGGAAGGAGATCTATCCCGTCTTCTTCCGCCAGCAACGGGAGGACTCCAGCGTGCAGCAGTGACGACTTGCCGACAGCATCAGGACCATGCAGCACTACAACGCGCTCGGCAGGCCAAAGAGACGTTATGTCAAGAGCCTCGCGATGTCGGCCGAAGAAGCGATCCGCCTCGGTCGTACGAAAAGGACGTGGGCCAACGTAGGGCTGACCGGCAGGCCCGCGGTTCTCCGGTGCACTCGCGCCAACGGTGCTCACGGTGTGCCACCTCTTCTCAAACGCCGTGTGAGTTTTTCCATGAATTCTTCAGTAGTTTCCCAGAAAATCCATATATTCTGGGCAGCTAGATATTGCTCCAGGTACTTGCAGTCACGTCCTGCTGCGGATTTCCCGGGATTCAGCTGGATGCTGACATGATTTCGTTTCTGCGGGGAACCGCTCAGCAAGCGCCGGAAGAGCACGTGGAACGTCCAGTCCTGGAGACTATAGCCAATGAAGAGCAACGACGTGGTCCGAAGTTTACCCCGGACGTAGTCCGGGATAACGCGCGGAGCCGACCCGGGACGCGAATCGCCAGCTTCTCGGACAAGATAGTCGATATTATCATCTTCGGTGAGAACCAAAGATCGTGGCTCACTATGGTGGCCATGCAGATGAAAGACGAGTGGCTCGCGAGTCGACGGTGTGTATCGCTTATCAAGCGGACTGGCAGGTCTATCGGTCGGATCTGTCACGTACCAGGGGCTGATGCCCCGTCGCGGCGACCGGTCGGGCATCTGTTCCAGGACTCGGAACATGAAATCATCATAGTTTGTCGTCACATAGAGTGGTAAACCGCAGTCTGCGAGGACCCGGTGAACTTGGTGCGGCGCACCGAAATCTGGCGCCGACGCGTTGGCGATGTGATCCATGATCAGTCGTTGCTTCAGCGTTACCGGGTCCCCTGAGTATTCCATGGTGGCCACGAACTGCATGACACGGGAGAGGCTCGTGTCATCGGGAAACGGGTACTTGGATCGGATGGCCCAGAGCTTCGACATCTGTGTTCCCGTAGGTATGTTAGGCGCGCTAGCGCCGGAGCCGAGGAACGGAGTGCACGTCTTGAGCGCCAAGTTCTCCGCGAGCGCGTTCAGACGGGTTCTATTTTCTTCTCGCCTAGAAACCACGTTCGATCCCCCCTCGACCTGCCATACCGGGACTTCAGTCCGGAGGCTACTGACTGTACTGTGCCATCGGCCCAGCAACCAGTCCAATATCGCGGTATACCAGTTTGAGCATAAGCCAAAAAGGGACATGCAACCGATTGCAGGACGTTAGGGATCAAATCGTACGCAATGCCGCCTGTGGCAACTTGGTGCGGAACACCTTCGCATCGTCTCGTTTTCGCATCACGCACCTCGGCACCAACTCTGACCACAACTGGCAGACGGGCGCTATGAGCGGAGACCCATACGCCGAGCCAAAGCCACAGGTACCGATTGAGCGGTGTCGTTAGCTCAATGCGGGCAGAGGTCCATTTGATCGGTCAACGCAGGTACTACGCGGTCTTTCGGTGTCGAGCCAAATATCCTTCAGGCCGATGCTGCATAATGCATCCACGTGCGTGCGCAACGTGATGAGAGGAGCCAGATGCCTTGAACTGATTAAGGGCGGAACCTGGCGCCCGTTACCTTCTCGGCGATGCCGGTGCGGTCTAGGCAGGGGGTGATGCCGCCGAGGTGGAAGGGCCAGCCGGCGCCGAGGATCATGCACAGGTCGATGTCCTCGGGGGCGGCGACGACGGCCTCCTTGAGCATCAGGGAAATCTCCTCGGCCAGGGCCTTCAGGGCACGCTCGCGGACCTGCTCGGCGGTTGAGGGACGGTCACCGCCTTCTAGCAGCGTGTTTACTGCCGGGTAGACCTTGAAGTCGGGGCCGTAGATGGCGGTGTGGCCCGACTCGACCAGGGCGCGGAGCTTGGGCGAGGTCGCGAAGCGGTCCGGGTAGGCGGCGTGCAGCGTCTCCGCGACGTGCAGCGCGACCGCCGGGCCGACCAGCTGGAGCAGCAGGAACGG
>JASIAO010000045.1 GCA_030041955.1 Acidobacteriaceae bacterium | reverse complement strand
ATCTTCAGCGGCGTTGAAATCACCACCGGCGGCAGCTGGAACATCCCGATCGACGTCGTGATCGAAGCCACGACCATATCCACCAGCAGAAAGGGCAGAAACAGCACCGCCCCGATCTCAAACCCAGCCTTCAGCTCGCTCAGGATGTACGCCGGCACCACCACCCGCATGGGCAGATCCTCCGGCTTGGCGGGCCGCGAGGTCATCGACGCGGAAACAAAGAGCGCCAGGTCCTTTTCGCGCGCGTAACGCAGCATGAAGGCCTTCGGCGGACCCGATCCCCGCTCAACCGCTTCCCAGCCGGAAATCTGTCCCTGCCGGAAGGGCTCCACAGCCTGCTGATCCACCTGCGCCATCACCGGCTGCATCAGGAACCAGGTCATCATCAGGCCCAGACCCATCAGCACCTGATTCGAAGGAGCCGTCTGCGTGCCCAGCGCCTGGCGCAGAAAGTGGAAGACCACCAGCAGCCGCACCATCGGCGTCATCGACAGCAGAATCGCGGGCACCAAGGTCAGCAGCGTCAGCGTGAAGACAATCGTCCACGGAATCTGATTGTTGCCGCCGAGATTCAAGCCGGGCAGTCCAGGTTGCGTCTTTAGCGCGGCAAACAGACAAGGGCTCATAGCTCCCGGCAATGGACTCATCGCTGCGCCTCCGATTTTCCACGCATCGCCGCCGTCTTCCCGGTCTTCCTCCCGCGCGCTGCAGCCAACTCTGTCAGCGGTGTAATGGAGTCGCCGGCAACCGCCAGCAGCAGTTGCCGTCCCTGGCAGTGCACCAGCACCAGGGATTTCTTCGGTCCCAGGCTCACCCGCGCTTCAATGCGCAGCGGCGCTTCGCTCCCGCCATGCGTCCGGCTCATCCGGCGCAGCCACCCAGCCGCTCGCGAAGCCCATCCGAACTCCCGCCGCGCTGAAATTCCCGGATCGAGAACCTGCTCCATTCCGTCCCTCCGCTATGCCAGGCGCGTGATCCGCACGGCCAGCTTCTGCTCCACCATTTCGAACTCTCCCCAAACCAGCAGCTTGCCTCCGCAGCACAGCGGGACATCCTGCCCATGGTCATGAACGGTTTCCACGACGCTGCCCTGAGTCAGGCTCAGCAGATCGGCCACGCGCAGAGAGCGGATCCGGACCATCGCATCCAGCTGCATCGGCAGCCGATCGAGGCGCGTATCGCGTCCGGGATCTCCGGCGGCGCTCTCTTCTCCACCTTCCGCGCGCACCACCAGCGCCGTGCCCGGGTCGCCCTGCCCTGCGGCAGGGGCCGGAGTCGCGAGCGAGCCGGTTCGCTGCACAGACGGCGACCCCGCCGCCCCCGCTGCGGCGCCTGCAGTCAGTTTGTTTTCAGATTCGGCCACGTTCGCTTTCCCTTCTCTGCGAACGTGTGGCCTGGATTTGGACGACAGGATTAGAAACTTCTCAGATTTGACCGCTATCCCGCGCTTACGCAACCGCCGATGATCGGCTGGTCAGCGTAAACCAGAAGGTCGCGCCCTTTTCGATTTCACCCTCGGCCCAGATGCGCCCGCCGTGGCGCGCCAGGATGCGCTGCACCGTCGCCAATCCAATTCCCGTTCCCGGAAACTCGCTGCGGCTGTGCAGCCGATGAAATGGCTGAAACAGCTGATCGTTCAGCCGCGGATCGAAGCCTGCCCCATCGTCGCGAACGTAGTAAAGCGTCTCCCCTTTGAGCCGCACCGCGCCAAACTCGATGCAGGCTTCAGGATGGCTCGAAGTATATTTCCACGCATTGCGGATCAGATTGTCGAGCGCCACGCGCAGCAGACCGCTGTCGGCCTCGGCCTGCGGCACGTTCCCGATCCTGAACTCCACGCGGCGCTCCGGCTCCGCGCGCCTCAACTCCTGCGCGATCTCCCGCGCCATCGCGCCCGGGTCCACTGGTTCCTTTCTCAGCTCCACGGTGCTCGCCCGCGACAGATTCAGCAGGTCGTCGATCAGGCTCGCCATATTGTGTGTGGAATTCCGGAGTTGCTCCAGCATCTCTCTCCGCTCGCCTTCGGCGTTTTCCGGATCCAGATTCTCGAGGATGTAGACCATCCCCTGAATTGCGTCCAGCGGCCCGCGCAGATCGTGCGCCACAGTGTAGGAAAACGCCTCCAGCTCGCGATTGGCCGCGCGCAGCGCCGCGGTCCGCTCCTGCACCCGCAACTCCAGGTTGTCGCGCGCACGCGTCAGCGCCGAGTCCTGCGCCTGGATCTGGTGCAGCATCTCGTTGAAGGCCTCGATCAGCGCCGCAATCTCATCCCGGTCGGAATGAGGCCCGGCGCGCACCGAGTAGTCATGCTCCACGGAGACCCGGCGCGCCGTCCCGGCCAGATCGATGATGGGCCGCGCAATCAGTCTCCGCGCCGACGCGCTGATGAGCAGCGCAGCCGCCAGGCACACCAGCAGGATCACGCCCGCAATCAGCAGGTATTGGCGCGCCCGCCGGCCGGTCTCGGTCAGTTCGGCCTCGATGTAGACCGTACCCGCCGGCTTGCCCTGGAAAACAATCCGGTGGGCCAGCAGCACGTGGTTCCCTTCAGTCCGATCCGCATCGACCCTGCCCGCGGGCACGGGAAAAATCTCCGGAAGCTGCATTGCCCCTGGCCGCTGGTACCTCGCGAACACCTCGCCCTGGTTGTTCACCAGGGTTGCCGAAAGCACATCCGGTGAATTCCCAAGAGCTTCGAGGGTCGTCGCCGCGCTTTGCGGATCGTCGAAGAGCAGCGCCGAGACGCTGTTCGAGCCCACAATCTGCGCCGCGGTCTCCAGGTTGCGAATCAACGTCTGCCGGAAGGAAATCAGATCGTAGGCGAAAAATGCCACTACCGCCAGCAACAGCGCGAGGCCGCTCACCATCAGGCTCATCCGCGTCAGTTTCGCCGAGATCGATGAGGAACCAAATCTCATTGGCTCCCTCCCATTCCCGGCTGGCCCTGCACCCGCATTGCGACCTTCAGCAATTCCGAGCTGAGCTGCAGATTGCTGTGCGTAACGGCCAGGAGATTCACGGAGAACCGCACATGGTCCTCCACCAGAACGAACTGGATCATGCCGCCGCGCGTCAAGAAGTCCGGAGCATCGCTCACCGTCAGCACCGGCTTGCCGCTGGCCGCCGAAAGATAGGCGCTGACGCGGTTACCCTCCGGCGTTCCGATAAACAGGATCGAGCAGCCCCCCACGCCATCGGCTCGCGTCGGAGTGCGCACCTGCAGCGCCCGCCCCTCGATGGTCTCCCCGGCCACCAGGCGCGCGATGTCCTGGCTCACAGAGTCGCGGTCCGCGACGCAGATCGTGAGCGGTCCCTGGGCGGCCATCTGCGGCCAGCGCACGAATTTGCCGAAGTTGTAGAGGTATGCGGCCTCCACGTCGTCCTGAGACGGACGCTCCGTTTCGACGGCATCGCGCGCATTCGCCGCGCCGATCATCCAGATCAGCGCCAGCAGCACGCCTGATGCGCGGCGCCACACGGACCGCCGCAGCATCCGCATCCCCAATCTGCAGCCACGACCTATTGGGAATTGAGCACTCACGTTCGCTTGTTCCCGGCTCTCTGTGAGCGTGGCCGCTCCCGATCCGTGCAGATACTCGGTGGAGCGCCAGGCTGGCCCGAGCTTTTGCCCACAGAACCGCAGAGACGTGTCCTCAGACTCCTGCTGCTGATGGCAGATGCCCGGCGCTTCACAAAGCGCACCCGGGTACGGCCACTCGCAATCGGATAACATGATCCATTCTCCGCAGGCAAGGCTCTCATCACCGATCGTGGGGCACGATCTTACCAGGTCGCGCATCGTCGTTCGTGCGGGCCGCGGTCAGGTCTGCCCTGAGCCGAGGTATTAGGGTTTTTGCCGCGGGAACGGCGCAAAAGTTGAATTTTGGATTAGATGACAAGTATCAGGCGCGAGGTTGTCCGCATCCATTTCAAATTCGCACGGAAATTCATGTCGTGTCGGCAATCCCCTCAGACTGCTTTGAGAGCCTCGCCAGCACCTCCACGAGCTTCGCCGGCTCGCCTTTCCTGACAAAGGCCTGCGCAAACGGCGCAATATCGGCAGGAAGATCGTAAACGTCCGACAGAACAATGATGGGTACGCCTGGATAGAGAGTCTGCGTCAGCTCGGCCGCCTGCACGGCCGTGATTTGTCCGGTGAGCCGATAGTCCATCACCACCATATCGACAGGCTTCTCGGGAAACTCGATGCGATCCAACTTCACCAGCGCCGGCAACGCTTCATAGCCCGCCGAATTGACGATCCAGCCATAGATCTTCAGGTGGGTTGGATCGTCATCGATGATCAGTACAGTGGTCGTGCGGTCCACGCTGTCTCCGGTCTGCGTTCACGAGACAAATCGCTGCAACGCGATGCAGGATGCGCCCAGGGCCACAGCAAACTACAGCCCCGAGCGGGGATCAACCAAACCGTCATCCTACTTCGATTGTCGCGATTTGCACAACCTGAGAGGCTGCCGCGAACCCTTTCCTGTTAGGGTTTCAACGGAGATTCTGCGCGTATGTATCGCGCGGCAGGCCCATGCGCTCGGCCTTCGCCCGCAGCGCAAACGCCTCCTGCCGGCTCATAGGCCCACCCAGAGTGACCAGATACGTGCCGCCCCGCGCCGCATAGACGCCCGCCTGCAGTTGCGGATACCGCTTCTCGATCACGCCAGCCTTATGTTCCGCCTGTGAACGGTGGCGATAGGTGTATACGACCACCCTCCACACCCGATCCGCTCCCACGCTGCTCGCACTTCGAGGTGAAGCAGATGGTTTGACGATCGGCGCAGCAGCTGTTCGCGTCACCACCGGTACCTGCTGCGTTTGCGCAGCTACGGCCGGCCTCGGAGGATTCGTCCGGTGCAGCCATCCGTAGAGGATCCAGATCGTGGCCAGTACCAGCACCACAGCGGCACCGATCACGTACGGCGCGCTGCGTTGCGGAAAGCGCCACTGCCACATTCGCGCGTTGCTCTGCTCGACGTCAGCCTCTTCCGCATCCTCCAAATCCGGCTCGTTCAGCCGCCGCGGCGACAGCAGCAACTCCATCTGGCTGCCTTCGGTCTCGGAGACCGCGTTAGGCCGCGCCTTTCCCGAGCAAGTCCCTGCTTCCTTTGCAACAGGCGCCGCATCTGTCACTTTCGCTGCGGTCGGAATCTGTTGCTGCATTGCGCCGTCAGCCTTTCCTGCGACTTCGATCCTGGGCACGGCAACGCTCACCATTTCCTGGCTCGCCTCGCTCGTCGGAGCGGCCGGCTTCAGTCCAGCAGCCGGCACCGGCACTGGCTGAAGCTTCGTCTCCTTAACCGCTGCTGCCGTCGCCGGAGCTTTTTCGACGACCGCTGTCTTCGGCATCGGCGTCGGCACAAGGCGCGTCCCTGCCAGCGCAGCCACTTCTTCCACCGTCGCAGCCCCGCTCAGCGCCCGCCGCACTGACCTCCCCAGCGGCTCGGGCAGCAACTGCAGCACCGGATCGTTCTCATTCGCGGGAATTCTGCGCGTCAGGGCCTGCGTTACGATACGTCCCACACCGCGCACATCTTCCGCCGCGCGAGCCGCAGATCCCGCGCCAGCCAGTTGCACACAGTCGCTGCGCAGCTTGACGGTGTCTCCCATGGCCAGCACGCTCGCCGCTTCCATGCGGCCGTGCACCAGTTGCCGCGCGTGGATAGCCGCCAGCCCCTTCAGCAGCGCATCCATCAGCGGGAGGGCCTCGGTCGCGTCCAGCGCCCTCTCCCGCAGCACGTCCCCCAGATTCTCGTCGGTGATTTCCATCGCCGCCAGCACCACCGGCGTGTCGTCCATCAGTGTGCAATGCGCTTCCCGCACTTCCACCACGTTCGGGTGCCGGATCTCTGCGGCGGCGCGGAGCCGCGCCAGCAGATCCTCTTCGTCGTTCAGCGCTTCCGTGAGGCTCACCATGGCCGGCGCGCCGTCCGTTGCCGTCGCCTCAAACCACGCGGTTCGCCCCTCCGGACGCACCAAGCGTCTCAGCCGCCAGCGCCCCATTACTTCGCGCCCTTCCAGGTCCGTCCACAACATCAGTCGCGTTGCGCTTGCCGTCGCCATCGCTCTGTTCCTCCTCGGTTG
>JASIAO010000385.1 GCA_030041955.1 Acidobacteriaceae bacterium | reverse complement strand
TTGTAGCTGAATTGCACCGGGTTAGGCAGCGGCAGGCCGGTGGCAAGCTGGAAGTCGCCGGCCAGGTTCCAGCCCCCGACGGACTGATTGAGCCACTGGTTGCTGCTGGCGCCCCAGCGACGATCGTGGCCATAGGGCAACTGGTAGAGGAAGGCTTCCGCGAAGCTCTGCGGGACATCGTGCGTGCTGACGGCGTAATCGAGCTTCGGGTTGGTAGCATCCCGCCACATGTTGTTGATGGTCCAGCCGAGCAGGGCTTCTGAGCCGTCGTCCATATTCTTCGACCACTGGTAGGTGGTGATGGAGGACAGGCCGTTGTTGAACGTGTGATTGAACTTCGCCGCGAGCGCGTCGAACTGCGAGTCCGCACCGGGCGTCGAACGAGTCTGCTGCAGCCATCCATACTCCGGATACGGCCGGAGCAGCGCGTTATAGGCGACGGAGGACTGGCTGAGATAGTAATTGGGATTGGTAATGTATGGAGCCAGTGGGTTGGTGACATTCTGGGTCAGCGCGTCGAAACCCAGAGACAGATATTTGTCGGGCATCTGATCGAGGTCCAGGTTGGGATTGCCGAAGAGCAGGTGGCGACCGCGAACGCCGGTGTAGCCGATTTCGAAGACATTGTTGTTGCTAAGCTGATCCTGGATATCGGCGCTCCACTGGTAAAGGGTGCCGACCGGGTGCGGACCCTTCACCCAGATCTGGCCGTCGCCGGAGCCGACCAGAGTCAGGGCCCCCTGGGAGTTGCCGGTAGGCTGCTGGATGCCCTGGGGGAAGGGATCGCTGACCAGATTCTCCGGGGTGTAGCCGCCGTTATTCGTGGCGATCCAGTTGGTCTGGCCGGTGTAGCCGGGCGACTGGCCGCCGTCGTCGAAGCTGAGCATAGCGGAGGTGGGACCGTAGAAGATGCCGGCGCCCCCGCGTCCGACGATCTTGTTGGTAAAGCGGTAAGCGAAACCGGCACGCGGCCCAAAGTTCAGGTTGTCCGGCTCCCATTCGTAGCGGCTTCTGCCGTCCACGCCCGCATATTGAAATTCCCCGTAGTAGGTGGAACCGGCCACTGCGCTGATTGGGTTGATGGCGGTGGGGTCGAAATAGGCGACGCGGTTATGCCGCTCCGTCGCGGGACGCTGGTTTTCATAGCGAAGGCCGGCATTGACGGTCAGACGCGGGGTGGCGCGCCATTCGTCTTCCAGATACATGCCGAAACTGTGCTGGCTCATGGCAGGATCCATGCTGATGTCGGATGATCCGCCGGTTCCGACACCCAGGAGCATGCTGGCGATGGCGTTGCCGCTGAGGTCGCTCGAGGTCGCGGGGGCCCTGCAGGGTGCGCCGGGGATGGGATTGCCGCTGGAGTCCGTGTCAGGGTCGCAGGCCGTGGACGACGTATCGAAATTGAAGTTGCCCGGCGAGTCCTCACGGTTGTTGATCATGGCCACGTCGTAGTTGAAGCCGAACTTGATCGTATGCTGCCCCATTTGCCGGGTGACATCGATGATGCCGGTGGAGTTGTAGCGGATGTAGCGATCGTAGCTGGAGTAGGTGCTGCCCAGGGTGTAATAGCCGGTGGCGTTGACCAGAGGAAGCAAGTTGACCTGGAAGAGGCTGGGCGAGAGCCCGATGCTGCTGGCGTTCGCGACCCCGTAGCCGATCGATGTCTGGCCTTCCCACCACCGGGTGAATCCTCCGTACCCATTGATCAGCCATTTCGCGTTCGGCGTCCACGTGTCGTTGAAGACCACCTGCAGACCATGGTCATCATTGTTAGCGGTTTCGTCGGCCCCGTTGCAGAGGAAACAGGCGGGTGTGTTGTTTTCACGGACGCGGTCGGACATGCGGACGAACATGCGATTCTTCTCGCCGGGCGACCAGTCGATGCGCCAGTCAAATTTATCGTTGTCGGTCGTGCCCGGGCCCTGCTTGTAGTAGTTATTCGAGTCCATCAGGGTTTGGGTGGAGTTGGGGCGATTGGGCGTGGCGTAGAGGCCGGCGATCTTTTGGCCCACCGAATTGATCAGGCCCGGCGGAATCATGTTGTCCGGAAATGCCGTGCGGGTGTAGTAGGTATTTCCTTCCGAGTCGGTGACCACGGTCGAGGAGAAGGGGTTATAGATGACGGCCTCCTGACCCTGGCTGTTGTAGGTGTGGGAGAAGTCGCCCTTCACCTCGGCCGGGGTAGGCATCGTATCGAGGCCGCTGTTGTCCGTCTCCGGCTGGCGCAGGCCCTCGTAGCCGCCGAAGAAGAAGAGGTGATGGCTTGCCCAGAGGGGGCCGCCGGTATCGGCGCCGAATTGCTCGCGGTGAAATTTACCTTTGGGAGCGTTGTTCAGATCGTTGGACCAGAGGTTGGCATTCAGGCCGGAGTTCAGCATGTAATCGTAGGCTTCGCCATGGAAGTGAGGGCCACCGCTCTTGGTGATGAGAGTGACGACACCTTCGCCGGCCCGCTCGTACTGGGCGTCATAGACGTTGTCGATCACCTGCTGTTCCTGGACGGAGGCCTGAATGGGGGACACCATCAGACCGCCCCAGTCGATAGCGGTGGAAGGAGCGCCGTCAATCAGAATTTCCGATTCGCCCGAGCGGCCGCCGTTGATGCCGAAGGTGCTGCCATACTGATCGAACGATATGGAGCGGGAAGTCATACCGCCCTGAGCAGCGGTGGTGCCGGCCAGGTCGTAGACGAAGTTGAGGGGCTGCAGGGTGCTCTGGGGCAGCGCCTGAATCAGCTGGCTGTCCAGAGTGACGGAGTTGGTGGCGTCCTCTGTGTTGAGGAGAACAGAGGAGCCGGACACCACGACCCTCTCCTCAGCCGTGCCGATGCGCAGGGAGATATTGACGGTGGCGGCGGTGCTGGCCTCCAGGACCATGTTCGACTGTATGAATTTCTCGAAGCCGCCGGCGGTCACCGTGATTTCGTAGGTGCCGGGCAGGAGGTTCTGGAATGTGTAAGAACCTTTGGTATCCGACCTCTCAACACGAATGTCCTGGGTGTTGATGTTGCGCAGCTGCA
This sequence comes from Acidobacteriaceae bacterium, assembly GCA_030041955.1. GTDB lineage: Bacteria > Acidobacteriota > Terriglobia > Terriglobales > Acidobacteriaceae > Palsa-343. The sequence continues at coordinate 8,243 of JASIAO010000385.1, read as the reverse complement.
GCTGAGCCGCGGGGACAACAGCGCCGCTGGAGTCGGTGACCGTCCCGGAGATAGAAGCGGAGAAGGTCTGCGCGGATGCTGTTTGGCCGGCGAAGGCGGCGAGGAGCAGGCAGAGCGCGGGAAGCAGAATCTGGGGAACGAAGCGAGGAAGCCTCTTTGAGCTTGTAGTTTCTCTGAATTGCATCTCCAACCTCCTGAGCTGACAACCGGGGAGCGGGGCCGAAGGGCTGCGCGCCGGAATTTGTACCGATTGAAAGCTTTAATTTTCACGGCGTGCTTTTCCGCCTGGAAAGAATTAAAAGCTTTCAAATTAGTTCCACACGAGACTAGATTCGCCGCGCAAGAGTTGTCAAGCACTGTTTTTGGCTTCCTCGAAGGCTCGTTGTTGCAACGAAAGTACCCCGGTAAACCACACTGGCCATCCCTGTCAGAGCGCAGAAAACCGAGCAAATTCCAGGCTTCCTGAGGCGCGCCGGCTCCGACAGGGCACCGCGGGTGCGAATCGGCTCAGCTATTGCGCGACACGGTTCAGGTAGAAGTCGATGAATCGGGCTGGATCGGTCGTGACTGCGACATCGGCATTCGGCTTGCCGGCGATCGGAATGGTCATGCCCTGATCGGTGATCTCGACGTGCATCGGCTGGATGTTGCAAAGGCCGGGATCGAGCAGCAGGGAGACGGCCATGGGATCGTGGAGCGTGGGCACAGGCTGGCCCCACAACACATAGAGCGCGTGCAGAGCGTTGGTCAGCGGTGTGCCGGCCGCGAAGAGGCGGTCGAGATGCGCCGCATCCATCTGGGTGCGGGCGGTGGGGTCGAGGGGCGCCATGAGGATGGGGATTCCGGAAGAAAAGACGATCTGAGAAGCGTGGGGGTCTTGGGCGATGTTGTATTCGGCCGCAGGTCCGGAACCGGGGTAATAACCGTGTGCGATCGAACCGCCCATCAGAACGATCTGTCGAATGTTCTTTTTCTCGCGTGGGTACCGGGTAAGGAGCGCGGCGATGTCGGTGAGCGGGCCGATCGCAACCACCACGATTTTTCCGCGGCCGCGATCGATTTCGTGTTTGAGCAGGTCGACGCCGGGCTCGGAAAGAAGCGACGGGCTGGTGAAGCCGTCGGCCCAGCGCGTCTGCGCGATATCGTGGACGCCGCCACCGATACCGGCGGCTACAGGAACATCGCGGCGGTCCGCAACCCAGAGCATCCTGGCGGCGAGGCGGGCGCGGGCCCGGGTGTCGCCGGTGACGGTCGTGACGGCGCGCAGGTCGAGCTGAGGGCTTTTGAGGATGAGAGCGAGGGCAAAGGCGTCGTCGATATCCGTTCCGATATCCGTGTCGAGCACGATCGGAATGGGTTTCGGAATGGCTGCGGCGCTGACACCGAGCGCGATGAGAGCGAGAGCGACGAGCGGGAGAAGCTTAGTTCTGAACCAGGGCTTCATGATGGCTGCTCATCCAACCGTTCAACGGAAGAGGGGATTTCGCCGCGGCTTCTGAAGCGCGCGCCCTGGTGCCTGGCTGCGCTTTCATCAACTGCGCGACCTCCGCTGCGGTGGGCATGGAGGACTGAGCGCCCGCGCGGGTGGCCGACAAAGCGCCGGTGGCCGCGCCGAAGCGGACCGCGTCCGAGAGCGACATGCCGCGCATGAGGGCGACGGCCAGGCCTGCGTTGAATGCATCGCCGGCGGCGGTTGAGTCAACAGCTTTGACTTTGAAGGACGGAACCATTTTGCGCAGTCCGTCAGCAGCCAGGATAAAAGCGCCGCGGCTGCCCATTTTGACGATCACATTGGCGGCGCCGTTGGTTTGCAGCTTGCGAGCAAACTGAGCGACCGTCTCCGGCGTGAGATCCTGGGACGCGATGCCGCAGAGGGCGCAGGTTTCCGTTTCGTTGGGAGTGAGAAACGTAACATGGCGCAGCATCCTGCGGGGAATGGGACGCGCAGGAGCGGGATCGAGGATGAGAGGGATCTGAAAACGACTGGCCGTGGCGCAGAGATACTCGACGGTCTCCATGGGCGTCTCAAGTTGGGTGAGGATGATGCCGGCGGAACGGAGCTGCGGCAGGCATTTCTCAAGATCCCGTGGCAGAAGCTGGTCATTGGCGCCCGGGACGACGGTGATGCTGTTCTGGCCCTTGCTGTCGACGGAAATGAGCGCCACACCGGAGGCGGTGCCCTTCGCGACGGAGACAGCGCGGACATTGACCTCGGCATCGCGGAGACCGCGGCGGAGACGAAGGCCGAAATCATCGTCGCCGACCTTGGCGACCATGCTGACCGGATGGCCCAGGCGCGCTACGGCGACGGCCTGATTGGCTCCCTTGCCGCCGTGAAAGGTCTGAAACTTGTCACCGCGGATGGTCTCGCCAGGAGCGGGGATGCGCTTGCCGACGGAGACCAGGTCGAGATTGACGCTGCCTACAACTACGATGGATGAACTCATTTGGATTCCAGACTTCAATAATGGACGTGCGGCACGGTCAACTGGGAGCAGTTGCGATTTTGAAACCTTTCAGCCAGCGAGCCGACTTCAAGGTATCCCGGCAATTAGTCCGTGTCAATGCACGATTTCGCGCTTCTGTAACGAAAACCTCTCGATGCACCCGAGGCAGACACGATCATTCGCAGCCGTGAGGATTGTGGATGAGCTCGGCGACGCGATGGAAGGTTTGCACCTGATTCTCAGGGAGGCGGCCCGTATTGTCGGGGGCCATGTTGAGAAGCATGTTGGCGTTGCCCTTCATGCAAAGGCGGTAAGCTTCGGCGATCACTTCGGGACTTTGCGGCCTGTACCACGGATGCCAGAACCAGGTGTGCATCCACGGCATGGGCGGATAAATGGGGCCTGTGGGGAACCAGGTTTCAAACGGCATATAGTACTGCTTTTTGTCGTAGATGATGTGCGGATCGTGGCCTTCGAGCGGCGGCAGAGTATCTTCGCCGTTGATGACATCGGTGGGCCAGCTTGCGGGCTCGCAGGACCGGCCCTGGTTAACGCGGCTCTGCTTGAATCCCTGGTTCATGACGATGATGCAGTTGGGACTGAGCTGTTTGACGAGCCGGTATAGTTCCCAGCGCTGCGCCGGATTCAGCTTCCAGGTGATATCGAAGAGCTGATAGAAGGTGTCCGGATACAGCGTGTGGAGCTGCGTTACCTGGCGCTCGATCAGGTCGAAGTACTTATCGGAGATGGGAGCATTCCAGTCGAAGATCCCCTCGTTGTGCGGATCGAGGATGCAGTAGTAGAAGCCAGGGCGCAGGCCGTATTCATTGCAGGCGGCGACAAAGGCGGCGACAACATCGGTTTTGTTGCCGCTCCGGGCAACGCTGTAGTCGTACCCTTTGGAGTCCCACAGGGCGAACCCGGACATGTACTTCGCGGTCAGGACGGCGTACTTTGCGCCGAGGTCGCGGGCTACACGGATCCACTGGCGTACGTTGAGATGAGTGGGATCGTAGACGGTGGGCGGGGCTTTGCCGGTGTCGTAATCGTCGCCGGTGAAGGTGGGAGTGCTGAAGTGGAACGAGCAACCGAAGCGGAGGCGCTGATAGGTGGCGACTGCCGGCGTCAGCTCAGTAGCCGGGCCCACGGGCGGTTCGGCGGCAAGCAGCGGGCCGGCCAGCGAATTGACCATGGCACCCGCGGCCATGGCCTTCAGCAAGCTGCGTCTGTCCACACGTTCCCTTTCATGTGGGAAGAGTTGAAAGCTTTCATCCCCTGCGAGCAGAGGGTAGTCTCGCGGTCAAACCACTGTCAAGCGACGGCGGGCGCTGCCGGTTCTTCAGAAACTTTCGTGCGGCCGAACCTGCTGCCGTGAATGACCGGAATTGGAGTTTCGATCCTGTCGGACTTAAGCTGGGATTCATGTCACGCCGCCATTTGTGTGTGTTCCCTTCCATCTGCCTCCTCGTCCTGACAGCTGCCATTGCTTCGATCCACGCCCAGACGCCCGCTCCAATGGTGAATCCCGACATCGATCAGCAACGGGGTCCGTTCTCCTATTACTCGCAGTCGGTGGACGAGATTGGAGTGATGGATGCGCCGCTGGCGACGGAGATTACGCCTGCGGGGTCGCTCTACACCGGGTACGGCGAGCTGGTGTTTCTGACCGGGCCGATGATGACGCCGATTGCGCCACGCATTCGCACGCTGGAAAAGGGCTATCTGCCGATTGTGCATTTTTCGCACACGCAGGACGGGATCGAGTACGACTTTACGATGTTCACGGCGAAGCTGGATGATGGAACGCTGGTGAATTTTGTGCGCGTGGTGGAGAAGAACCGGACGAATCTGCCCACGCGCGCAGTGCTGACCGCGGGCACTCGCTACCAGAACGACACGGCGAACGGCGGCGGAACGGGCGAGCACCGCTTTACGAGGCCGGTCGAGCCTGATCATTTGGGCGATTACAGCCAGCCTGGAGTGAAGTTCAATCCCGATTGGATCTATGGCTTCTCCGACCACGCCTTCCTGCTCAGTGGGCTGGCGTTTTATCTGTTTTCCGACCGTCCCGACCAGGAGATGTTGACGCCGAAGCAGTATTACAACATCCAGGTCGATAACACGCCGCGGGAGCTGCACGTCTTTCCCACGTCGTTGGTGGGGATGGCGAGTTACAACAGCATCCTCGCGCCCGGCGCGGAGCGGACGATCACGTTTCGCATGCCGGTGATCCCGGTGGCCCAGGGAGCGGAGACGGAAAAGATCCTGAACGCGAGTTATGACGATGAGCTGGCGTCGACGATCAGTAACTGGGAGCAGATATTGAACGCCGGCATGCAAATCGACGTGCCGGAAGCGAAGGTGAGCAACACGTTCCGCGCGAGCCTGGTGTACGACCTTCTGGCACGGGACCACATCGGCGATGACTATATCCAAACTGTCAATAAGCTGCAGTATCACGCGTTCTGGCTGCGGGACGCGTCGGACATTGCGGATATGTACGATCTGACCGGGTATTCGCATTACGCGGCGCAGGTACTCGACTTCTTTGCGCGGTTTCAGCGGCCGGATGGGCAGTTTCTTTCGCAGCCTGGGCAATTCGACGCGCAGGGAGAAGTGCTGTGGGCGTACGGCGAGCACTATCGGATGACTCACGATCCGGCGTTTGCGCGCCGGGTGTTTCCGTCGGTGGAGCGGGCGGTGGAGTGGATCGAAGCTGCGCGCGGAGCCGATCCGCTGCATGTGATTCCGCCATCGGACGTGAGGGACAACGAGTACGTCTCAGGACATGTGACCGGGTACAACCTGCTCGCGCTGGATGGCCTCGAGAACGCGGCGATGCTGGCCGATGCGGTGGGCGAGCCTGCGAAAGCGGCTGAATACCGGGCTGACTATGACGCGTATCGCAAGGATTTTGTAAAGGCGCTGGACCGCTGCACGGCGATCGATGGCGGGTATATTCCGCCGTCGCTGGACGGCGACTGCGGAGGACAGGATTGGGGGAATTTGCTGGGGACGTATCCGGGGCACGTGTTTGCGGCGAACGATCCGCTGATTGCCGCGACGCTGAAGAAGGTCCAGAGCAAGTACGCGGAGGGCCTCACCACATATGGGACCGGCCGCTACGTGCACGACTACCTGATCTTCAAGAACACGCTGACGGAGATCGAGCGGGGGGACCAGAAGCAGCCGCTCGATGATCTGTATGCGACGCTGGTGCACACGAGTTCCACGCAGGAGGGTTTTGAGTTTGCCATTCGGGTGTGGGGCGACCGGGATTTTGCCGACAATCTGCCGCCGCATGGATGGTTTGCGGCGGAGTATCGCATCGCGCTGCGGGACATGATGGTGCGGGAAGACGAAGGCGACGTTCACCTGCTGTCGGTGATGTCTCCGGCGTGGATGGGAGCGGGCAAGACGATTCGCGTGGAGCGAGCGCCGACGCAGTTCGGCGAAGTGGGATTCACGATGACGCAGGCGGACGACCACTCAGCCGACATTCGGCTGGATATGCAGTGGAGAAAGACGCCGAAGTCAATTTATCTGCACCTGCCGTGGTTCGCGGATGTGTCGGGCGTATGGGTGGATGGAAAGCCGGCAACCCAGAAGAACGGGCTGGTGCAGATTCCGCCGGATGCGCGGGAAGTGCGGCTCAAGTGGACGCGGCGCGCGGATGCGCCCGACTGGAGCTACGACGAGGCGGTGCGGAGATTTAAGGAAGAGTACCGCCAGCACTACTACGCATACATGCACGGCGAGGCCGGCGGCCAGAATGCGGACGCGGCGACGCCGCAGTAGCGATAGGGCGCATCAGATCCTGAGGAAGATGCGGCGCCTCCAGAGCGGATACGTCACGAGCCAGCAGACGGCGGCAAAGGCGATGGAATAGAGCAGCGATCCCACGCCGGCCGGATAGATGTGCGAGAAGCAGGGCTGGTAGATCCAGGTCCAGAGCATCTCGTTGCCGTGGACGTGGACGTTCCAGAGCGTCGAGGCGAGCAGCTCCGAGAGCATGTAAGCAAAGATGGCGTTGGTGCCGAAGACGATCCAGGGCTGTTGGAACGGCTTGCGCCAACCTTTCACGTCCATCAGCCAATAGAGGATTCCGACCAGCAGAAGCGAGCAGCCAGCGGTGAAGAGGACGTAGGAGCTGGTCCAGAGCTTCTTGTTGATGGGGAAGCTGAGATTCCAGAGCTCGCCGAGGGCGATGAGTACGACGCCGCCTGCGAGGAATCCGGCGGTAATCTGACGGCGCGTTTTTTCCGAGCGCAACCAGATACCGGCGAGGACGCCAAGGAGTGCTGTGCCGATGGCGGGGAAGGTGCTGAGCAGGCCTTCGGGATCGCGGACACCTTCATACAAACGGCCGGGGAGCAGCTTTCGATCGAGCCACGCGACCCAGTTTTGATTGGGGTCCAGCAGCGGAATATTCTTCGTCGGCACGCCCGCGCCGGGGACTGGCACGTAGCGCATGAGAATCCAGTAACCAACCAGCAGGACGACGACGGCGACAACTTTGCTGGCTGCGTCGCGGCGCCAGAGATAGAAGAGGCCGGCAACGAGGTAGCAGAGCGCGATGCGCTGCAGCACTCCGTAGATGCGCAGGGTAGCCCAGGGAAAATGCGGGTAGCCGTTGACCACCAGGCCGAGGGCAAAAAGAATGACGGTGCGGCGAAGGATGCTGACGACCATCGCACCCTTTGAGGCTCCGCGTTCCAGGCGTTTATCGAACGACAACACGATGGACATGCCGACGATGAAGACAAAGCATGGGAAGACCAGATCGGTGGGGGTCCAGCCGTTCCATGCCGAATGCGTAAAGGGATGATAAGCAGCGGCCCCATTGTTGTTGACCATGATCATGAGGGCCATGGTGATACCGCGGGCGATGTCGAGCGAAAGCACCCGAGCCGTGGTGGTTGCAGCCGGCGCGGCTTGAGTGGTTGCGGCCATGGGGCTAATCCTCCATCAGAAAACGCTGAGCCGAATCTTACCCGATCCTTACTGTTGCAGGGGCGCGAGGGGGATTTTCTTGCCGACAACGTATCCCCAGGCGCCGAGATCCGCGGAGACGCGGCCGGAGTAGAGCGAGAACCAGGTCTTGCCGGGGCTGAGAAGATTCCGGATGGCGTAGTAATCCATCACAGGGAGATTGACGGTGACGTGCACGTCGCGGTTGGACATATTCAGGATGACGAGAATCTGAGTGCCGCCGAGGGTGCGCAAGAAGCTGAGGACGCTGTCGGGCTGCGTGTTGTCGATCCACTCGACGCTGCCGGAGGTGAGCGCCGGCTCGGAGGCCCGCATGGCAAAGAGTCTCTTGTAGGCTGCCTCGGTATCGCGAATGAATTTTTCATCGGCGGGGTTGCCGGGATCGGACCAGCGAATCGGCGCGAGCAGTCGCCAGGACGTCGCGCTGGGATCGTCGACCTCTTGTCCGTTGTAGAGAAACGGGATGCCATCGAGGGTGAAATTGAGCACCGATGCTACCCAGGCTCCCTTTTCACCAAACTGCATCACGGCGCGAGGCCAGTCGTGGTTATCGCTGAAATGGAGCAGGCGCGCGCCGCGGGGCATGGTCGCGTGCATTTGCTCCCATTCATTGCGTATGTCAATGGCGGGCGCTCCGTCGCGGAGGACTGAGGTCAGCGCAAGATAGTACTGAAAGTTGTAATTGATGTCGAAGGCCTGTAACTGGTCGTCGGGACGATCCGACTCAGAGAGCATGACGATCCGGGGGTTGACCTTGTCGAGAGCCTGGCGCGCTTCATCCCAGAAGGAAACGGGAACGCCGCC
>JASIAO010000384.1 GCA_030041955.1 Acidobacteriaceae bacterium | reverse complement strand
CTAACTGCGCGGGGCTTTCGAGGCGCGTGGCGCGGGCGAGGATGAGGCGCGGGAAGGCGGAGTCCTGCGGTGTGAAGAGCGTTGCCTGGCCGGGCGATTGCGATGTGACCGTTGCGGGGGACCAGCGGGCGCAGAAATCTTCGAGGATGGCGCGGCGGCGGGCGAGAGGTTCTTCGAGGAGCAGGGTGTCGCCGCGGTAGAGGATATCGAAGACGATGAAGACGGCGGGGACGTCGCGGAGGATGTCGGGGGTGACGCGCTTGCGGCCGAGTCGCTGCTGGAGGGCGGAGAAAGGGAGGGCGCGCTGGGCGGATGAGTTCCAGGCGAGGATTTCGCCGTCGAGAACTGCGCGTTCCTCGATCGACGAGAATGCTTCGACCAATTCCGGGAAGGATTCGGAGAGGTCGTCGCGATTGCGGGAATAGAGGGCGACCTGGAAGCCGTCGAGGTGGAGCTGGGCGCGGATGCCGTCGAATTTGTCTTCGAGCTGCGCTTCGCGAAGAACCGCATCGACTGGTTCCGCGGCCGCGTGCTCCGGGGCGACTTCTTCAGTAAAGCGGGCGATGGCTTCGTCAACGGACTGCACCGGGCTGGCGAGCATGAAGCCGAGCGGGTGAAAGAGCTTCATGCGGGCCTGGTCGAGCTGGCCGGCGGCAGCGAGGGCGACGACTTCGGAGAGCGAGCCGAGCAGCATGTCTGCTCTGCGGACCGCTGAGACCGGCGCGGCGAAGGCTTCGGCGATGGCTTCTTCGACGAGGGATTGTTTGACGCCGGTGCGCATGTCTCCGGTGGCGAGCTTGATGAGGTATTTGGCCTCGTCGGGGGTGGCGCGGGCGAGAAGATCGAGCAGCAGGCGGAGTTTGGGCGCGGGGCCGCGAGCCTGTGCCAGCGCGGCGAAAGAGGATTCGACGTCGGCGAGAGTGAGCGAGGCGGAGACCGGAGTGTGGCCGTAGAGAAGGTCGGCGGCGGCTGCTCCGAGATCGCCGGTGCGGCGATAGGCGGCGCTGAGTGCGGCGGGCGCGGCGCCCTGCTTTGCGAGTCCGCAGAGCTGGGCGATGGCTTTTTGCAGGAGCGATCCTCCGATGTTCAGAACGCGGCGGTCGGTTTCGGCAAAGGGCGTGCCGGAGAGCCACAGAGCGGCGCGGCCGGCGTCGTCAATGGGAAGGGTGGCGAGATAGCTGGCGATGAGGGCGCGCTTTTCGAGTTTTTTGGTGGTAGCGGCGAGAGCGTTGCAGAGCTCGGCGAAGTGGAGGAAGGAGGACACGCGTTCAGCGTACAGCGTACAGCGTGCAGGGGCGCTGCCCTTACCTGAGATTCGCGGCTTATCCGAGGGTGAAACATCGAATTCGACGTAAAATGGATACGATGTCGCGACTGTATTCCATAGGCGTGCTTCTCTACGGCGGTTTCAGGGCAACTGCGCCGTCTTTGGGAGTATGCAGGGTCGCTGCTCCCTGTTGGTCGCATCGACTGGGGGGCGACGCGCCTCGGAGTTCACTCACCCTGAAACCGCTCTAGCGGCTCCCGCCGCTTTCGCCCTGCTGCGTCCCTTTTTCGAATTCCATTAAGTTGAGTGCAGCCGAGCCGGCAATTACGCCGGGAGGATTTTATGTTTGAGCGTTTGGAACAGATTGAAGCGCGTTTTCAGGATCTCGCGGCGCAAATGGCCGATCCCGAGGTGCTGAGCGATCACGAGAAGTATCAGAAGATCGCGAAGCAGCACCGGGATCTGGAGGCGGTCGTGGACAAGTTTCGCGAATATCGCCAGGTCAGGAGCGGGATTGCCGACGCGCGGGCAATGCTGAACGAGAGCGATGCGGAGATTCGCGCGATGGCGCAGGAAGAGCTGACCAGCCTCGAGGAGCGCGAGCCGCGCATCGAGGAAGAACTGAAGCTGCTGTTGCTGCCAAAGGATCCAAACGACGAAAAGAACGTGGTGCTGGAGATTCGCGCCGGGACGGGCGGCGACGAGGCCAGCCTGTTCGCGGCGGAAATTTTCCGCATGTACACGCGGTTTGCGGAGCAGCACCGCTGGCGGGTGGAGGTGCTGTCGTCGTCGGAATCGTCGGTGGGCGGACTGAAGGAAGTGATTGCGATCATCGAGGGCGATCGGGTGTATTCGCAGATGAAGTACGAGAGCGGGGTGCACCGGGTGCAGCGGGTTCCGGCGACGGAGACGCAGGGGCGAGTGCACACGAGCGCGGTGACGGTGGCGGTGCTGCCGGAGGCCGAGGATGTGGACGTGAAGATCGAGGCGAAGGACATTCGCATCGACACGTTTTGCTCGTCGGGGCCGGGCGGGCAGAGCGTGAACACGACCTACTCGGCGGTGCGGATTACGCATCTGCCGACGAATACGGTGGTGAGCTGCCAGGACGAAAAATCGCAGATCAAGAACCGCGAGAAGGGCATGCGCGTGCTGCGGGCGCGGCTGTACGAGATGGAGATGGAGAAGCAGCAGCAGGCGCTGGCCAAGGAACGCAAGCAGCAGGTGGGTACGGGCGACCGAAGCGAGAAGATCAGGACGTACAACTTTCCGCAGAACCGGCTGACGGATCACCGGATCGGGCTGACGATCCATCAGCTGAGCGAGATTATGGAAGGCAGGCTGCAGCCGGTGGTCGACGCGCTGATTGCGCACTTCAATGCGGAGCGGCTGAAGAGCGAGGCGGCGTAAAGGCAGTTGTTAGCTCTTAGCTTCCAGCGTTTAGCTGAGGCGGTCATTGTGAAAACGCAGACGGTGGATGGGGCGCTAAGGGAGGGCGCAGCGCGGCTGGGTTCCCTGCCAACGGCCCGCCGCGACGCGGAGCTGCTGCTGATGCGCCTGCTGGGCGTGGAACGCGCATGGATGATGGCGCATCCCGATGCGGAGCTGACGGCCGAGCAGGTTGAGCGCTTCGAGGCCCGGATTGCACGCCGCGCGCGCCACGAACCCGTGCAGTACATCCTGGGCGAGCAGGAATTTTACGGGCTGGCAATGAAGGTGACGCCGGCGGTGCTGATCCCGCGTCCCGAGACCGAGCATCTGGTGGAAGCGGTGATCGCGAAGGTCGGGCGCGATGCGGCGGCGCGGATTTGCGATGTAGGGACGGGGTCGGGGGCGATTGCGGTGGCGCTGGCGCATGAATTGCCGCGGGCGCAGGTGACGGCGGTCGATGTGTCGCGCGCGGCGCTCGATGTGGCCGCCGAGAATGCGCAAAGGCATGACGTGGCGGAGCGAGTACGGCTGGTTGAATCGGATCTGCTGAGCGCGGTGCGGGGCGAGCGATTCGATGTGATGGTGTCGAATCCGCCGTATGTGGCGGAGGGCGAAGTTCTCGAAGCGCAGGTGCGGGAGTACGAGCCGCATGGGGCTTTGTTCGCGGGGCCGACCGGGCTGGAAGTCTATCGGAGGCTGATTCCGGAGGCGTGGGAAGTCCTGGTTCCGGCCGGGTGGCTGGTGATGGAGATGGGGCATGGGCAGCGGGAGGCGCTTCGGGAGCTTTTGGCGGGATGGGACGCGGTGAGCTTCATCGAGGATTTGCAGGGGATTCCGCGCGTTGCCATCGCGCGGCGGAGCGGCGGAGAATAGAGGATATGAGCGCAACGAGTATCGTGACCGAGAAGCCGTCGTGGATGACGCAGGATTTTGAACAAAAGCTGGACAAGCTGGCGCGAGTGGCCGTGGAGTGCGGGCTGGGGCTGCGGCCTGGGCAGGAAGTGGTGATGACGGCGGGGATCGACGCGCTGCCTCTGGTGCGGAAAATCACGGAGCACGCGTACAGAGCGGGTGCGTCGCTGGTGACGACTTTGTTCAGCGATGAGGAGTCGACGCTGCTGCGGTTCCAGCACGGGGCGGATGGAAGCTTCGACGCGGCGGCGGGCTGGCTCTATGAGGGGATGGCGGCGGCGTACAGGAATGGCGCGGCGCGGCTGGCGATTACGGGCGGGAGCCCGGGATTGTTGTCGCAGCAGGATCCGGAAAAGGTGGGGCGCGCGAACCGGGCGCAGTCGAAGGCGTACCGGCCGGCGCTGGAACTGATTACGCGGCATGAGATCAACTGGACGATTGTTTCAGCGGCGACGCCGGGTTGGGCGCAGGCGATGTTTCCGGAGCTGCCTGAGGATGAGGCGCTCAAGAAGCTGTGGGACGCGATTTTTGCGGCGAGCCGCGCGGACCGGACCGATCCGGTGGCGGCGTGGAAGGAGCACGACGCGGGGCTGCACAAGCGGGCGGAGCACCTGAACGCGATGCGCTATGCGGCGCTGCATTTTCGCGGGCCGGGAGCCGATTTGAAGGTGGGGCTGGCGGACGATCATCTGTGGCTGGGCGGCGGGACGCGCGCGGGCAACGGGCAATACTGCATTGCGAATATGCCGACGGAGGAAGTGTTCACGACCCCGCACAAGGATCGCGTGGATGGCGTGGTGACGAGCACGAAACCGCTCTCGTACCAGGGAACGATGATTGAGGGGATTCGGGTGCGGTTCGATGGCGGGCGGATTGTGGAGGCGCATGCGGCGAAGGGCGAGCAGGTGCTGCGACAGATGATCGATACGGATGAGGGCGCGCGACGGCTGGGGGAAGTGTCGCTGGTGCCGCACTCGTCGCCGATTGCCGCGAGCGGGCTGCTGTTTCTGAATACGCTGTTCGATGAAAACGCGGCGTGTCACATTGCGCTGGGCCAGGCCTACTCCACGTGCCTGAAGGGTGGCGACCGGCTGACGCCGGAGGAACTGGCGGCGAAGGGCGCGAACGACAGCCTGATCCACGTGGACTGGATGATCGGGTCGGGCGAGATCGACGTGGACGGGATTACTGCGACGGGCGCGAGCGAAGCGCTGATGCGACGCGGGGAGTGGGACTAGCCGTCCGGGGTGCTTGCCGCACGGGCAATCGCGCTTTGCGCAATGCCGCACAGAAGAAGTCCCGGTCGTTGGCTGCGAGTCCGCAATAGCGAAACAGATTCAGTGACGAACTGCAAACCGGAAGCTGGCAACTGGGGACTGTCTTCTTGTCAGATGTGGCAGCTGAGCATGCCGCGCTTTTCGAGGTATTTCTGGTGGTATTCCTCGGCGCGCCAGAACGTCTGCGCGGGGACGATCTGCGTGACGATGGGTTTTGCGAAGCGCTTCTCGGCGGTGAGGCGCGCGATGAAGGCCTCGGCCGTGGCTTTCTGCTCGGGCGAGTGGTAGAAGATGGCGCTGCGGTATTGCGTGCCCCAGTCGGGCCCCTGGCGGTTGAGCTGGGTGGGATCGTGGAGCGAGAAGAAGGCTTCGAGGAGCTGCTCGTACGAGATTTTCTCCTGATCGTAGTCGATCTCGACGGCCTCGGCGTGGCCCGTGCGGTCGGTGCAGACGTCCTTGTAGGTGGGATTCTCGAGCGAGCCGCCCTCGTAGCCGACGGCGGTGGAGAGTACGCCTGGAAGCTGCTGGAACTGGGCTTCGACGCCCCAGAAACATCCGGCGGCAAAGGTGGCTTTGGGCATGGGGAAACCTCCTTACGTTCGATTGTGGCAGAGACAGCCTGGATTCAGCGAGAGCTGCGGCGCCTGGGAGGACCTGAGGTGCGGCGTTTTGCGCCTGGGGATTTCTCTCCCGAGCTATTGCCTCCTGCGTTGCGGCGGAATTTTGGTTTCGCGCCGGGGCGGGGCATCTTTTTTTCGGGTCTGGGTGATTTGCCTTCGGCGGCGCGGCGGAGCGCGGCGACTTCGTCGAGCGTGAGTTCGCGGAAGCGGCCGGGCTCGAGATCGAGGATGAGCGGGCCGTAGCCGACGCGGCGAATTTTCTCGACGTGGTGGCCCACCTCCTCGAACATCTTGCGGATTTCGCGGTTGCGGCCCTCGATCAGCACCATCTCGTACCACGGATTCTCGGCGTCGCGCAGGAGTCGGATACGCGCGGGCGCGGTCATCACGCGATGCTGCTCTCTGTTAGCAGCCGCGTCGGGGCGGCCGGACGAATTGCGAATCTGCGTGTCGCGATCGATCATGACGCCGTGGCGGAGCTGGTTGAGCGCGGAGTCGGAGGGTTTGCCGCTGACTTTGACAAGGTAGGTTTTCTCGACGTGGGCGGCGGTTCGGGTGAGGCCGTTGGCGAGAGATCCATCGTTGGTGAGCAGCAGCAGGCCTTCGCTGGAGTAATCGAGGCGGCCGACCGGATAGACGCGCTCACCGCCTTTGATCAGGTCCATGACGGTGGGGCGGCCTTCGGGATCGCTGGCGGTGGTGACGTAGCCGCGGGGCTTGTTGAGGACGAGGTAGCGCAGGCGCTCGGAGTGGATGAGCTTGCCGTCGACGCGGATGTGATCGCGGGCCGGGTTGGCTTTGGCGCCCAACTCGGTGACGGTTTGGCCGTTGACCTGGACGCGGCCGGCGGTGATGAGCTCTTCGGCCTTGCGGCGGGAGGCGATGCCGGCGGCAGCGATGATTTTTTGAAGTCTTTGGCCGCCGGATTCGGAATCGGCGGTCATGGCTGCGATTCCTCGGCGAGACCTTCGCGGTCAGGGACTTCGCGTCCCGCGGGCCGCGCTTCGCGCTCGGTTTCCTCGGGACTCGCGGGCGCGGAGGCTTCGGCGCTTTCAGCAGGAGCAAGCTCGTCCTGAGCTGGTGCGGATTCGGCGGCTTCCTCGACTTCGGCGATTTCGTTTTGCGCGAAGGGAATTTCTTCGGCGGTTTCCTCGGGCTCGGCCAGTTCGCTGGCCATCTTTTCGAATTCCTCGATGGAGGGAAGCTCGTTCAGGTCCTTGAGGCCGAATCGAAGAAGAAATTCTTTGGTCGTTTTGTAGAGGATGGGTCGGCCGATGACCTGTTTGCGGCCCGCGGTGGTGACGAGCTTGCGTGCGATGAGCGAGCCGAGGACGCCGGAGGAATCGACGCCGCGGATTTCGCCGATTTCGGGGGCGGTGACGGGCTGCTTGTAGGCGATGACGGCGAGGGTTTCAAGGGCTGGAAGCGAGAGCTTGAGCGCGGGCTTGAGGCTTTTGACGAAGGCGCGCACGGCATCGTGGCAGGCGGGCTTGGTGGCCATGCGGTAGCCGCCGGCGATCTCGCGGATTTCGACGCCGCGGCTATCGGAGGCGTACGAGGCGATGAGCTCGTCGAGGAGCGGGCGGAAGATGGCGCGGAGTTCACGGTCGCGCTGGCTGGCTTTCCGCCGGGCTTCCGCGGCGGGATCGGCGCCGGAGGGGCCGGGGGTGGCGGAGTCGGCGTCGTCGGGAGCCGAGAAGGAATCGGGTGCGGGCGCGGGAGGCGGGGGGGCG
>JASIAO010000383.1 GCA_030041955.1 Acidobacteriaceae bacterium | reverse complement strand
TCCGGCCGCACGCCCAGCAGCGAGAAAAAGTTTGGCGTCACCCGCGCCACCGGCAGTTGCACCGGCTCGCCCGCTCCGGTCAGGTTCAGATTGTCCGTCGTCCATGCGGCTGCGGTCAGCGTTTTCGCGCGGTCGCGCACCAATTCATACCGCTGCAGCGTGCCCTGGCTTGCTTCGGTCGCATTCTGCGCTGTGATGCTCACCAGCTGCTGCGGCCGTGCATAAGGAAACGGCCGCAGCAGCACCGCGCTCGTTACGGAAAAGATCGCCGTGTTCGCGCCGATCGCCAGTCCCAGAGTCAGAACCGCCACCACCGCGAGACCCACATCGCGGCGCAGCCTTCGCAGCCCAAATCGCACATCCCGCAGCAAGCTCCACATGTCGGGAATTGTAGGTCACGCGGTATAACACTCGTATGCGCTACCGCGAGTTCGGCAAGACCGGCTTTTCTGTCAGTGACGTCGCCATCGGCCTGTGGGGCATGAGCGGGTGGAGCGGCTCCGACGACGCCGAATCTCTCCACGCCCTCCAGCTCGCCGTCGATCTCGGCTGCAATTTCTTCGACACCGCCTGGGCTTACGGAGAAGGCAAGAGCGACGGCTTCCTCGGTAAAATCCTCGCCGCCAATTTCGGCAAGCGCCTTTACGCCGCCTCGAAAATCCCGCCCAAAAACCGCAAGTGGCCCTCCCAGCCCACCTACGACTACAACGACGTCTTTCCTGTGGATCACGTCTTCGCCCACGCCGACCTCATCCGCCGCAACCTCGGCGTCGACACCATCGACCTCCTCCAGTTTCATGTTTGGGAAGACGCCTGGACCGATCGACCCGAATTCCGCTCGACCGTTGAGAAGCTCAAGCGCGACCGCATCATCCACGCTTTCGGCCTCAGCCTCAATCGCTGGCAACCCACCAACGGAATCCGCGCCGTCCGCACTGGCCTCGTCGATGCCGTCCAGGTTATCTACAACCTCCTCGACCAGAACCCCGAAGATGAGCTCTTTCCTGTCTGTCAGGAGCTGAACATCGGCGTTATCGCCCGCGTCCCGCTGGACGAGGGCTCGCTCGGAGGCAAAATGACCCGCGACACCACTTTCCCCCACGGCGACTGGCGCGCGCGCTACTTCAATCCCAGGAATCTCAGCGAGACCCTCGACCGCGTCGACCGCCTCCGCGCCGATCTCCCCGCCGGCATGCCTCTCCCCGACGCAGCCATCCGCTTCATCCTCGCGCATCCCGCCGTCAGCACCACTATCGTCGGCATGCGCAAGCCCGATCACGTCCGCGCCAATCTCGCGCTTAGCGACGCACCACCCCTCGACCCGCAACTCCTGGCAAAATTACGCAAACACCGCTGGGAGCGCCACCCCGCTCCCTGGTCCGACTGATCCGCCCGCCCTTCAGTTCGCGCTTCGGCACTCCCGCGCGTATTGCTCCCGCGGAACCTCGCAGATGGTCATCCGCAGTTTGCCTGAGCGCTCCCGCAGGATCTCAGGCACCCGCTCCACATCCCATTCGATCGGTATGCGGAACGCCTGCTCCATGTCCCCGAGGAACGCCGCAAGCTCCTGCTCTACCTCTGCGCCCTCGCCCAGCGCGGAGAATCGCAGCTGAATCCGGTTGATCGACTTCTGAATGATCTGCACCTGCCGGATCTTCCGGAACGTCCGCCCCGCCCGCATCACCAGCGGCGCTCCATCCATCAGGCTCCCATCCGGCAGCACCAGATGGTCGACCGCACGCCCCAGCACCGCCGTCACCGACGGATACCACGAGCCGCACCCGCACCTCGTCTCGTCGAACTGCACGCAGTCCGCGGTGTCGTATCGGATCAGCGGCATTCCGTAATTCAGCAGGTCCGTCACCACCAGCCGGTACAGCGGCCCCGTGGGCGACTCACCCGCCGGAAGCAACTCCACGTAACACGCCGCCGGATGAAAATGCAGTCGTCCCTCGCTGCATTCCGCAGCAACCATCCCCACGTCCCGGCTCCCGTAGTGCACCGTCACCTTGCATCCAAACGTCAGTTCGAGCGCGAGGCGATCTTCCGGCCTCAGCGCCTCGGCGGTTGCGATGGCCACGCGTGGCCGATGATACGCCGACCCCGATTCCCGCAGCCATCGCGCGAACAGCGCCAGCGTGTTCGAATACCCGTACAGGACTTCCGGCTTGTGCCTGTTCAGCTTCTCCAGAAAATTCCGGAACGAGGCCTCGCTCAGTTGTCCCGCGCCGCAGTTCATCCTCCCCAGCAACACTTCCTCGTAGAATCGCCAGCGCCAGCTCGGATGCTGCTCAAGATCCCGTTCCGCGCCCCAGATCCACAGCACCCGCGTTCCCTGGTCGTACCCGCACAGCCGGTTCAGGTGGTACTGCACCGCGACTTTGTTGCGCAGCCCCTCCAGATCTCGCCACAGCGTGATCGGAGGCGCCGTCGTTCCTCCTGTATACGCTTTGCGCAATTCCCACGGGCGAAAGCCACGCGAGCGCAAACTCTCCACGTTCGTGCGCGCCAGGTCCCGCGTCAGTTCCGGCAGTGGCAGCGGCTCGCCGAAGTGCCAGTCGCTCGAGCGGAACCCAATTCTGTCGAAAACCATCCGGTAATACGGACACGTCGCGTACGCATGGTCCAGAACCGCGTGAATCCGCCGTTCCTGAATGGCTGTCTGCTGCGACCGCTGCATTCTGTCGAATAGTTCCAGGTCGCGCAGCCGTCGCCCCAGCCGCTGATGACGGTCCGGCTGGCAAATCGGCAGCAGAATGTTGTTATGGAACCACGTCATCACGCGCTCCGGCTCTCCGCAAATTCATCCTGGACTTCCTGCGCTGTCTTCACATAGCGGAACTTCCCCGAGGGTTCGGCAGCAATCCGATCCACCGTCACAATCGACAACTCCGTCGTCCCCCGCAGGTACGGATCCAGCCGCCGCCGCAGCTCCTCCACCGTGTCTGCTCCATATCCGTTGCCCGCCACCACGCGCAGCTGGATCGACCGCGAATTCTCCTGCACGAATTGCATCTGCCGCACCTGCGGCATATCCCCGGCCAGCAGCGCCAGCGAAATTCCCGAGATCCGCCGCTTGTCCGCCGTCACCAGAAAATCCGTCACCCTCCCGCGAATATTCGCAATCCGCGGCAGCCACCGCCCGCATGCGCACTTCCCCGTCTCCAGCGGCGTCGCCAGATCTCCAATCTCATACCGGATAAACGGCATCGATCGGTTAAACAGGTCTGTGATCAGCACCCGCCCCGTCCCCTCCGGCAGCCCCGGCGCAGCTTCCACCTCCACAACCAGCGCATCGCCGTTGACGTGCATCCCCGCAGCCTCCGGACAATCGCTCGCAATCACTGAGACCTCCCGGCAGCCATACCGATTGAAAACCTTCCCTCCGAAAACCCGTTCGATTACGCTACGCTGTCCCGGCAACAGCATCTCCGCCGTCACCACAATCGAGTCGAAGCGAATATCGTCGATTCCGTTCCGTTCGCAGAATCTTGCGAAGAACACCGCCGACTGTGCATACGCCAGCATGACGCGCGGCCGCACCCGCCGCAGCAGCACCACATACTCCGCCAGATCCTCGTCCGAAATAAGAGACGTATTCAATGTCAGGTTCCGGTAAAGCAATCGTTGCCGCCACGTGATCGTCGGCCTCGTCACCGTCCCCGTATCGAACCGCGATCCCCACAGGTGCGCATGCCAGTCTCCCGGCCGCAGTCCCGCCCACGCGTTATGCCGGTCGGTGCTCGCCCGTCGCGAGTCCATCCGCTCCTTATCCACCCAGAACTGCAGCGGACTTCCCGTCGAGCCTCCCGTCTGGTTCGCCACGCGCTCTGTTTCCGGCACGTTCCGCGCCAGCAGCTCCGTATTCTGCGTCTGAATCTCGCTCTTCGTCAGCACCGGCAGCGCTTTGAGATCCTCCACTGTCCGAATATCCAGCGGCGTCACCCCGCTTACTTCGAAGCGCCGCCGGTAGAAGGGAACATTCCGGAATGCGTGCAGCAGCAGCCCGCGCAGCCGCTCCATGCGCAGCTTGTCCAGCTCTTCTGGCGGCAGAAACTGCTCCTGGGCAAACTGCCTCGCGTACCGGAAATACGCGGGATGGTCCCGGCTTACCCAGAGCGGATACACGGCTCGCCGGATCAGCCACGAGCTGACCGGGTGTGTATGCGGATGAGCATGCGTGTGGGCTTTCGTCATCATTTCAGCTTGCTCGTGCGAACGATTCCTGCCCCATCGTTGCTGTCGCAGGCGCGGCCAGCGGCAGATTTTCCGCATGGACTTTCACAATTGGGGCAAAGCGCCGCCCGCGCAGCAGCTCAGCCACCTTTGCTTCCATGGTGTCCAGCCCCCAGTTCTGCCGGATCTGCGACTTCCACCCCGCAGCCAGCTCCGGCTGATAGCAATCGATCTCCCACGGGTGCATATAGATGGTCACCGGCTTCCGTTCCATATCATTCACGTACGAGAGTCCCATCCTTATATAGGGCAACGGCAACAGACGCAGGTACGCGCCGCCCCCAATCGGCAAATTCATCCCCAGTACCCTCCACGTCGCCACCGGGATCTCGAAGAGATTCGCCTCGCGGATCAGATACGGAAATCGCGGAGCATGCGGATTGGCGTACAGCTTGTGCCACACCGGATTCACGCTGGAATCGTAGAGAAATCCCAGCTCTGCCAGAATCGTCCATGCCCATTCCGTCCCCGGCGTAATCGAGAAATTCGGAGCGCGATATCCCAGCACCGGCGCCCCGGTGGTATCTTCCAGGATCGCCTTCGCCAGCACCGTGTCCTCGCGGAACTCTTCGGGCGTCAGCCGGAAGACCGGCCGGTGCCGGTAGCTGTGGCAGGCAATCTCATGTCCCCGTCGCGCCACTTCCCGAATCAGCGCCGGATGCTTCTTCGCCACCCATCCCAGCACAAACACCGTTGCCCGCGTCTCATGCCGGTCCAGCAGATCCAGCAGCCGCTTCACCGTCGCCTCAATCCGCGACGGCAAACGGTCCCACTGCTCATAGCCCACCGAGCGCGACGACACTTCCGTGTGAAAGTAGTCCTCCAGATCGATGGTGAATGCGTTGCAGATTTCCGGAAAATGCGCCGCCCCGTCCGTGGCCCGGTTCGTCGCCTGGTTCCTCGCTCCCGTCCGCGCCGGTCCCATCAGCGCGATCGCTCGCGCCGGCGGCGCCAGCGCGGCCGAAGCCGGCATACCCGCCGCAACCTGTTCCTGCGCCCCTTCGCTTTTTTCCAGCGCCTGCCCGCCCAGCAGCAGCGCCGCCGCCAGGGAAGCCAGGGCGCCCAGATTCCGCCCGCTTCGCAGGCACCACACGTTCACTGCGCCGGCGCAAACGATTGCCAGCGCGAATGCTGTCGTCCTCCGGTTCCACCAGTGAGCCATCATCGCGGGGAGAAGCAGCAACTACCCTGCCAAACTCCGGCTCTGGCCTCTGCGCCTGTTTGCCTGGCAGGAAACACGACGCTTCAGGCCGTTGTCAGTGCGCCTGAGCGCCCAAAATGTGTCAGGAATCCACATAGCGCCGCGTCCATCCCGCCGCATCCGCCGTACCACGAATGCCGCAGGTGTGCAGCTTTGTGCACGCAGAAGGTCGATCTCGCCAACCGTCCTATGCCGACGCTTCGAGATTGTAGTAACGAATCTTCTGCAGCAGCGATTTGTAGCTGATCTGCAGCCGCTCTGCGGCAATGCGCCGGTTCCAACGCACTTCCTCCAGCACATCGCGGATGATACGGCTCTCCGTCTCATCCTTGTTCGATCGCACCGCCGACTTCAACCCCGTGCTGCCCGGAGTAATCACGCGCACATTCGAGTACGATTCCGCCGAGAACGACGGTGTCCGCGTGACCAGCTTCGATTCCAGCTCCACCAGTGCTGCCGTTTCATCGCGCATGATCAAATACCGCTTCACAAAATTTCCCAGCTCGCGCAGATTGCCCGGCCACTGGTACTTCATCGCCGCCGCCACCATCCTCGCCGAAAACTGAATCGGTTCCAGCCCATTCGCTTCCGCCAGTTTCGCCGCCAGATTCCTCAGCAGCCACGGGATCTCCTCGGTCCGCTCCCGCAGCGGCGGCACGCGCAGGATAAACGCATTCAGCCGGTAGTAAAGGTCCTCGCGAAACTTCTTCTCTTCGATCGCCTGCTCGATGTTCACGTTGGTCGCGGCCAGCACCCGTACATCCACCTTCGTATTCACCCGCGACCCCAGCCGCGAGAAGGTTCCGTCCTGCAGAACGTGCAGCAGCTTGGCCTGCAGTTGCGGGCTCATCTCCCCGATTTCATCCAGCAGAATCGTCCCTTTGTCGCAGATATCGAATTTTCCCGGCTTGGCGCGCGCCGCGCCCGTGAACGCGCCTGCCTCATACCCGAACAGTTCGCTCTCCAGCAGATCGTTGGGCAGCGCCGCGCAATTCACCTTCAGCAGCGTCCGGTTGGCGCGCAGCGAATACTTGTGGATGAGCATCGCCACCACTTCCTTGCCCACGCCGCTCTCGCCGGTGATCAGCACCGGAACATCAGCCCGGCTCAGCTGCCGTACCTGCTTCAGAATCGTCAGCATGGCCGGCGACGACGCCAGGAAAAACTGTCCTGCCCCAAGATCCTCGGTGTGCACGCTTGCATCGGTCTCCGGCTTTGGATCCGCGATCTGTGGACACAGCGTCACCACCAGTTCCTCCACATCGCCCGCCTGCGCCGGTTTGTTCAGGAATCCGCGCGCGCCCGCCTCGCTCGCCTCGTACATCAGCTTCGGACGCAGGGCTGCGCTCATCAGCGCCGTCGGCGTCTCCGGCCGGATGCTCCGCAACCGGCGCAGCGCTTCCACCGCCCCCGATGGTGGCAGGCTCTCATCCACCAGAATCAGATCGCACGGCGTGGCGCGCCTTCCCGCGCTGCGGGTACAGTCCTCCATCGTTGTTACAAATTCAATTCTGAATTGCGGAGGGGGAAGGAATTCCGTGAAGCTGCTGGCAATTTCAGGAGAATTCTGCGCAATCAACAGGTACAGCGGGCGGTCCATAGGCAGTGTCCTCAGCCGGAACGCGGATGGAGCACAGACAAACTTCCCAAAGGCGTACGGCAAATACCGCCGGAATCCGGCGAATAACTCCGTTGTCCTCCGCAACGACCTTCCGGAGAACTTGGGCAAAGCAGACCTCGGGCTTGGACAGTGCTTCTGAACCTTAATGCAGATGGACACAGGGGGGAGGCCCGATGGCCATTGTCAATATGTCGGTCTTTCCTTGAATCTCAGCTGGCGGCCGATCATTTCCTGGCTTCCGCGTTCGAGCCTGCTGACATGTGCTTCCTTGAGATGCTCGCCGATTTCACACAAGATGCCCGTCACCTCCGCTGTTTGTGTCGCCTCAGGCCTTCCTGCGGCAACCTGGAGCTTTCAACCCCACATCCCCGCTTCCCATCGCGGTTAAT
>JASIAO010000382.1 GCA_030041955.1 Acidobacteriaceae bacterium | reverse complement strand
AGCCGCCGCTGGAAATCGAATCCGCGCACGCCCTTAGCTGGTCTTCTTTTTCTTTGGCCGCTTGTGCGAGGCGGATGTGGTTTTCTTCGGATCGCGCTCCTCTGCCCTGCTGCGGCGATGCGAATACCGGCGGCGGCTGGCTGCGGAGATGTGGGCAGGCTCCGCAACGTAGAGGCGGCGTCCTGGCTCGACTTCGTTTCCGCGGATGTGATTCCAGCGGCGGAGCTGCGCAATGGTGACGCCGAAGCGGTCGGCAATGGTGACGAGGGTGTCTCCGCGACGGATGCGGTAGAGCGCGTTGCGGAGCCCACCGGACACGCTTGATGGCGCCACGGGGATCACGAGCTTATCGACGCCGGAGAGATCGCCGCCAGGACTGAGCTGATTGACGAAGGCCAGTTCCGAGGGCGAAACGTGCCAGGCGCGCGCCACGCTGTCGAGAGTGTCGCCCGCCTGTACATTGTGGAGGCGCCAGAAGCGGCGCTTGTCGACCGGGATCTCCGCGATCTCGCTCTGGAACAGCGGTCCGGTGCCGGCAGGCAGGTGCAGATCGAAGGAATCGTCGGGCGGCGTGCTCATGCGCAGCAGGCTGGGATTGAGGGCGGCGATCTCCTGCACGGGAACGCCGACGATGTCCGAGACGAGGCGCAGGTCGACGGCATAGTCGGTGGTGACGGTATCGGTGACCAGCGGCGGGTCGAGGGTGATATCGGAGAGGCCATACTGCGCCGGATTTTTCGCCATCAGCGTGACTGCAAGAATGGCGGGCACGTAGTTCTTGGTTTCCTGGGGCAGGTTATTGCGCTGGTAAAGCTGCCAGAAATCGGCATAGCCGGTGCGCTCCACGGCGCGCTGGATGTTGCCAGCACCCCAGTCATAAGCGGCCATGGCGAGGTACCAGTCGCCGAGCTGGTCATAATCTTTCTTGATTTCGCGAGCGTAGGCCTCGGTGGACTCGACGGGGTCGAAGCGCTGGTCGAACCAGGCGGTGCGTTCGAGTCCATAGGTGCCGTAGGGCATGAACTGCCACATGCCGCCAGCGCCGGAACGCGGATTGAGAGCCTGCGGTCGGAAGCCGGATTCGGCAAACGCCTGATAGATGAGGTCCTGAGGCAGGCCGTTTTCTTTGAGGACACGCTCGATCATGGCTTTGTAGCGGCCCATGCGCTCCAGCGAGTCAACAATGGTGGCGTGGCCCCGGGGGTTGTTCTCAAAGAAGTCGATGTAAGCGTCGACGTATTGATTGAGGACCAGAGGCAGGTCGGATTGCGTGGTCTTCAACTCGGATTCTGCCTTCGCCACAACGTTGGGATTGGCGGGAGTGGTGATGTTCCCTGCGACGTCCACCGGCGATGGTTCCGCTTGCGGGGTGAGACCGCCTCCCTGGCGCAATGCGTCGAGTTCGAGGGTGTTCACCGCGTCGACGATGCGGTCGAACTCATCGGAAAGGGTCTGATCGCCGCGCAGATCGCAGTTGCACTTGAGCATGAGGTCAACGGCGTAGTCGAAATTGTCGCGCGCCGAAGCGAGATGGCCCTGCTGATAATCGCTCATACCGGCCTGGTAAGCCCTCTCGACCGAGGCGATGAGAGTGCGATCGCGCTGGGCCGTCGCAGCGGCCTGATCCAAACTGGGCTTAGCGGTCTGGGGCGCAGCTGCAGCGGGTTTCTCCGGCTGCGCAGGAGCTGTTGCGGGCTTTGGTTGGAGCGGAGGCGCCGTGGCCTGCGCCGGCGGACGGGCGTTAGGTCCGGACTGCGACGGGCAGCCGGCGAGAGCGAAGAGCGCAGCAAGGCTGCCTGCGAGAAAGACTCTTTTCACTGCCATGCGGAGGTGGACGGGCTACTCCCATTGTATGGCCCGGGGCACACGATTGCGGGTGATAAACTGAGGCTTCCGGCGAACTTCATCACCCCGGCAAACCGCGCATTGCTGCGGGCTGGCGGACCCCTCCCATGGACAACAGGCACATCCGCAATTTCGCGATTATCGCGCATATCGATCACGGGAAATCCACGCTCTCCGACCGGCTGCTGGAGCTGACGGGCTCGCTAACGCAGCGCGAGATGCACGCGCAGGTGCTGGACGCGATGGACCTGGAGCGGGAGCGCGGCATCACCATCAAGGCCCACTCGGTGCGGATGATGTACCCCGCGAAGAACGGCGAAATTTATCAGCTCAATCTGATCGATACGCCAGGCCACGTCGATTTCTCCTACGAGGTTTCGCGCTCGCTGGCATCGTGCGAAGGCGCACTGCTGGTGGTGGACGCGTCGCAGGGCGTGGAAGCACAGACGCTGGCGAATGCGTATCTGGCAATCAATCACGGGCTTGAAATCATTCCCGTGATCAACAAGATCGACCTGCCGAGCGCCGACATCCCGCGCACGCAGGAAATGATCGAGCAGGCCGTGGGGCTGGATGCGACCAACGCGATCCCGGTGAGCGCAAAGACCGGCCAGGGAGTGCCAGAAATTCTGGAAGCCATCGTGAACCGGTTGCCGCCGCCGAAGGGGGATGCTGAAGCACCGCTGCAGGCGCTGATCTTCGACTCCTGGTTCGATCCGTACCGCGGTGTGATCGTGCTGGCGCGCGTGGTGAACGGACGCATGCGCAAGGGACAGAAGATCCGCCTGATGTGGAACGGGCGCACTTTCGATATCGAATCGATGGGCGTGCTGACGCCGAAACCGGTAGAGATTGAAGAGCTGTCGGCGGGCGAAGTCGGATTTTTCGTGGCGACCATCAAGAATGTCTCCGATACGCGCGTGGGCGACACCATTACCGACGATGCGCATCCGGCGCCGGCGCCGCTGCCAGGGTTTGAAGAGATCAAGCCAATGGTGTTTGCGGGGCTTTACACAGTCGACTCCCACGAACACACCCTGCTGCGCGACGCGCTCGAGAAGCTGCGGCTGAACGACTCGTCGTTTTTCTTCGAGCCTGAAAGTTCGGCAGCCCTGGGCTTCGGCTTTCGCTGCGGATTTCTCGGGCTGCTGCACATGGAGATTATCCAGGAGCGGCTGGAGCGCGAGTTCGATCTGGACCTGATAACGACGGCGCCGAGCGTGCGCTACCGCATCACGATGACCGACGGGCAGGTGGTCGAGGTCGACAATCCTTCGCGCTGGCCGGATCCGAGTGAGATCGAAAAGGTCGAGGAGCCGATGATCACGGCGACGATCCTCACGAATGAGGAGTACGTCGGGGGAATCCTGAAGCTCGTGGAAGAAAAACGCGGGCGGCAGAAGAACTTCGAGTATGTTTCGTCGACGCGGGTGATGCTGACCTACGAATTGCCGCTGAATGAGATCGTGCTCGACTTCTACGACCGGCTGAAGTCGGTTTCGCGGGGCTATGCGTCGCTTGATTACCATCTGTCCGGCACATGGGAATCGCCGATGGTGAAGATGGACATTCTCGTCTCCGGCGAGCCGGTGGATGCGCTGTCGATCATCGTGCATCGCGATTTTGCATACGACCGCGGGCGAGCGCTGGTTTCGAAAATGCGGGAACTGATCCCGCGACAGCAGTTCGAAGTGGCAATTCAGGCGGCGATTGGGGCGAAGATCGTGGCGCGTGAAACCGTGTCGGCGCTGCGCAAGAACGTGCTGGCGAAGTGCTACGGTGGCGACATCACGCGCAAACGCAAGCTGCTGGAAAAGCAAAAAGAGGGCAAGAAGCGGATGAAGCGCATCGGCAAAGTCGATATTCCGCAGGAAGCATTTCTCGCCG
>JASIAO010000381.1 GCA_030041955.1 Acidobacteriaceae bacterium | reverse complement strand
GTGAACGCGGAGGCGGAAGCGATCTGCCGCAAGGCGCTGCGAGCAATTGGCGCCACGCAGAAAATCGCGTTTGTACCCGGTGAAAACGGACCGGAATCGGCCGCGAAGGGCGCGCCCGCGCGGCAGACGCCGGCGATCGCCGGCAGCGCGCAGGCAGCGGCGCTCGAGAATCCGCTGGTGCGCAAGACTCAGGAGTTATTTAAGGCCGATATCCGCAGCGTCCTCGACCTGCGGGGGCAGAAATGACAGATCCGAATGAGGGGAGGTCCTGTTCCTTGAATCCACTCAAAATTCAGGAAATGCTCGGCCAGGCGAAGCAGATGCAGGAGCAGATGCAGCAGAAGCTGGCCGCCACGATCGTCGAAGCCTCCTCGGGCGGCGGCGCGGTCACAGTCAGGATGAACGGCAACAAGGAAGTGCTCAAAGTGACCATCGATCCTGCTGCCGTCGCCAGTCTCACCGGCCCGACCCCGGACGTCGAGATGCTCGAGGACCTGGTCGCCGCGGCCTTCAATGAGGCTCGCCGGCGCGCAGACGAGTCTCTGAAATCGGTCGCCCAGGGCATGCTGGGCGGGCTGAACCTGCCGCCGGGCCTGCTATGAGCGTCTAACAGAACCTATGACATCGCGCCGCGATTTCCTC
Source organism: Acidobacteriaceae bacterium (assembly GCA_030041955.1). Taxonomy (GTDB): domain Bacteria; phylum Acidobacteriota; class Terriglobia; order Terriglobales; family Acidobacteriaceae; genus Palsa-343. The sequence continues at coordinate 2,219 of JASIAO010000381.1, read as the reverse complement.
CGTCAGTCGAGCCTGGCCATGACAGCCGCATGGCTGGCCTCGCGGAATGCCCTGGCGCAGACATCCGCCTCCCAGACCGCGGCACCAACACCAGCTCCCGCTGCCGCGCAGACGGCGCCCCCCGCCAATACCAACCCGGCAGTTCAGCCGAACCCCAATCTGCTCCAGCAACTCGAAGCGGCCGCGGCCAACGAGACCATCAAGACCACCAAACTCACCGACACCATCTTTCTGCTCCAGGGGGTGGGCGGCAACATCGTCTGCCAGATCGGCCCGGACGGCAAACTGATCATCGACTCCGGCATGGCCGCTGGCACGCCGCACCTGCTCGATGCGCTGGGCAAGCTGGACCCGCACCCCATCCGGCTGCTCGTCAACACGCACTGGCATCCCGATCACACGGACGGCAACGCCGCGCTGCACCTTGCCGGCGCGTTCATCATTGCCCAGGACAACACGCGCATCCGGCTCGCCGCGCCGCAGTACATGGCGGTGTACGACCTGCACATTAACGCCGCGCCCGACGCCGCGCTGCCCCAGGACACATTTCCGGACACGGAGACGCTGTGGGTGAACAACGACGAAGAGAGCCTGATGCACACGCCCGACGCGCATACGGATTCGGACATCTTCATTCAGTTCCACAAGGGCAACGTGATTCACACGGGTGACCTGTGGTTCAACGGCATGTATCCACTCATCGATCTCTCCAGCGGGGGCACGATCAACGGGATGATCCGGGGCGTCGATCAGGTGCTGGCTCTGGCCGACGATCAGACGAAGATCGTCCCCGGACATGGCCCGCTCGGCGAAAAGACCGCGTTGCAGACCTACCGCACCATGCTGGTCACGGTGGCCGATCGCGTAGAGAAGCTGAAGGCGCAGGGTGAGACGGTGGAGCAGGCAATTGCCGCCAGGCCGACGGCCGATCTGGATGCCGTCTGGGCGAAGGGGCCGATTAAGCCGGACACCTTTGTGGCGCTGGTCTACGACTCCCTGTGACAGTGTCCCTCCATTGTCGGCGAGAGAAACTTGTCTTCTGCGAGTCAGAGCGAGGGATCACAAATGTTGACGACAATCAGTTCGTCGAGATCAGGGAATTTACAAATGGGTACACGCGCTTAAAGCGGAAGTCCTTCACTTTGGGCAATCCCGGCGCGTCCCGGACAACAGCGCAGTCAGCCCTGCGCTGAAGGTGACGGCTCCTCCCGCAGCCTGGGCGAACAGCCGCAGGAACTGCGTGGCACCAGCCGCGTCTCCAGCTTGATCTGGCGCGCCTGTTCCGACCTGGCTGTGCTGGTCGATTCGCCCGCTTCCGGAAGCTGGTCGAAGAGGGCCTCGGCAGCGAGCCGCGCGATCTCCCCGATGGGCTGCTCGACCACGCTGATGGAAGGACGCAGTGTTGCTGCCAGTTCAAAATCGTCATAACCGAGAAGCGCGACCGAGTCGGGAATCGGCACCTTGAATTTCTGCAGCGCTTCGAAGGCGTAAATCGTTGTGCTGTTCTTCAGCGTAAAGATCGCATCGGGAGGATTGGCCGCTGATAATGATGTTTCAATCGCATACTCGGCGGACTTGTAATCCTTTACGGAGGTGTCGAGCAGCGGCTCGATGCCGGCGGTTGCAACGGCGCTTTCATAACCGAGTATGCGTTCGCGAATGGTATACAGAGTGCTTTCCCCGGTCAGGCACAGAATCCTGCGGTAACCATGGTCCAGCAAGTGCTCAGTCGCCATGTTTGCCCCGCGAAAGTTGTTCGCCACCACGGATGTGACGGAAGAATGCGCGACGGGACGGTCAATAGCGACCACTGGAACGGACAGCGCCTCGAGCGTCCGGCGCAGCGACTGATTCTGCGGGTTAGCCGGAGCGATAATCAGGCCGTCCGCGCGCTGCCGCATCAGAAGATTGAGATTTTCTATCTCGGCTCGTGGGTCATTATGGGTGGTAACGACAATCAGGAGCGAGTCATTTGCGCGGGCCACCGCCTGGATAGCCTCGGCGCATTCTGCGAAGAAGGGATCGGCGATGCTGGGGATCACCAGGCCGATGGCTCGCGTGCGATAGCCCTTCAGAATCCTCGCCGCCTGGTTGGGAACGTAGCCCAGAGTTTCGATAACGTGCCGTACCCGAGCCAGTGTTTCCGGGCTGACGCGGTGACCCCCGTTGATCACCCGCGATACCGTAGTGGTTCCGACGCCGGCACGTCTGGCTACCTG
>JASIAO010000380.1 GCA_030041955.1 Acidobacteriaceae bacterium | reverse complement strand
GTTGCGCCGCCGTTCTGCGATTTCTGCTCGCCCCATCCGGTGCGGGCCATCTGCAGATAGGTCTCGCCGAGCAGCGGATCCCACGTTCCTTCGGGGATCTCCAGCGTCGCAGACGGAAAGGTGTCGCTCCACTGCTTCGTAACGTAGTCGTAGAAGCGCACCGGCGACCACTTGTTGGTCGCGTAATCGAAGATGCCTTTCGCGCTGGGCGCAAAAAACGGCGTGCGCGCGTAAACCTTGAGCGGCAGCCAGCGCCGCAGTCCGGCGGCGATCTGATCGGGGCAGACATTTGGATCGCCCGCCGCGGAATACACGTCCTGGTTCATCTCGCCCGAGACCTGATGGTGGCCGTGGCCGTCGGTGATGTTGCCGGTGAAGGTAGAGGCCAGCACCAACGGCCGGTCTTCGCGAACGATGCGCACCACGTCGCACAACACGCGCTGGCGCCCCCACTCCTGATGCGCCTCGTCGATCGTCTTCGAGAAGCCGTAATCCGCGACGGTGGCGAAATACTGCTCGGAGCCGGAGTATTCGTCAGCTTCGAGCAACTCGTTGGTGCGGATGAGGCCGAGGGCGTCGTAGCTCTCGCCGGACATTGCGTTCTGTCCGCCCTCGCCGCGGGTGAGGGTGAGGATTGCGGTGCGCGCGCCAAGCCCGCGCGACTCGTAGGCGAGCATGCCGCCGTCTTCGTCGTCCGGATGCGCAACGATGAACATGAGGCTGGCCCATGTGTCGAGCTTGCGCAGCGTCTGCGCCAGGCCGTCGGCGCCGCGATCCTGCGGCAGCGTCTGGGCGTCGGGCGAGGCCGCGATCTGCGTGCGCCACGGCACCACCTGCGCCGCGGCAGACAGCGAGAGCAGGCCGCTCAGCGCCAGAGAAGCGGCGCTGCGGAATCCGCAAAGCGAGAGCAGGGAACGGGGACGCATCGTTGAAAAGCCAGTGTATCGTGAGGCGATCTGATACAAAGGCTGGAATGGCCGAGCAGAAAATTGCGAGCGCAGCACCGGAGTTGGAGACTGCGGCGGCGCCGCATCTGGAGCGCCGCGTCGGCCTGGCCAGCGCCGTCTCGCTGAACATGATGTACATGATCGGCGTGGGACCGTTCATTACGCTGCCGCTGATTGTGGCGGCGATGGGCGGGTCGCAGGCGCTACTGGGCTGGCTCCTGGGCGCGTGCATCGCCTGCTGCGATGGCCTGGTGTGGGCGGAATTGGGCGCGGCCATGCCCGAAGCCGGAGGGTCATACGCCTTTCTGCGCGAAATCTACGGGCGCAACGGCGCAGGCCGCTTCGTCTCGTTTCTTTACGTCTTCCAGCTCTGCTTCAGCGCGCCGCTTTCGATGGCCTCGGGATGCATCGGCTTCGCCGAGTTCGCATCGGTGCTGTTTCCCCGGCTGCGAGTGCCGCTCTTTCCCGCGTGGCCGGGAGGACCGCATCGCACCAGCCTGCTGGCTGCCGGCGCCTGCGTGCTCATCATTGCGATGCTGTACCAGGATATGCGGGCGATCCTGCGCATGGCCTGGGTGCTGTGGGCCGGCGTAATGGCAGCGATGGGCGTGATCCTGGTGGCGGGATTCACGCATTTCCATCCGGCGCTGTTACAGATGCCGCCGCACGCGCTCAGTTTTGCGCCGGGCTTCTTCGCGGGGCTGGGATCGGCGACGCTCATCGCCACTTACGACTACTGGGGCTACTACAACGTCTGTTTCCTCGGCGGAGAAGTGCGCAATCCGGGCCGGACGATCCCGCGTGCGGTGCTGTTCTCCATCCTCGCCGTGGCCGCGCTCTACATCACGATGAATGTTGCGGTGCTGGGCGTGATCCCGGCGCACGCCATGGGCTCGACCGCGGTCGCCGACATGGTGCGGCAGACGCTTGGCCCGCGCGCAGGCGTCGCTATCGCCTGCCTCATTATGTGGACGGCATTCTCGTCGGTCTTCGCGCTGCTGATGGGCTACTCGCGTGTGCCCTACGCCGCCGCGCTCGACGGCAATTTCTTTCGAGCGTTCGCTCACCTGCACCCTAAGCGGCACTTCCCCGATGTCGCGCTGGTCGCCATGGGCCTTGTTGCGATGGTCTTCTGCTTCTTCCGCCTGGCGCAGGTGATTGCGGCGCTGGTGGTGATCCGAATCGTGCTGCAGTATCTGCTGCAGCAGGTGGGCGTGATCGTTCTGCGCATGCGACGGCCGGAGATGCCACGGCCGTTCCGTATGTGGCTGTATCCTCTGCCGCCGCTGCTGGCACTGGCGGGATTTCTTTTCATCCTGACTTCGCGGCCGGAGGCGCGACGCGAATGTCTGTTGGCGCTTGTTGTGGGTGTGTTGGGCAGCGCGTTGTATTTCGCCCGCGCGCGGGTGCGGCGCGAGTGGCCGTTTACACTGAAATCGTCCTGAGGTGGTTCCATGGTCGATCTCCAGACGTCGGAAGGCAAGCTGATGCTGCACGTGCGCGGCGCGGACCAGTTGTGGGCGCTGAAGAGCACGCTGGAGATCCCGCTGGAGCATATCGCCGGGGTGCGCGCCGATCCTGAGGTCGCGCGCGGCTGGTGGCATGGCGTGCGTCTGCCCGGTACCGACATTCCCGGCGTCATTACCGCCGGAACCTTCTATCAGCATGGCCAACGCGTGTTTTGGGACGTGCACCATCCGGACAACACCATCGTCATCGACCTGCACGACGAGCGGTACAACGGGCTGATCGTCGAAGTGGAGAACCCGGCAGTCGCCGTGCAGATGATCCAGTCGCTCCTGCCGCGGAGGTAGCCCGGTGAACGCCTTCGTCCTGGCTGGCGGGAAGAGCACGCGGATGGGCCGCGACAAGGCGCTGCTGGAAGTGGATGGGCAGCCTCTAATCGCGCTGGCTCTGGAGCGTCTGCGCGCGCTCGGCCTCACGCCGCGCATTTGTGGTGTGCGTCCGGATTTAACGCGCTTCGCTGAGGTGGTCCCCGACAATTTTCCGCAGAGCGGTCCGCTCGGCGGCATTGAGGCGGCGCTGGCTGCCAGCGATACGGAATTGAATCTCTTTCTGCCTGTCGATGCACCTCTGATTCCCATCGAATTTCTGCACTGGCTGATGCAGCGCGCCGAGGAAAGCAAGGCGGTGGCGACCATCCCTGTTGCCGGTGGACGCGAACAGCCGCTCTCTGCGGTCTACAGCCGGCGATTGTTACCGGGTCTGCGCGCGGCGATGGGGGCCGGACATCTAAAAATAATGACCGCGGTGCGCGAGGCGGCGGCTTCTCTCGGTGAAGCGGTCGACCTGTTTGTGGTGGAAGACCTGGAAGCCGCGCTGCCGCCAGGCGTTTGGCCGGAGGATCCTCCACTATGCGACTGGTTTCTGAACGTGAATGCCCCAGGCGATCTCGAGGCGGTGAGTGCACACCTCAAAAAGCAGCCTCAGGCAAGACCAGGGTAACTGCGCCGCCATCAACCAGTTATCAGGGTCGCCGCTCCCTGTTGGTGGCGTCGACTAAGCCGAGGACCCCTCTGAAGCATCTACCCTGATCTTGCCCTGGAGCAATCCGGCGCGATCCAATAAGCTGAAATGGAGGTAAGGATACCGAACTCAACGTGGTTAGCCCTCCGGACATTCCCATCGAAATCATTCCGCCCGCAAACGTGGACACGGCGGCCCAGCCGTACATCGCCTTTGACAGAGTTTGCAAGTCGTTCGGAGACCTGCACGTGCTCCGCGACATCAGCTTCGACGTGAAGCCCGGCGAGATCCTCTGCATTCTGGGCCGCTCGGGGGTGGGCAAGTCGGTCGCGCTGCAGCACATCATGGGCTTTCTCAAGCCGGACTCAGGGCGCATCCTCGTCGCTGGCGAAGACATCACGCACTTCAATGAGGCCCAGATGCAGCAGGTGCGCCGCAAGGTGACCATGGTCTTCCAGAACGGCGCGCTTTTCGACTCCCTCACGGTCGGCGAGAATGTGGCCTTCCCGCTGCGCGAGGGCCGCGGCCTCTCCGACGACCAGATCGAACAGATTGTTCGCGGTCTGCTGGAGATGGTCGGCGTGGCGGAGATGGTCGACCTGCTGCCGTCCGATCTATCCACGGGGATGAAGCGCTCGGTCGCGATTGCCCGCGCGCTGGCCGCCGAACCACAGGCAATCCTTTACGACGAGCCGACGACCATGGTGGATCCGCTGATCGCGAACCTTCTGGGCAGCCTCATTCAGAAGCTCCAGAACCAGCTCAAGCTCACCAGCATCGTGGTCACGCACGATATGCGCTTCGCGGAGCGGCTGGCCGACCGCGTGCTTTTCCTGCACCAGGGCAGGGCCGAGTTCTTCGGCACAGTGGAGCAGATGAAGCATTCGGACGACGAAGTGCTTCAACAGTTTCTGGAACTGGACGCGTTCGTACTGCCGCAGCTTTAAACCGATGCTGCGGCGACGCGGACATCCGGGCATCGCCGGGACTATGCAGTGCCTGTGCCGGAGAAGGACTTGGGCAGGAGCATTTCGATGCCGATGCGACCCGGGCTCTTTGGCGAGGGCAGTTCGGCGACGGCTTCTTCCGCGCGGGCGGCAGCCGCGGGCAGATGCGAGCTGAAGACGGTGTGGAACCGAAGCAGACGATCGACGGCCCAGCGGCGATAGTCGTCGAGAGCCTCAGCCGGGTCGTCGATGTTGCCAGGACGGGAGGCGGCCACGCGGCAGGCGCGGCGCCCCTGGCCGTAATCCCAGTCGAGAGGCTCGCCGAAGGCGTGTTCGAGAGCACGCTTTTCGGCGCGAAGGGCTTCAAAGGCGGCGACGTTCTGGGCACGATCGCCGAGATCGATGTAAAGCTCCGCCCACACACGGCCGCACTGATCGAAGCTGGCGACGTACTGGAAGCCGCGGGCCGGGGCGCTGAAGGAATACCAGCTATGGGGCTCGGCGCGGCGCGCGTTGGCAAAGCCGGGGACCTCGCGGAGGTCCTCAAGGAGACGCTGGAAGAAGTGAAGGAAAAGGGTGTATCTGGAATTGGGCTCCTCCGCCGGGGTTGGAGCCGACGCGGCGCGGGCTGCTGCGGGGGTTACAGGTACACGTTCAGCCGGCGCGGATGCGACAGATGCAGGAGGTGGCGCGACCGCTATAACGGCGGCGACCGGCGCAGGGGCTGACGCGGCGGCAACCGGTGCGGGCGCCGGAACCGGAACGGCGGCGCCATTGTGGGCCGCGATTGGATGGGCGCTGCGAGTCCACTTCGCGGGCGAGGCGACTACGCGGAGATCGGGAGCCGGTCGCGAGTTGTCAATCTGGAGGACCTCGACCACGATGCCGAAGTACTCGGTGGCCCCGCTGTCGCCGCGATTGAGCCAGGCAATGGCCTGACGGTGTTCGTCGCGCAGTTCGCGCGCGAGCCACACGACGACACTGGCCTGGAGGCTGGCGGCGTGGGTAATGAGCTGGCCGAGATGGGCGTGATCGGTTTCCTCAAGGCGGCTCTCGATCAGTACGCGGCGATCGCGGTTGCGGTCACGAGCGAGAACATCGACGGAAGTTTCCGCGAGGCCGGGGTGGTGACCGACCACTTCGAGGTCGAGGCCGAGGACTCCTCCGATGAGGTCGATGTTTTCCGCCACCCACGGAGCAAAATCGAAGGCGTCGCTCTTCCAGACCGAGCGCAGGTCGATGCGAAGGAGTTTTCCGAGAGGGGCTTTGTTCATTGGGAGGAGTTCTCCAGTTGAGCCAGGCGCGCACTGATTATAAGGCAATTTGTGCCTTGCCCGGCCATGGCTCTTTCGGGGGATTGGAGGCCTCGGTTGCGATGAGAAGCGGCAGGCGGGGCTCGATCCCTGGCGGAATCACGATTCCGGAGGTGTCAGCAGCCTCGCCCGCCCGCGTTGCTACACTGGACAGGTGAAGATCGCGCTGGCTCAGATCGATCCGACCGTCGGCGATTTCCGCGGCAACACCGCTAAGATTCTTGAATTTACGCGGCGCGCGCAGCAGGGAGGCGCCAACCTCGTCCTCTTTCCGGAGCTGGCCATCTGCGGCTATCCCCCGGCCGATCTGCTGGAGAAGCCGGCGTTTGTTACCCGCTGCGGCGAGGCCGTCTGCGAGATCGCCCGCGCCACCGCGCACGATTCCATCGCGGTCATCGTCGGCTACGTCACGGCCGCCGAGCACGGAGCAGGAAAGCACGTGATGAACTCCGCAGCGCTGGTCCGCCACGGCCACGTCGAGTTCGTCCAGTCAAAGATGCTGCTGCCCTACTACGACGTCTTCGACGAGCAGCGTTACTTCGCACCCGCGGTGCGGCAGCGCATCTGCCATCTTGATGGGCGGCCCGTCGCGCTCACCATCTGCGAGGATGCCTGGAACGACAAGAGCTTCTGGGAAAACCGCCTCTACACAGTCGATCCTGTGGAAGAGCTGATGAAGCAGGGCGCCTCGCTGATTCTCAACATCTCCGCCTCGCCGTGGTGGCGGGGCAAGTGCCCGCTGCGCCGCGAAATGCTCTCGGCCATCGCGCGCCGGCACCGCGTACCGGTCGCCATGCTGAACCAGGTGGGCGGCAACGACAGCCTGGTCTTCGATGGATCGAGCCTGGTCATTGGCCCCGATGGTGAAGTGATTGCCCAGGCGCGCAGTTTTGGCGAGGATCTGGTCTTCGCCGACACGGATGCGCTGACCGGCGATGTCCGCGCCACTTGCGAGGACGAGGTCGCGGCGATGCTGGATGCGCTGACGCTGGGCACGCGCGACTACGTGCACAAGTGCGGCTTCTCGAAGGCCGTGGTCGGCCTGAGCGGCGGCATCGACTCCGCACTGGTGGCGGCCATCGCCGTACGCGCCCTCGGCGCGGAGAATGTCACGGCGCTTGGCATGCCCAGCCCGTATTCCTCCCCGGGCTCCATCGACGACAGCCGGCAGCTTGCTGAGAATTTGGGTATTCGTTTCGAGGTGATCCCCATCGATGAAATTTTCACGGCTTTCCGTCAGGGGCTGGCAGGTGTTTTCTCCGGAACGAAGCCTGATATCGCCGAGGAGAACCTTCAGTCGCGCATCCGCGGCTCGCTGCTGATGGCCTTCTCGAACAAATTCAATGCGCTGGTGCTCACCACCGGCAATAAGAGCGAGATGTCGACCGGCTACTGTACCCTGTATGGCGATATGGTTGGCGCGCTGGCTGTCATCGGCGACGTCTTCAAGACGCAGGTTTACGACCTTTGCCATTCTTTGAACGCCGGAAGGGAAGTGATCCCCCGCAGCATCCTCGAGAAACCGCCGTCGGCCGAGCTGCGCCCCGGCCAGAAGGACACCGACTCGCTGCCGCCGTATGAAATCCTCGACCCGATCCTCGAAGCCTATGTCGAACGCTACGCGACCCCGGAGGCGATTGCCGAAGAACGCGGCCTGGACCTCGAGCTGGTGCGGTCGGTGGTGAAAATGGTGGAGCGGAGCGAGTACAAGCGGCAGCAGGCGGCACCCGTGCTGAAAGTGACACCGAAGGCCTTCGGGATGGGCCGCCGCTTCCCGATCGCTGTTAAAGTTCAGGTTTAATCAATTCCTCGAAAGGATTGTATGCAGATACGTTCTATCTCCTGCGCGATTCTCGCGCTCGCCCTCGCCGGCTTCGGCCTTGCCGCTGCCGCTCAGACCCAGGCACCTGAGGCTCCCGCGCCTCAGGCCGGGGCTGCTCCGCAGGCGCCAGCCGCTACGACCGAGCCTAAGTTTCCGCCGATCAACCCGGCCAATTTCACGGCCACATCGCCGACGAAGGAAGAAGTGGAGCAGTTCCTCCACATGTCCTGGGGCTACGACGAGAATCGCGTCTGGGAGGTGTACGCCATCGAGAAGACCAAAGCGCCGGGCGTGAGCAAGGTGACGGTTTTTCTGGCCGAGAAGCCGAACCCGCAGGTGGCGAGTTTGAGCTTCTTCGTCACTCCTGACGGGAAACACCTCATCTCCCAGGAGTCCGTGCTCGACTTCGGCCCGCATCCTTATGAGGACAATTACCGCATCCTGCAGCAGCGCGCCGACGGGCCGTCGCTGGGCGCTCCGGGGAAGCAGTTCGAGCTAGTCGAGTTCGCCGACTTCGAGTGCCCGCACTGCAAGGACGCGCAGCCGATCGCGAAACGCCTGATGCAGGATTTCCCCCAGGCGCACTACGTTTTTGAGATGTTCCCGCTGGTGAGCATTCATCCGGAGGCCTTCAAAGCTGCAGCTTTCGGCGCGTGCGTCGCGCAGCAGGGGGGCAACGCTGACTTCTTCAAGTTCTCCGACGCCATTTTCGAGGCGCAAGCCGAGCTCGAGGGCCAGGGCGCGGATCAGGCGCTGCGCAATGCTGTGACCGCATCCGGACTCGATCCCGACAAAATCACCGCCTGTGCGGATTCACCGGCTGCGAAGAGTGCGGTGGACGCCTCGATGCACCTCGGACAGGATCTGAGCGTGGATGAGACGCCGACATTGTTTATAGACGGCCGGGCCGTGCCGATGATGGGCATTCCGTACGAAGAGCTGAAAAAGATTATCGAGTGGCAGTTCTCGCTCGATAAGACGACGCCGTAAGGGGGGACGATGGACCTGCAACTGGATCCGGCGCGAACCGCCGTCCTCAGTATGGATATGCAGAACGGGATCGTCGCTGCCTATGCAGGTGCCAATCCCGATCTGATCTCGCGCGCCGCCGAGGTTTTAGAGCGAGGCCGCGCCCTCGGGATGATGATCATCCACGTGCAGGTCGGCTTTCGTCCGGGCTTGCCGGAAATCAGCCCGCGGAATCCTCTGTTCAGCGCCATTCGCAACTCTGAGAGGCACCAGCAGCTCTTTCAGGGGTCGGGTGGCGCCATTCATTCTGCGCTTGGCCCGGAACCGAACGATATCGTGGTGACGAAGCACCGGGTAGGCGCATTCACAGGCACGGATCTCGAAATGATCCTGCGCGCGCACGACGCGGACACGCTCGTCCTCTTTGGCATCGCGACCAGCGGCGTGGTGTTATCCACACTGCTTGCGGCGAGCGACTCTGACTACCGGCTGATCGTCCTGCGGGACTGCTGCACCGATCAGGATCCGGAAGTACACGCCTGTTTGCTCGACAGAATCTTCCCGCGCCGTGCGTCGGTCATCACGGCCGCTGAATTCCTGGCTGCGCTGCCCTGAAATGAGAGCGGCTATCTGCCGCGGAAGATCACCCGATCAACAGCCAGCCATCCAGGGCCATCGGCCAGCAGGATCAGAGCCAGGGCCAACAGGCTGAGCGGGAACTCGAATCCGCCCGCTCCGGTCAGGCCGTGGTGCAGATGCACCTTAACGATGGCCACAATCATATCGATGGCGACGCCGAGAGCCGCGATGGGCGTCACGATGCCCAGAATCAGCGCGATGCCCCCGAAGAACTCGGTGAAGGCGGCGACGTAACCCATCCAGTAGGGAAGTCCGAGGTGCGCTACGAACTGGGCGAAGTGGTACAGCGACCCGTGGGGGATGACCTTGGTCCAGCCGTGGGCCAGCATAATGGCGCCAAGGACCAGGCGGGCGACGAGGGAGGTAAAAGGGCGCAGGTTTTCGATTCTCGAGTTCAGGGCTGTCTCTCAGTGATGGGTGATTGAACGCGCAGCGAACTACGCCCAGTCTAGCTGGACGGCGAACGCGATTTTCCTTGAGCCCACGCTTAGGCGGAAAGGAGGTATCTTTCTGATTACGTGCTAGTTAGATTTCGTGGTTTTCCTCAGGGCCCGCCGTTTTCCTCTTGATTTTCATAGAAAAAATCCCTAGAATAATAAAGGTTTTTGACTCCCGGGTGCTGCAGGGTGGGCCCAGGGACCTTTTGAACGTCACTCTTAATACAGAGGATAAATTCTTCATGGCAAAGCGTCGTGGCAATCCCAACTGGGGCAAGCCGGAGCCGATCGGCCCGGTTGTGCCGACCGTGACTTCCTTCGAGCAGGTGGTGAAGGAGTTCAAGCTGACTCCAGACCAGTACATTCGCTCCACCCGTCTGCGGGAGTGGGCGCGCCGGAACCGCAACTCGAAGTACATTCCCGAGGCGTTGCTGGAAGCGTGGGGTTTTGAAATCGAGTCAACGCTCTGATTCGAGAGCCTTGCGGGAATCATCAGACGCCGCCTTCGGGCGGCGTCGTTGTTTCTGCACAAAGATCGCATTTAGCCGGCGATCGAACCGGACAGCGCATCCTCGCACGCGGCGGTACGCGCCCGCCGGTTGGCAAGGGCGCTGAAGATCTGGAGCGCCAGGGCGTCGGAAGGCTTCTCGGCGAGACCGCCGAAATGGATTGCTGCGTATCCGCAGGGATTAGCGGAGTAATCGTAACCCTCCACGCCCCCTGGCAACCCATCGAAACAGACAAACGCGTATCGCTGGCTGGGGAGTTCGCAGGCAGGCCGCTCGGCGTAGAGCATCGCCACCAGACCCTGCTCCCACAGGAATGCCAGGGGCGGATTAGCGCGGCAGCGCAGCGCCGCGGAAGCGATTGCGCGTCCCGGCGGCTGGTTGCGGATCCGATAGAGACCGGCATTGAATCGGCCCGTGCGCAGCGGGCCATGCAGAGGGATGTAGCGCTGCGCTCATCCGCCAGTTCACGCAGCGCCGACACCGCGTCCAGCGCGTCGCCGATCCGGGCCTCTTTGTCTACGTCCGCCACGGACACAACACCTGGCGCTTCGACCCGGGTCGCTTCGTCGATCCGCAGGGCTGGCGGGCTACGGCGCCTCCGCCGGAATTCTCTCCACTCGCTCTCGAATCCTACCCGGCTGCCTGTTGCCAGTCCGCTCGCGCATGAGAAGCCCGGCGATAGCGCGCTCCCTCAGTATGCCGCGCTTGCCTGAATCTGCAGCTCGCTGCAGCTTCCGGCGGTGAGCCTCCATACGAGATAATGCCCGCTGGTCAGGGCTGCCGAGGCTGCCGATTTGGTGATGGTATTCGCCGCGGTGAGCGTGACGCTCCCCAATGGAGTTGGAGAGGAGCAGCTGGTCGACGTCCCGCAATCTTCCAGAGTGAACGTCGGCCTGGCGCTGCAGCGGAAAGACGTGGCGACCGCGACGACGTTAGAGATTGTGCCTGAGATATCGAGCAGGGAAGGCGAGTAGATCGCCGACGTGGAAACGGAAGTCAGCGGCGGGGTGATGCCCTGCAGTTGGCCGTGAGCGTAGCTGCTGGCGTTATACGTGTCGACCGCTTTGCAGCCGTACCATCCGCCGCGGTTCCTGTCGCAGCCGGGCGAGGATGGCCCGGCTCCGGGTTCGTATTGGTAGAGCGCGCGGAAGTGATTCTCGTCGGATTCCGACATGTCCACGAACTGATCGCTGCTCCAGTAATACGCCATTCCATGAGGGCGGCCTTTGGAGTCAAGCAGTTCAAGCAGCGGATTCCAGTAGTTCGGGTCCGACGAGCCTCCGACGCCGCCCTCGGCATACGGCGCGCCCAGGGCGATAGCCGGCTGACCAATTTGCGGCGCGTGGAACGAAGTCAGCAGTGTTCTCACCGGGCCGAAGAACGACAGTCCGAGAGGCATTCCCGCGGTCCCGCCGTAGTAGGCGTAATCCCGGTACGAGGTTTCGTTCACGCCCCAGAATGTGGAATCGCCCTGGATGTAAGGTGAAGCCGTGGAGAGCGGGCTTTCGATACCGGTCCCGTTGAGGGTAGCTTGCACTCCCTGCCAGGATGCTCCAGGATTCATGACGCTCAGGTTGGTGAAGTTCCCTGTGAAATCCGCCGACGGGTGATGATCCACCTCAACCTTGTCGCCATCATGCCAGGTCCAGGAGTTTGGCTCCATCAGGAAATCCCTGCCATCGATGACGCCCGTCTTCTGATCTTGGGCGTCGATGATCTGCGAGCCGGCGTAGACGTTCACGTCTCCGTTGCCGTATGGATTTGCGCTACAGCCCGGCAGGGTACAGTTGAGTGCGATAGTCCCCTGCGGGGCCGTTTGCCTGCTCGTAATGGCGGATTTCGTGCAGCTCGCGGTGCTGTCCTGAAGGTTGATCGTAAACGCTCCGCACTGTCCATTGAGCGCAGGATTGCTGGTATCGAGATATACGGTTCCACCTCTGAGCGGAGGCGCCCAGCTTGTCTCTCCGCCGGCCAGAAGCTTCATGGAGACAGCGCCCGCGGATGTGCTGCTTACGCTGCCAACCCTGAAGCTGCCAAGTATGAGGTTGCCCATCCGAAATGAGTCAGCTCCGGGCGGATATCCGTATGCAAAGCGTCGCCACACAAGAGTGTTTCGGCTGATTGCACCAAGCACATCGACAGGCGTCTTCAGGGGCGCGCTTCCTTGTCCCACGCCTCCGCTGCCGCCGTTCACCACTACATCGAGATATGCAGAGCCGCACAAGCCGCCCTGCATTACTACCGAACCCGCTTCATGGCCGCCACCGACGCTTACCGTGATCGTCTGCGTGCCGGCGGTTGGTGTTCCGGCATCCGTTATTATTGCCGTCTCATGGTTCTGCCCGGAGAAGCAGACAGGTTCGTTTTTGACGAAGCTCCCTGGTGAATTGCCCCATTGTCCAATACCGTCGAGATTCACGGAGCAGGTTTCCGAAGCCGTGCCCACTCCGGCCGGCTGTGGGGCATGCGGAGCCGCGGGCGCATTGCAGTCTGCGGTAAGGGTGCCCCATGCTGTGCTGACCGGTACGCTGTTCGAATCAAGAATGATCGTACCGGGTATCTCCCCCGTGCCGTTGATGATGCGCTGAATGTGAGCATCGTCGATTAGCTTCTGCGATGTGTCGATAAACGGCAGGCGATCGCCTAACGCAGGACCAGAAACTGGTCCGCCGGCTGAGGATGTGGCCACCTGCACGCTGCAATCGCTGACGCAGGCGCGCGGGCCACTGCTGGCCGTACTCACATTCCCAGTTGTCGGGCGATCGGCGGAATTACTGTCCCAATAGCTGACGAAGGTCTGAGGCTCCTCGCCGCCCTGTGACCCGATGCCGATGGTTCCCTGGTCGGAAGTGCCGGTCGTTCCGCCACGGGAGAAATAGTAGTTATAGAGATCGTCGGTGTCGCCCTTGCCGTACTGGTAGAACATCTCGACCAGTCCCGAAAAGCCGCCTGCGCCGAAGCTGTTTGCCTTGAGGGTATACCAATGGCGCCACGTCCAGCCCTCCGGCCCGTGCGGCACGTTACCCCAATCCCAGCCCGGCATCGGAAACGTCACTGTGTTGTACAGAGCGTGAAAGTTAATTAGGCTCCCGCCCGTTGGCGATGTATATTTTCCTCCGAAGTTCGCGTAATACCATCGATCTGCCCAGTGTCCCTGCGGGCTCTGGTTCGGCAGCCCTGAGAACAGGTAGCCATTGGTGCTGGTCGGCTCCTGATAGCCCCGCCATGTGCATCGCGGACAGGCCGGGGGCAGCGTCCCAGTCGGATGCGATGCCAGTGACGGATCGAAGACGACGGTGCAGATACTGGATGGATTGCACGTGGCCTGAGCTGCTGCGACTGCCTGGCCGAGGGTACCGCCGGGCGTCAGAAACTTCTCCACGTAGACGGTATTGTCCGTCTGAGCCGTCGCTATCAGCGCCAGACATCCGACCAGAAGAGTGAGGAATGCTTGTCTCATGGTGTCCATCCTAAGCTCGATGGAGCCCCTGAAGAGAGCCAGGGATGCTCCGGCTCTGCATGGCACCAGCAGGCCCGATCAGCCGGTAGTCGTAGATGCGGCTGTCGCAAGGTGAAGGCCCGCGGTTCGCGTATGTCTGATAACAGATATTCTGTTCACTCAGCCCCTGGGGAGCGCCCCATCTCCAGAAATCCTGCGAAGCCGCCCACAAGGCGGAATTCTTCACAGATCCAGGCGACCCCGGA
>JASIAO010000379.1 GCA_030041955.1 Acidobacteriaceae bacterium | reverse complement strand
GGCGGGCCTGTAGGGCGCCAGGGGATTGGGATAATCGGTGCGTTCGCGGGCGAAATCGGCGGCGCTGGGACGCAGGTAGAGGGGCTGGGTGTAGTTGGGCACCGGCTCAGGAGGAAGTCCCCGCGCCGCGGGCGCCATTTGCGGCACCGCCTGAGCGTACAGGGGCACAGGGCCGATGAGCGTGCAGGAAATCGCTGCCGCGGCTGTGAGTTTCGCGAACACACCGGCCGATTTCTGCGATGAACGGCGATTTGAGACGGAAAAGGACATGAACGGTCTCCACTCCTCAATGCCATGCACGGCGGAATCGCCGAACTGCGCACGGCCGGCAAAAATGCACACGCGGTGAACCGAAAAACGATCGGGCTCTCCAGCTATACGAGGCAGGCAACGGCCCGGTTCCATAATCTCGTGCCGTAAACTCTTATGCATCGCCAGGAAAACTGAGTATATCGCAGGGTTTTCGATGAATCGGGGGCAGGTTGCGATGCGAAAATCCCATGCAAAAATTGGGCGGAAATAGTTAATTCATGGCGGCAAATGAAACACCGTTGCGCGGATCGAATTGGAAGCTGGTAATCGCGTACGACGGCACGGATTTTTCGGGATGGCAGGTGCAGCCGGATCGCGCGACGATCCAGGGCGAGTTGGCCGCCGCCATCGAGCGCGTGACCGGCGAGCGCGTGCTGCCGCAGGGCTCGGGAAGAACCGACGCGGGCGTGCACGCGCGGGGACAGGTTGCGTCGTTGGTATTGGCGGCGCCCATTCCGGAAGCGAATCTGCAGCGAGCGCTGAATCGCACGCTGCCGGAATCGATTCGCGTGCTGAGCGCGGAGATTGCGGCGCCGGATTTCCACGCGCGGCACTCAGCGAGGGCCAAGACTTACGAATACCGCATCGATTGCGCGGAGATTTCCCTGCCCTGGGCGGCGCGCTACGCGTGGGCGCTGCACGCGACCCGTGCCGGGGTTGCCGGCCCCACACCGCTCGAGGTTGCCTCGATGCAGGCCGCTGCGGCGATGGTGGTGGGGACGCACGACTTCACGTCATTCGCGGCGAGCGACCCGGACCTGGCCACGAGGCGCGAACCGCACGATGACGACGAGGGCGGGGATAAAGGGAATATCCGGACGATTTTTTCATCGGAGTGGACGGCCGATGGCGAGCTGCTCGTCTATCGCGTGCGCGGCGATGGATTTCTGCACCACATGGTGCGGAATCTGGTGGGAACGTTCGTCGACGTGGGGCGCGGCCAACTCGCGCCGGAGGAGATGGATCGGATCCTGAAGGCGCGGAGCCGGCCGGCCGCGGGAGCCACGGCGCCGGCGCGAGGGTTGTTTCTCGACAGTGTGGAGTATTAGAGCCAGGGTGCTACGCTGATGGTTTCCATGGCTTCCTCCGCACCCGCGACCGCATGCATCGCCCGGCTGGCCGCAGACCGCCGCGTGCACCAGGCGTTCCAGTGGATGCACCTTCACGAACAGAAGATCATGCAGTGGCAGGCCGAGATGGTGGCGATCGCTGCGCCTCCCTTTGGCGAGCAGGCGCGCGCGGAGTGGCTGCGCGAGCGCTTTCGCGAGCTGGAGCTGGAAGACCCTCACATCGACGAGGCGGGCAATGCCATCGGAACGCGGCGTGGCACGGACCCCGGCTCGCAGCGCGCGCTGATCTCCGCGCACATCGACACGGTATTTCCCGCCGGGACCCCGGTTGAGCCGACGCTGCGCGGTTCGCGGCTGACTGGTCCGGGCGCATGCGACAACGGCGCGGGCGTAGCAGCAATGCTGGCTCTGGCGGCTGCGATTCGACATGCCAGCCTGGAGACCGCGCAGGATGTGATCTTCATTGGGAACGTCGGCGAGGAAGGCGAAGGCGATCTGCGCGGGATGCGGCACATCTATCGCAACGGTGGCGAAGGGATCGCAGCGCACCTGGTGCTCGATGGCGCCGGAGACCAGACCGCAGTGACACATGCGCTGGGCAGCCAACGCTGGCTGGTGACGGTGCGCGGGCCGGGCGGGCATGCGTGGACGGATGCCGGCCGGCCGAACCCCATCGTGATCCTGAGCCGCGCGATTCAGCGTTTCTCTGAGGTGGCGCTGCCGGAGACGCCGCGGACCACGGTTAACGTGGGCACGATCCAGGGCGGAACGGCAATCAATGCGATTCCGGAGCAGGCCATGGCGCGCTTCGATCTGCGCTCGACAGAGCGGGAGCAACTGATCCGGCTGGAGGTCGAGCTGCATCGCGCGGTGGAGGACGCCGTGCTCGCGGCGAATCGCGGTCAGCGCTCGGAAGCGAAGGACGTGCGATCCACCATCGAGAAGATCGGAGACCGGCCCGCCGGACGTCTGACTGGCGATTCGGCGCTGATGGACCTGCTGCGCGCCGTGGATCGCCATCTGACCATCCGGACGGAGCCGCGCATAGCGTCTACCGACGCAAATATTCCGCTGTCGCTGGGTGTGCCCGCGGTGAGCCTGGGCGCGGGCGGCGAAGGCGGGGGAATCCACACTCACGCGGAGTGGTATGACGGGCGCGGGCGGGAGTCGGCGCTGCGGCGCATTCTTCTTCTGTTGCTGGCGCTGGCTGGAGGTTAAACTTCCAGCGTGAAAGCCCTCGGCTTCAGCGCCGCACTTGTCATCGCTATGAGTACAAGCCTTGCTTCAGCACAATCGCGTCCGGCCGACGCGATCTACTACCACGGCAACATCCTCACCGGCGTGGATCTCGAATCGCCGCGTCCGGAGCGGGTGACGGCCATGGCGGTCGCGCACGGAGAGATTCTGGCGACGGGCTCGGACGCTGAGATTCTGGCGCGCTACAAGGGCGCGGATACGCGGCTGACCGACCTGCACGGCGCATTCACCATGCCGGGCTTCAACGATGCGCATGCGCACCTGGGCATGGGCGGAAAGATTCTGCTCTCGGTGGATCTGATCGGCGTAACGTCGCTCGCGGAGATGCAGGCGCGCATCCGCGCCGCGGCGGAGAAGGCTCCGCCCGGGCAATGGCTCACCGGCGGCGGATGGGATCACACGCTGTGGGCGGACCGGAAGCTGCCGAGCCGTGCGGATATCGACGCAGTGGCAATGGGGCATCCCGCGATTTTCACGCGTGTGGACGGGCATATCGCCGTTGCCGATTCGGCGGCGCTCGAGGCTGCGGGAATCACCCGGGCGACGCCCGATCCCGCAGGCGGCGAGATCGATCGCGGCACCGGCGGCGAGCCCACGGGAATCCTGCGCGAGACCGCGCAGGGGCTGGTGAAGGTCCCTCCGCCATCGCCGGAGCAGCGGCGGCGCGGGCTGGAGATGGCGTTGCAGGATGCCGTCTCGCACGGCGTCACGACGGTGCAGGATTTTTCCGACTGGGACGATTTCCTCGTCTACGAGCAGATGGAGCGCGAGGGCAAACTGCCGGTGCGGATCGCGGAGTGGATTCCGTTTGCGGAGCCGCTGAGTCTTGAGCAGCAGCAGCGGGCTCAGCATCCGCTGACCGACCGCATGCTGCATACGACGATGCTGAAGGGCTTCATGGATGGGTCGCTCGGCAGCCGCACGGCGGCGATGAACGCGCCGTACAGCGACGATCCAGGAAATTCTGGACTGCCGCGGTTCCAGCAGAATGAGCTGGACGCCATGGCGGTGGAACGCGCGCGAGCGGACTTCCAGATGGGCTTCCACGCGATTGGCGACCGCGCCGTGGAGATGGCGCTCGACGCATTTGCGGCGGCCGAAGCGGCGGCGCCCCAGCATGATCCGCGATATCGCATCGAGCACAGCCAGGTGGTGAGCGCCGGCGATTTCGCGCGCTACAAACAGCTGGGGGTGATCGCGTCGATGCAGCCCAGCCATTTACTGAGCGACATGCCATGGGCAGAGCAGAGGCTGGGCCCGGAGCGGTCGAAGTATGCCTATGCGTGGAAGTCGTTCCTGGATGCAGGCGTGCCGCTGGCGTACGGGACCGATTATCCGGTGACACCCATCAGTCCGTTTCCGGGTGTCTACGCGTCGGTGACGCGCATGAACGAAGCGGGGACGATGACGTTCCATCCGGAGCAGAAGCTCAATATCTGGCAGACGCTCTACGCGTACACGCAGGGCTCGGCTTACGCGGAGTTTGCGGATGCGTGGAAGGGCAAGCTGGCGCCGGGGTACGTCGCCGATTTTGTGGTGCTCGATCGCGATCTGACAGCTGTTGCGCCCCATGAGATTCCGGGAACTCAGGTGTTGCGGACGGTGGTGGGCGGCCGCACGGTCTACGAGAGCGGTTCTCAGCGCCAGGTCCCCGAACATCCTTAACGCGAAAATTGCAATCAAAGCTCATGCGACAGCCGTTAAGCCCCCGCCTGGCGCCTCCCGATGAAAAATCGGGACCGCCTGCCGCGACCCATTTAGAATCAGGTTTGTAGCCTTTCGATTTGAGGAGATCCCCAACCATGGCCACTGCCACTGTGGAACAGAACGCCGCCGCCTATAAAGTCGCCGACCTTTCGCTCGCCGACTGGGGCCGCAAGGAAATTTCGATCGCCGAGCACGAGATGCCCGGCCTGATGGCGATTCGCCGCAAGTATGCCGCGGAGAAACCGCTGGCCGGCGTGCGCGTCTCCGGATCGCTGCACATGACCATCCAGACGGCCGTGCTGATCGAGACGCTGAAGGACCTGGGCGCGACCGTGCGCTGGGCGAGCTGCAATATCTTCTCCACTCAGGACCACGCGGCCGCGGCCATTGCGGCGGCGGGGATTCCGGTCTTCGCGTGGAAGGGCGAGACGCTGGAGGAGTACTGGTGGTGCACGCTGCAGGCGCTCACCCATGAAGGCGGCACCGGACCGCAGCTGATCGTCGACGACGGCGGCGACGCGACGCTGCTCATCCACAAAGGCTACGAGCTTGAGAACGGCGACCGCTGGGTCGACAGCAAGTCGGAGAGCGAAGAAGAAGCGGTCATCAAGAAGCTGCTGAAAGAGGTCTACGAGCAGGACAAGCAGCACTGGCACAAAGTTGTGAAGGAGTGGCGCGGCGTCAGCGAGGAGACAACGACGGGCGTGCACCGGCTCTACAAGATGAAGGAAGTTGGCAAGCTGCTGGTGCCGGCGATTAACGTCAACGACTCTGTTACAAAATCCAAGTTCGACAACCTGTACGGCTGCCGCGAGTCGCTGGCCGACGGCATTAAGCGCGCGACGGACGTGATGGTTGCGGGCAAGGTTGCGGTGATCTGCGGCTACGGTGACGTGGGCAAGGGCTCCGCGCACTCGCTGCGCGGCATGGGCGCGCGCGTGGTGGTGACCGAGATCGATCCGATCAACGCGCTGCAGGCCGCGATGGAAGGCTTCGAGGTCACGACGCTCGAGGACACCCTGGGGCGCGGCGACATCTACGTCACCTGCACGGGCAACGTGGACATCATCACCCTCGAGCACATGAAGGCCATGAAGGACCAGGCGATCGTGTGCAACATCGGCCACTTCGATAACGAAATCCAGATGGACCGGCTGAATCAGGAACGCGGCGTAACGAAGACGAACATCAAGCCGCAGGTGGATCGTTATACCTTCCCCGCCGAGGGCAAGAAGCCGGAACACAGCATCTTCGTCCTGGCCGAAGGGCGGCTGGTGAACCTGGGCTGCGCCACGGGGCACCCGAGCTTCGTGATGAGCAACAGCTTCGCGAACCAGACGCTGGCGCAGATCGATCTGTGGAAGAACAAGGACACTTACGCGATCGACGTCTACACGCTGCCCAAGCGGCTGGACGAAGAGGTAGCGCGGCTGCACCTGGAGAAGATCGGCGTGAAGCTGACGAAGCTGACGCCGAAGCAGGCAGAGTACATCGGCGTTGCGCCGGAAGGGCCGTACAAGAGCGAGCACTACCGGTACTAGGGTGTAGGGGTTAGGTTTTAGGAAAACGAAGCCGGGGGTGGGCGAGAGCCCGTTCCCGGCTTTCTCTTTTTGGTGGCCCCGCGCCTAGTTGGCGGCCTGGGCGTAGGTGCTCTTGTTCGCAGGCGAAAGTTCGCGGAGATGCGCGACGGCCGCGGGAATGATTTCGAGCGCGGCATCGATTTCGGCGCCGGTGTTCAGCCGGCTCAGGCTGAAGCGCACGCTGGCACGCTGCCGCGCAAGCGGCACGCCCATGGCCCTGAGCACGTGAGAGGGATCGGTGGCTCCCGACGAGCAGGCCGATCCGCCAGATACGGCGATGCCCTTGAGATCGAGCGCGATCACCAGCGCTTCGCCTTCGAGGTGATCGAAATAGAGGTTGGTGGTGTTGGGAACGCGCGCGTGGCCCGCCCCGTGAACGCCGCACTCTTCAATGGCGGCGATCAGGCCCTGTTCGAGACAATCGCGCAGGACGGCGACGCGCTCGTCGGTGCCATCGGTAAGCGCGGCGAGAGCGATTTCCGCAGCCTTGCCCAAGCCGACGATGCCAGCGACATTTTCGGTGCCGGCGCGGCGCTGCCGCTCATGAGATCCACCGAAGACCAGCGGCTCAAAGCGCGTGCCGCGGCGCACATAAAGCACACCCGTTCCCTGCGGCGCGTGGAGTTTGTGGCCGGAGATGCTGAGCAGATGGCAGCCGATGGCCGCGACATCGATGGGAATCTTGCCGGCGGCCTGGACGGCGTCGGTGTGAAAGAAAACCTGGGCTTCGGCGGCGATGCGGCCGATTTCCTCGACTGGCTGGATGACGCCGGTTTCGTTGTTGGCCATCATCACGCTGATGAGCTTCGTGTTGGGCTTCAGCGCGCGGCGTACGTCGTCCGGATCGACGGCACAGCCAACAGAAACAGGCAGAAACGTGACCTCAACGCCGCGCTCGTGGGCTTTTTCCGCGCTGTGCAGCACCGCGTGGTGCTCGATGGCGGTGGTGACGAGGTGATCGCCGGGCCGCAGGATGCCGAAGATCGCGGTGTTATCGCTCTCCGTGCCGCCGGAGGTGAAGACGATCTCCGCGGGACGACAATGGAGCAGAGCGGCGACCTGCTCGCGCGCATGTTCGACTGCGGCGCGCGCATGCTGGCCGTGCTGATGGATCGACGACGCGTTGCCGAAGGATTCGATGAAGTACGGCTTCATCGCTTCCAGCACTTCGGGCAGCAGAGGCGTGGTCGCGTTCGCGTCCATGTAGATGCGGCGCATAGCCCCTCTATTGTAAAGGGGGATCGCAGCGAAACCGGGGCCGACGCACACCGGAGGCAAGTCGCTCAAGCCGCCGCGACCCTCTGCGAGCAGCGACCCCAAGGGATTCCGATGGATGGGATCTTCGCCCTGGTTTCGCTCAGCGCCGGGTTCGGCCGGACGGGGGAGGGTGTAGAGCCGTCGATCAGAGCGCCAGATCTCCGCGGATGAGGGCCTTTTCCTGGGTGAGCGTGAAACCGAGCTTCCGGGCGAGCTTGCCCATGCGTGAATTCTCCGGGAGAAAGTGGATCACCACGGTCTGAATGCCTTCAGCTCGGGCGGCGCTCAGCCCCTTGCGCATCAGTTCCTCGCCCACGCCCTGCCCCTGGAAATCGTCGGCAACCACAACCGCGAGCGTGGCGGGGCGGCCATCCGGCTGGCGGATCGTGCGGCTGACGCCGGCAATCACCGGGCCGCGGGTCGGATCCTGGATTTCGGCCACCAGAGCCAGCTCGCGGTCGTAATCGATGAAGCAGATGCGCGTAAGGCGCTCGTGCGCGGTGCGGGCGCCGAGGGCGAGGGAGGTAAAGTAGCGCTCGACCACCGTGCGCTCGCTCAGGCGGTCGTGAAAAGCGACGATCAGCGGCTCGTCTTCCGGCCGGATGGGCCGGATGAGCATTTGCACACCGCTTTTTGTCCGGCTCTTGCTCGCGTACTGGACGGGATAGGGACGGATGGCGGGGTGCGGCAGGCGCTCTTCCGATGTTTCGGGGTCGTGCAACACCACGCGCGCATCGAGGGCGATGAGCCCGTCGGGCGACGCGAGCACCGGGTTGATGTCGATCTCCCTGATCCAGCGCTGCTCGACCACCAGCTCGCTGAAGCGGGCAACCAGGTCGTCAAGAGCATCCAGATCGATGGATTTGCGGCCGCGAACGCCTTTGAGAGCCGTATAGATTTTGGTTTGTTCAATCATGTGGCGCGCGAGTGTGGCGTTGAGCGGTGGCAGGGCCAGCGCGCTGTCCTTGTAAACTTCGACCAGCTGGCCGCCTGTGCCAAAGAGGAGGACCGGCCCGAGTTGCGGATCGATGCTGCTGCCCAGAATGAGCTCGTAGCCATCAAGTTTGGCGAAGGGCTGCACGGTCACGCCGAGAAAGTGCTCGGCGCCGGCCTTTGCTGAGACGGACTTCTGGATTTCCGTGAAGGCCGCCGCGACGTCGGCTGCGTTGCGCAGGTTCAGCTTTACGCCGCCTACGTCGGTCTTGTGGGTAATGGTTTCCGAGTGCAGCTTCAGCACCACCGGATAGCCAATCTCGCCGGCTATCTCGGCGGCGCGCACCGCGGTGAGTGCCAGCTCAGTGTGAACCGTGGGGATGCCGTAAGCGGCGAGGAGCTGCTTCGACTCGTATTCGGTAAGAATCGTGCGGCGCTTCTCGCGCACCTTGTCGACGATGGCGGAGCCCTGCTCGCGGCGCGCGTCCAGCACGGAGCCGGGACGCGCGGCGGGCGTCTCGTACAGATCGCGAATATTGCGGGCGTAGCGCCAGGTGAACTCGAAGGCGCGAGCCGCATCATCGGGGAAGGGGAACGCCGGGATGCCAGCACACCGCAGGATGGTCTCGCCCTCTGAGACAAATTCGCCACCCATCCAGCTGGCCAGCACGGGTTTGCCGCTGGTGCGGGCATAGGGCGCGAGGGTCTCGGCAACCGCGGTGGGGTCGGTCATGCCCTGCGGCGTAAGAATGACCAGCATGCCGTCGGTGTTCGCGTCCTTCGACGCGACTTCCAGGGCTTTTGCGTAGCGGTCCGGTTCGGCATCGCCCAGGATATCGACGGGGTTATTGTGGCTCCACGCGTCGGGCAGGAAGGTGTTGTAGGTGGCGATGGTCTCCGGCGAGATCTCTGTCAGCTCGCCGCCAGCGTTGATGAGCGCGTCGGTGGCGAGGACTCCGGGACCGCCGGCATTCGTGAGAATCGTGAGCCGCGGACCGCGTGGACGGGGCTGCTTGGCCAGCGTTTCCGCGACATAGAACAGTTCTCCGATGGAATTTACGCGCAGCACCCCGGCGCGCTGAAAGGCTGCGTCGAGAACCGCGTCGCTGCCGGTTAGCGAGCCCGTGTGCGAGGCGGCCGCTTTGGCGGCAGCAGCGGTGCGCCCGGCCTTGATAACAAGGATGGGCTTGCTCATGGCGACTTCGCGCGCGGCGGAGAGAAAGCTGCGTGCGTCGCCGATGGATTCCATGTAGATGGCGATAGAGTCAGTGTTGGGATCCTGACCGAAGTGGTCGATCAGGTCGCCCCAGCTCACGTCGAGCATGGAGCCAACAGAGACAAAGCCGCTGAGGCCCACCTGCTCGCGAATGCACCAGTCGAGAACAGCCGTGCCCAGTGCGCCGCTCTGGCTGATGAACGCGAGGCGCCCGGCCGGAGCCATCTCCTTGGCGAAGGTGGCGTTCAGCCCGCCGACAGGGTTCATGACGCCCAGGCAGTTCGGGCCGATGATGCGCATCTTCCCGCGCGCGATCTCGCCCACCTGGTGCTCGAGCGCCTTGCCCGTTTCGCCGACTTCCTTGAATCCGGCGGAGATGATGATGGCCGAAGGCACGCCGGCATTCACGGCTTCCTGCACGACCGGCGGAACGGCTGCGGCGGGAATCGTGACGACGATGAGATCGGGAACCGCGGGCAAGCTGGCGATCCCCGGAAATGCGGGAAGGCCAAGCACGCTGGAACGCTTCGGATTCACCGGCCAGACCTTGCCGCCGAAGGCGCTGTCCATTATGTTCTTCAGCACGGTGCAGCCCACGCTGCCGGGGCGATCGGAGGCGCCGACCACGGCAACAGATTTGGGCGTGAAGATGGACGCGAGCGTACTGCGCCCCACGCTGACCAGATCGTGCGCCGGATCGATGATGATGGGGAGGGCTGTTTCGGCGTCGAGAGCAGCTGGGGATGAAACCATGGGAAATCTCCTTCTTTGCGATCAGTGACCGTAACCGGCTTCCGCGGAAACCTTGCCGCGGAAGAGGCGGTAAGACGTGATGAAGTAAGCCAGCGCCAAAACCAGTCCGATTGACCACCAGACCAGGCCGACGTGGAGCGAATGCGGACCGGCGAGCGCGGTGGCAATGGTGATGTCGCGCGCCGGATCCGTGGAAGAAGGCAGCAGTACGGGATACAGCCCCACGGCAGCGCCCACCAGCATGAACACCAGATAGAAGCACGACGACAGGAAGGCCGCGAGCGGCCTGCGCTGGCGCGTGAAGCTGACCATGGCGATGAGCGCGGCCACGACCAGCGCGGGAATGAGAAACAGCACCGGATAAGCCTTGTAATTGGCGAGCGCGGAGGGTCGAACGGCAATCGTCGCCGGCAGGCTGATGCAGGTGACGAGCAACAGGACGATCCAGAGCGCGGTAGCGGCGCGGCGGGCGCGGGTTTCCAGTTCGTCCGGAGCCTTGAGCGCCAGCCACAGCGCGCCGTGCGTGACCAGAGCCACCAGCGCGACCACTCCGCCGATCACCGTGTACCAGTCGAGGATGCCTGGCTGGGCGCCGACGCGCCAGTTGGTCCACAGCGGCAGGAAGAAGTAATTGTCGGAGCCGAGGGGCACGCCGCGAATCACGTTGGCCAGCGCGGCGCCAAAGAAGATAGCCAGGAGCGCGCTGGATACGAAGAAAAGCGAATCGAAGAAGCTGCGCCAGACGTTGTGATCGATGTGCATGCGCAGCTCGATCGAAGCTCCGCGCATGATGAGCAGCCACAGGACGATCATCAGGGGCAGATAGAAGCCGCTGAACGACGAGGCATAGAGCAGCGGGAAGGCAAAATAGAGCGTGCCTCCGCCGGCGAGCAACCAGACCTCGTTGCCATCCCACACCGGACCGATGGAGCGAAACAGGATGCGCCGCTCGTCTTCTGTCTTCGCGACAAAGGGAGCGAGGATGCCGACGCCCAGGTCGAAGCCGTCGAAGACGACGTAGGCGGCAATCATCACAGCGACAATCCAGAACCAGACAAATCCCATGGCGCGCTCCTCTCTAAACCGTCGTCAGCGTTGTAGGTTCGGGCCCCGGGACGGCGTGCAGGCCGGCTTGTGGCCCGGTGCGGATGAATCGGTAGACGAGGACAATCCAGAGGATGGTGAGCACGGAATACATGCCGAGGAAGCCCAGCAGCGTGAACAGCGTGTTGCCGGCGGAGACGTGCACCGAGTAGCCCTGCGCCGTGCGGATGAGCCCGTAGACCAGCCAGGGCTGGCGGCCGATCTCCGCGGTCATCCAGCCGGCGGTGTTGGCGATATACGGCAGCGGGAAGCTGAGCAGGATCGGCCACAGCACCCATGGCGCGCGGTAGAGCCGACCGCGCCAGAGCAGGAACGCGGCGACTGCCATGAGCAGGAGGAACCACGTCCCGAGGCCGGCCATGATGTGGTAGCTGTAATAGAGCAGCGGCAGCGCCGACGGCCACTGGTCGCGCGGGAAAGAATTCAGACCCTGCACCTCGGCAGACGTAGTGCCGTAGATCAGAAAGCTGAGCACGTCGTTCACGGCCAGCGGATTGTCGATCTTCTGCGCCTGCTCGTCAGGTTGTCCGACCAGGACGACCGGCGCACCCTTCTGTGTGTTGAAGAGGCCTTCCATCCCCGCCATCGCTGTGGGCTGAAGATGGGCAACCTCGCGGCCCTGCATGTCGCCGGTTGGAAAAATCTGGATGAGGCAGGAGATGAGGCCGGCGATGACGCCGGTCTTCAGGAAGATGCGGCCGAAGTCCTCGTGGCTGCGCTCCAGCAGATAGAACGCGCCGGTGGCCGCGACCACAAACGACCCAGTGACGACTGCGCCGCACATATTGTGCGCGTACTGGAGCCACGCCCACGGGTTCAGCAGCAGCCCCCAGAAGCTGGAAACCTCGTACGTACCGTTCTCGAGAACGTGATAAGCGACGGGATGCTGCATCCACGCGTCAGTAACGATGATGAAGAAGCCGGAGATCCACGAGCCGACCCAGACCATGGCGGCCGCGCCGAAGTGCTGCATCTTCGTCAGGCGCTTCTCGCCAAAGAGGAACAGTCCGAGAAAGGTCGATTCGAGGAAGAAGGCGAAGACGCCTTCCATGGCCAGCGGCTGCCCGATCACGCCGCCGGTGCGGCGCGCAAATTCCGACCAGTTGGTGCCGAACTGGAATTCCATGGGAATGCCGGTGACCACGCCCAGCAGGAAGTTGATGGCGAAGATCTTTGCCCAGAAGCGCGCCGCCTGATTCCAACGGTCGCTGCCGGTGCGGAGCGCGATGCCTTTCATCACCACCATCAACAGCGCCAGCCCCATGGTCAGCTGCGGGAACAGGTAGTGATAGGTCACCGTAAAGGCGAAGTGAATGCGGTCCAGCAGTAGGGCGTTCATACCAATCCAACGGTAATCGGAGGGGGTGCGCCGGCTCTGTGACCGATGTCACAAAGACAGGGCCGTGACTCGGGGTGCAGACGCCGGAAATACAGGCTGGCGACGGACAGTTTCGCGAGAAACGGCCCATCGCCGGAGGTTTGCGCCACTCTACTGCAGGTGCAGCTCGTTCTGCAGGCTCAGGTCGTTCAGAATCTGCGGGTGCGTCTCGTCCACGGCCAACAGATTGTGGCAGAGGCTGCAGTCATTCGAGAGCGTCTTGCCACCCTTCGAGACGTGGTTACCGTCGTGGCAGCGGAAGCACCCCGGATACGCCATGTGCCCGATGTTGTTCGGGTAAGTGCCCCAGGTAACCTTCATGGAGGGAAAGACATTGCGGTCGTACATAGCGACCAGGCGCTTCGCAGCGGCATCGACCACCGGGCGCTGCGACTGCCAGATCTGCGGATACTGCGTGCGGTAGAAGTCGTCGAGACCCGCGGTGATCTTCTGGCCGGCTTCCGCCTGCGATGTATAGGTGGCCTGGATGAGCTGCAGACCTTCCTTGTGCACGAAGGGCAGGCTGGGGCTGGGCGTGCCGTCGACCATCGCCTCGTCGATGGCGTCCTCGGCGGTCTGGAAGACGTGCGTCGCCTGATTGTGGCAGTCGATGCAATCCATGGTGCGGGTGACGCCCTTGATGGGGCCTTTCCACGTGGAGTCGACGTACTGCGTCCTGGTTCCATCCGGATTTGTCGCCGTAACGGCAATGATGGTCTGCGCGTCGGCGTCGGTGGCGACGTACTCGAAGTTGTTCAGGTGGTGCCCGTGGATCCCGGTGCGGTGCGAGAGAGAATCGACGCCGCCCAGGTGCAGCACCAGCACGGTGCGGGTGACGGAGTTGCTCACGTCGTCGCCGAAAGTGGTCTTGACCAGCAGTTTTTCACCCGTAAAGCGCGTGGGGGAGTGGCATTCTTCGCAGGTTTCGCGCGCCGGGCGCAGCACGTTGAGGGGCGCGCGGATGGGCCGCGGATAGTCCTGGAAAGTGACCTCGATGAGCTGCTTAGTGCCGTTGACCTTGGCCTGGACGTAGGATTTCATGCCGGAGCCGACGTGGCACTCGACACAATCCACATGGGAGTGGGGCGAGGCCTGGTAAGCCGTCCACTGCGGGTACATCACGTGGCAGGCCTGGCCGCAGAAGTGGGGCGAATCCATGTAGGTGACGCCCTGATACGAAGCGGTTCCGACGATGATGAGGTTGACGCATGTCGCCGCTACCACCACGAGGACTCCGTGGCGGAAGAGCGGGTCGCCAAGATGGATGGTCGGGTACACCGCTGGAATCTGGCCGGCACGGAGCAGCGCGCGGCGGCGCAGCCCCATCCCGATGGGGACCAGCAGGAGGCCGGCGATAAAGAGCGCGGGCAGGATCAGGAAGAAGATGATGCCCAGATAGGGATTGGCGAAGCGGTGCCCGATCATCTCCATGGCCCAGTAAAAGACCAGGGTGATGGCCGAGGCCGTCGTCAGGCCCGAACCGATGAGCGTAATGGGGTTATTGCCGAAGAAGAAGAATGGCTGGAGCCAGTTTTCCTTCAGCCTGCTAACGAGCGACATGCCAACCTCTCAACCGACGAAATACGCGCTGAGCGCAAGAACCAGGAGGGTGAGGCCAATCAATATAGCCGTAAACCCCACCACCCGACTGAAATTTATCAGCCACTTAGGTGGCGCGTCTGTGATCCTTGTCGCAGACCTTCCCTCGGCGAGCATGCGTTCATATTCCCTGGGGCGCCGGTTTTTGAACTCCTCCTCGCTCTCCCGGCCGGTGAAGATCACCATGTCCATGGGAAAGCTGTCGGGGCGGAGATGGGTGTTGACGAAGTGGATGGCGAAGATGAAAAGGATGGCCAGCAGGCCCTCTTCGCTGTGGATGATGAGGGCGGCGTTGAGTGCCCATCCAGGCAGGAAATGCGCGAAAAACGGCGCGAACCACATAGCGTAGCCGGAGAAGCCGATGACGACCATCCCCCAGAACACCGCCCAGTAGTCGAACTTTTCCCAGTAGGCGTAGCGCTCGAACTCCGGCTTGGGGCCGAGGCCCAGAAACCAGCGGAAATGCGCGAAAAGGTCCTTCACGTCCTTCCAGTTGGCGACCATCGAAGTCGGCCCCCAGAAGATTCCCTTCTCCCCCTTGAAAAGGCCGCGGGCGATGATGTCGCGCACGTGAATCAGGAAGGCCAGGGTGAGGACCAGCGCGCAGAATTTGTGAAAGAACAGGATGGCACCGAATCCGCCGAGGACCCCCGCCGTGCGGACGGCCCAAATGGAGCCGCTGAAGCGCAGCACCAAACCCGTGGCAGCCAGCACCAAAAATGTGGTGAAGAGCACGCCGTGCAGGTAGCGCTGGGCCAGTGTGAAGCGCAGAAAATAGCGCTCCCGCCGGGGCTGGGCGACAATCTCGGCCGGGGTTTGCTCCGGCTCCGCCACCAGGACGGCTTCAGTCGGTTCAGGCATGTTTACCTCCATTTTTCAGCCGCGCCCAGTGGGAGCGGATGAGCCACAGAACGGTGTGGATGAGGAAGAACGTGAGCACGCTGGCGAGCAGCAGGTTCATGAACAGGCGGATGTAGTAGAGCGCCGGGTTCAGCTTGCGATTGCGCGCGTTGGCGTGGGGCTGGTACTGCACAAAGCTGGCATTTGCGCCGGCGTGGCAGCGCCCGCAGGTAGTGACCAGGTTGGCCTGAGCGATGGGCGAGCGCGGATCGGACGCGGGCAGGATCTCATGCGCCTGGTGGCAATCCCAGCAGCGCGCCGTCTGCACGTACCCGCCCAGCAGACCAAGCTGGGAGTGGAACGTATCGCGGTAGGTCGAGAACTTGTCGCGATGGCAGGAGCCGCAGACCGGCGTGGACTGCATGCGGAAATCGGCCGACGTTGGCTCAACGATGCCATGCGCGGTGTGGCAGTCGGTGCAGACCGGGGCGTTAGGGTTGCCGGCAGCCACCGCTTTACCGTGAATGCCGGCCTGGTACTGCTCGTTGATGCCGACGTGGCAACTGCCGCACGTCCCTGGGATATTCGCCCTGTACGTGGAGCTTTGCGGATCCTTGTGGCTGAGGATCTTGTGGCTGCCATGGCAACTGGTGCAGTTGGCGGCGACCAGCAGGCCCTCTTTGCTGACCGCGAAGCCGTGTATCGAATCCATGTAGAGCCCATACACATTTTGCAAGCCATGCTTCTTCGCCAGCGCCGCATTGCCGTGGCACGTTCCGCAGGTCTTTGGGATATTGAGCGGGTAAACGCTCGACTGCGGATCGGTTTTGGGCACGATCTGATGCGGATCGCCGTGGCAGCTCAGGCACGGATGTTCGCTTGCTTTGGCGTGGACGCTGGCGCCGATGCCGGACGCTTCATCCGCGTGGCAGGTGGAGCAGTCGACGACGGCGGCGTTGTCGGGGTGCGGGTATCCTTTGACATTGGTGTGGCAGTCGGTGCACTTGAGGCTGCCGTGGACGCTCGAGTGGAATTTGTCGGCGTTGACGCCGATACTCTTGCCCGAGGCGTCCTGCAGGGTTGGATCGCCGTGGCAGGAAAGGCAATCGGTCTGGGCTTGCAGCGATCGGCAGGGCAGGAAGAACAGGACCGCAGACACAAGAACAGCGAGGCCGATGGAGAATTGCTTTTTCATAGCAGCTCCATAAGTGCGAACCGCGCGCCGGGACGGGAGAGCGAGGCAGGATTCGAGTCTGCCGGTCGACCCTCCCGCCCACGGCGGCGGCGGTGCATCCGCG
>JASIAO010000044.1 GCA_030041955.1 Acidobacteriaceae bacterium | reverse complement strand
TGTCGGGGCTGGGTGAAGGGCCTGGCAGAGCTCGTGAACGAGCGCAACGCAATGCGAGCTCAGCAGGAAAATCGGTGAGCCATGTCATACTTTACGTCATACTCGGGTTTTTCGAGGGGAGCGGAAATGAGATTAAGTCTTTTAGAATCTATTGGCTGCCCCCCAGGGATTCGAACCCCGATATGCTGATCCAGAGTCAGCTGTCCTGCCGTTGAACGAGGGGGCAGTCTGTCAGGTAGGTCGCGGCGCAACGCGTCTCCGCATCCAACGCCGCCCTTTCATACTATCGGCCCAGCGGACTGCGGTCAAACCTCCCGGGCCCTGTACGCTGCACGCTGTCTCCCTACTCCTCCCGCAGCACTTCCAGCGGCTTTTGCCCCAGAATCCGCCAGCTCGCGATCCATCCCGTCGCCACCGCCAGCACCGCTGTCCCCGCCAGCGCCGCCAGTGAGCCCCGAAGGTCGCGATGGAAGGCCACGTCCATCCGGTGCAACAATATCCGCGTCAGTAGATTCGCAAACACCACCCCCACTGCGCCCGCCAGCAGCCCCAGCACTGTGAACTCCACGCTGAAGACCGTCGCAATCCGTGGCCGCGTCGCGCCCAGCGTCTTCAGCACCACCACCTCGCGCATCCTCCGGAAGCGTGTGCTGGCCACGCTCGACGCCAGAATGATCAACCCCGACAGAATCGAAAACGCCGCCAGAAACCGGATCACAATCGTGATCTGATCCACCACTCCCTGAATGGTCGCGAGAATATCCGCAATATTGATCACCGTCACCGTCGGATACGCCGCAAACAGTGCCCGCTCCAGCTCCGGAATTGCATTCGGTCGCGCGTGCACGTCCCCGTACCAGACCACCGGCGCCTCCGCCAGCGCCGCCGGCGGCAGAATGAACTCGCTCCGCGCAAACGCGTGCTCGCCAACAATCTTGTAAATCGCAGCCACGCGAGCCGGAATCTCCTTCTCGCCGACCACGAACGTTACTTCCGATCCCACCTGCAGATGCAGCCGCTGCGCCACGCGATCCACCACTGCAAATTCCTGCGCGGTGCTGCCCGCGCTCCACCATTTCCCTGCCGCAATCTTCGTCCCCTCCGGCACGCTCGCCGACCACGACAGCGTCGCCGACCGCAGCAGCCTCTTCGGATAGTGCTCCACCTTGAGCGCATCCACCGGCGTCCCGTCGATCGAGTCCACCCGCGCCGCCACAATCGGAATTGTCTCGAGGCCGCCGATCACCCCGGCCTGTTTGCTCAGCAGCGCCCTGATCCCCGGCAGCTCGTCCGTGCTCATGTCCACCAGAAACACATTCGGCGTGTCCGGCTTCACATCCTCGTGCAGCGCCGCCAAAATCGACCGCTGCATCAGAAAGACGCTCAGGATCAGCATCACCCCCGCGCCCAGCGCCGCCAATACCGCCGCCGACTGATTCCCCGGCCGGTACAAGTTCGCCAGCCCGTGCCGTAGAGCCGAATGGATATGTAACCGTGTCCGTGACAATAACGCGCGCAATCCGCGCAGCGTCGCCGCCGAAAGCCCCAGCAGGAACACGAGCAGCGCCGTCAGGCAGATGGCAAACCACTTCCCCACCAACGCCGAATCCGCAAGTCCTGCCGCAATACCGCCCAGTCCCGCCAGAATCACCACTATCGATGCGAGTTGCAGCTTGCGATCCCGCAGCCATCCTCGCCATCCGCCTTCGTCGCCACTCTCCACCATCTTCCGCAGCACCAGGCTCGGACGCACCCTCCGCACGTCCAGCAGCGGCGGCAAACAGAAGAGCACTGTCGTCAGCACGCCCGTTCCCAGCGCCGCCAGCACCGGATTTAGCGGCAGGCGGATCTCCGCATGGATCGGCAGCAGATTTCCCAGCGCTACCGGCAGCGCATACTCCACGCCCAGCCCCAGCCCTACGCCAATCAGCGCGCCAGCGATTCCAAGTAACAGTGTCTGGAACAAATAAATGCGCAGGATATCCGCCGACCGCGCGCCTACCGATTTCATGATGGCCAGGATCTCGATCCGCTGCTGCAGATGCGCCCGCATCGCCATGCCCACTCCGATCGCGCCCAGCACCATCGCCACCAGGCAGATCAGGCTTAGCAGCCCCGTGGCGCGATCGACGCCTTCGCTCAGCGCCGGGCTGGTCTCCCGGAAATCCGTCACCTGGGCGTCCGGCAGAATCTTCTCGATCTCCGCGCGCACCTGCACCACCGTCTGCTTGTCCCCAATGGCAAACAGATACCGCTCCGTTGCGCGGCTCCCCGGCTGCAGCAGTCCCGTCGCGTCCAGCGCCGTCCGCGTCATCATCACGCGCGGCCCGAGCCCCACGCCCGCCGTCATCCGGTCCGGCTCCTTCTCGATCACCGCCGCAATCCGGAACCACTCCCCGCCGATCTTCAGCGAATCCCCAACCTTCGCTCGCAGCCGCACCAGCAGATTGTCATCCACCACCACAGTGTGGTCGTTCAGGGCATCTCGCAGGCTCGCGCCCGTCGAAAGCACCACCGTCCCGTAAAACGGATACTGCGCCGGATCCACCACCTTCAGCGACACCAGCAGCGGCACAGGATCGCCCTGGACCATCGCCATCGACAGCATCTCCGTCACCTGCGTCTCGCGCACGCCCTGCGCTTTCAGCGCGTCCAGCTGCTTCAACTCCGCCGGCGTCGCCTGCCGGATCATCCGCGCCGACAAATCCCCGGCCATGATGCTCCGCGCCTGCTGCAGCAGCGCCCGCGAAAACGACTGGCTGAAGCCGCGCACGCCCGTCAGCGCGGCCACTCCCACCGCTACCGACAGCAGCACGAAAAGAAACTTCGCCTTCCCCGCACGCAGCTCGCGCCACGCAATCTTCGC
>JASIAO010000378.1 GCA_030041955.1 Acidobacteriaceae bacterium | reverse complement strand
CCCAGGATCGCGCCGGATCGCGAATGCTGGCGCTGGATCGCATCTCGGGAGAGTGGCAGGACCGCATATTTCGCGAGTTCCCCGCGATGCTGCGACCCGGCGATCTTCTTGTTCTGAACGACAGCCGCGTGATACCTGCGCGGCTGTTTGCCCACCGCGCCGGGCTGCACACCCAGGCGAATCACCGAGTGAGCGGGCGCGTCCAGGTGCTGCTCGCCGAGCAACTTTCCGAATGGGAATGGAAGGCGCTGGTTCGTCCCGGCCGCAAGGTGCTGACGGGCGAGACGCTGGACTTTGGCGACGGCGCGCTCCATGCTGAGGTGATCGCGCATGGCGAATTTGGCGAGCGGACGCTGCGCTTTGCGCCGGTTGCGGATTTCTTCGGCACTGTGGAACGCCTTGGGCACATGCCGCTGCCCCCGTACATCCATCGCGAGGACCGGCCAGGCGATCGGGAGCGCTACCAAACCGTCTATGCCCGAGAACGTGGCTCGGTGGCCGCGCCGACGGCAGGACTGCATTTTACTCCGGAAATCCTGGACACGATTCGCTCGTGCGGCGTCCAGATTGCGACGGTAACCCTGCACGTGGGCCTTGGGACTTTCCAGCCCGTGCGCGTCGATCGCGTGGAAGATGTGCGGCTGCATGCGGAGCGGTACACAATTTCACCGGAGACCGCGGCAGCGCTGAATGCGGCACAGCGCGAAGGGCGGCGAATTGTGGCAGCGGGCACGACGACGGTGAGGACGCTTGAGTATTGCGCAACGATCGGCAGGGAGTTCACGTCGCATTCCGGTTCCACGAGTATTTTCATCTCGCCTGGATTTGAATTTCGTGTCGTCGACGCTCTGCTGACGAACTTCCATCTGCCGCTGTCGACGCTGCTGATGCTGGTAAGCGCCTTCGCGGGACGAGAACACATGTTGGCCGCGTATCGGCATGCGGTCGAGAAGCGATACCGGTTTTTTTCCTACGGCGACTGCATGTTTATCTGCTGAGCCCTCGCAGCCCCTCCGAAAGCTCCGCGACGCGAAGCGGTACACTCAAATCCTGATGGCCTCTGAATCCGGCAAGCCACCGGTTTTCCTGCTCGACGCGATGTCGTTCATCTTCCGCGCCTATCATGCGATGCAGCGACAGCGCCCCATGTCCACGCGGACAGGCGTGCCCACGGCGGCGACTTACGTTTTCGTGAACATGATCAACAAGCTGCGGCGCGATTTTTCTCCGCAGTACTTCGCCGCGGTCTTCGACCCCTCCGGGCCCGTGTTTCGCGACGAGCGCGCCAAAGAGATGGTCGTGCGCAAGTTCTCTGCCGAGACGCAGGCCTTTGAGCGGATCGAGTATGGGGGCTACAAGGCGCAGCGCGAGGCGATGCCGCCGGACCTGGCGCAACAGCTTCCGTACATTCGGCGGGCGCTGGAGGCCTTCCGTATTCCGATTTTGCTGGCCGAGGGTTTCGAGGCGGACGATGTCATTGGCACTCTCTCCTGCAAAGCCGCTGAGGCCGGGCACGAGGTCTTTGTCGTGTCCAACGACAAGGACATGATGCAGCTCGTCAACGAGCGCGTGAAGATCCTGAATCCCGTGAAGGACAATCTGATTCTCGATCGCGACAAAGTGACCGAGACGCTGGGCGTGCCCCCGGAAAGAGTGGTCGATGTGATGGCCCTGCGCGGCGACACGATCGACAACATCCCCGGCGCACCGGGAATCGGCGACAAGGGATCTGTGGAGCTTATCCAGCAGTTCGGCAGCGTCGAAGCCGCTCTGGACCGCGCAGAAGAGATCAAGCGGAAAACGTATCGGGAATCATTGCAAAATAACCGCGAAGCGGTGCTGCTCAGCAAAGAACTCGTGACCATCCACTGCGAAGTTCCCATCGAGTTCGCACCGGAAGCGATGAGCACGCAGGAGCCGGATGCGGCGGCCTGCCGCGCGCTCTTTACAGAACTGGAATTCACGACGCTTCTCCGCGAACTGGCGCCGGCCGACCAGCCAGTGACAGCCGAATACGTGCTCGAACCGGCGGCGGAGCAAGTTGCGGAGTTCCTCTCCCAGGCGCGCGAGCATGGATTCGCGCTGGCTCTCCCTGCCTCGAAACTCGAAACCGTCAGCGAGCAGGTCGCTGAGCAGGAGTCGGAGTCGATTGAGGAACGGGAGCCGGAGTTGAAGACGATGTCCCTGCTGGACCTGGCTGAGGCGGCATGCGCGCCGCCTCCGGCAGAGCGCGGATGCCGCGTGGGAGTGGCGGCCGTCGCAGAGAAGTCCCTGGTGCTGCCGCTCGAATCGGTGCGAGAGCTTTTGGAGAACGCAGCTGTCCCCAAGCGCGTCCATGATCTGAAAGCTGCCCTGCGCGTCCTGGAGACGCACGGCGTCGCGCTGCAGGGCGCCACTGACGACGTGATGCTGTATTCGTACCTCGTCAATCCGACGCACGCCACGCATCGGCTCACGGACGTGGCAGCGCGGTTCAGCGATCGGCCGCTGCGCGAAGAAGGCGAGGCACAGACAGCAGAGGCGGCGCACGCTGTCTACAGTCTAGCGCCGGCCATGCGAAAAGAAGTCGAGACGCTGGGCGAGCAGCGCGTCTACGAGCAGATCGATCTGCCGCTCGTCGCGGTTCTGCTGCGCATGGAGCAGGCAGGCATTCGCGTGGATGGGCGCGTGCTGGGGCAGATGGCCGAGCAGCTCGCCGCGGACATGCAGCGCCTGAGCGAAGAAATATATTCGCTGTCGGGGCAGCGCTTCAACATCAATTCCCCGAAGCAGCTCGGCGACGTGCTGTTCAACAAGATGGGGTTGCCGCGGCCGCTGAAATACGGCAAGGGCAAGGTGATTTCGACCGCGCAGGATGTATTGGAGGAGCTGGCCGAGCACCATGCCGTGCCGCGTCTGGTGCTGGAGTTCCGCCAGTTGGCGAAGCTGAAATCGAACTACGCCGATTCCCTGCCCCTTCTCTGCGACGGCGAGGGCCGCGTCCACACCACTTTCAATCAGGTGGGAACGGCGACGGGCCGCCTCTCCTCGACGAATCCCAACCTGCAGAACATTCCCATACGGACCGAGTTGGGACGCGAGATTCGCGCAGCTTTTGTTGCGCCACCGGGTTGCGTGCTGCTTTCCGCAGATTATTCGCAGATCGAGCTGCGGCTCCTCGCGCACTTCTCTGCCGATCCGCTGCTCACCCGCGCCTACCAGGCCGGCGAGGACATTCATACGCTCACCGCCGCGGAGGTCTTCGGCGTGCCCGCAGAGACCATGGACAAAGAGACACGCAATCGCGCGAAGGCGGTGAACTTCGGCATCGTGTATGGGATTTCGCCATTCGGGCTGGCCGCGCAGCTGGGGATCGACCAAAACGAGGCGCGCCTTTACATCGACAAATATTTTGCGCGGTACCAGGGGGTGCGCGAATACATCGACCGCATGCTCGAGGAGACACGCCGCGAGCAGAAGGTGCGTACGCTGTTCGGGCGCATCCGGCCCATCCCCGACATCCAGAGCCGCAACGCGAACCAGCGCGGCTTTGCCGAGCGGACCGCAATCAACACACCGCTGCAGGGCACGGCCGCCGATCTGATCAAGCTGGCGATGATTCGCATCGATCGCCGCCTGGCGAAGGAAAAGCTAAACACCCGCATGACTCTCCAGGTGCACGACGAACTGGTTTTTGACGTGCCAGAAGATGAAATTGAACCGGTCCGGGCGCTCGTCCGGCACGAGATGGAGCACGTGCTAGAGCTCAGCGTGCCGTTGGTCGCCGATATCGGCGTGGGATCGAACTGGCGCGACCTCGACTGAGTCAGACGCCCAGCTCGACGCGGATAGCTTCTGCAATTCGCTCGGCGTGGCGGCGCATGGCCTCCTCCGATTCCGCTTCGATCATCACGCGGGCCAGGGCCTCCGTTCCCGAGTAACGGACGACCACGCGGCCGCTGGCGGCCAGTTCGCTCTCGGCCTCGCGAATTGTATCAGCGATGGTTGCAATTTGATCCAGCGGCTTCTTCTCGCGCACGCGCACGTTCACAATCACCTGCGGAAATACCTTCAGGTCCGATACGAGTTCGTGCAACGGGCGGCCGGAGCGGCGGATGACGTCGAGCACGACGAGCGCCGTCAGCAGACCGTCGCCGGTGGTGGCGAGATGCGGGAAAAGGATGTGCCCGGATTGCTCACCGCCCAGCGCGGCTTGTTCCTGCTGCATGCGCTCCAGCACGTACTTATCGCCCACCGGCGCGCGCAGCATGCGGATGCCGTCGCGGCGCAGCGCAGCTTCCAGGCCCATGTTCGACATAGTGGTCGCGACGATGGTGTTGTTGCGCAGCAGACCGCGCTGCTTCAGGTCGCGCGCCGCCAGCAGCATAATGGCATCGCCATTCACGACCTTCCCGTGAGCATCGGCGAACAGAGCACGGTCGGCGTCGCCATCGAACGTAACGCCTAAATCCGCTCCCATCGATCTCGTCTCCGCCGCAACCACTTCCGGATGCAGGGCGCCGCACCCCGCGTTGATATTGCGGCCGTCGGGCGCCGCATGCGTCAGGTAAATCGTGCCGCCGAGATGCGCAAACAGCTCCGGCGCAATTGCGGACGCCGCTCCATTGGCGCAGTCGAGGACCACGCGGAGTCCCTTCAAGTCCAAAGCCGGCACAGCGGAACGCAGAAACTGCTCGTACTCCCCGCGGTATTGCTCGCGAACGGCTGGTGCGGAGCCGACGGAGGGTACCTCCACAGTTTCCAGGCGCCGGAAAATCTCCGTCTCGATGCGAAGCTCGGTTTCATCCGGCAATTTGTAACCGTCGCTGCCGAAAACCTTGATGCCGTTGTCCTGCCAGGGATTGTGGGAGGCCGAGATGACCACGCCCGCGGAAAATCCATGCTGGCGCGCCAGGCGTGCGATCGCCGGAGTGGTGATGACGCCAGTGTTTTCCACGCGCGCGCCCCCCGCAGCCAGTCCGGCGGAGATCGTCGCCGCGATCCACTCGCTCGATTCGCGCGTGTCCATGCCCAGAAACACGCGCGGATGCTGATGCGTGCCATTGATCTGGTGCGCCAGCGCCAGCCCGGTTGCGAAAATCGTTTTCGCATCCAGCGGAGCTTCGCCGGCAACGGCCCGAATACCATCTGTCCCAAATAGCTTTCTCATGATCCCTGACTGTCTTTCTCGATTTGGCTGACACGGCTGCGTATGCGTCCGCGCGCCAGCCGCAAAGTCAGAAGTTGTCCTTCGCTAACATCTTCGGCACTCTTGATCAGGGCGCCGGCCTCGTTATACACCAACGCATAACCGCGGCTGAGAACGGCAAGGGGAGATAAGGCCTCAAGCTCGCGTGCGAACGCCTGCACCCGTGCCCGGCAATTGCGCATCCGCTCATGCTGGGCCCGAACCATTCGCGCATCGAGGGCGTTCAGGCGCTCTACTGCAGCGCGCGCGCGCCAGGTTACATCCTGCCGGAGCAGCCGCGTTGACGCCTGCTGCAATCTGGCGGACAGCAAGCGCTGGCGGTCGTGGCAAAGCAACGCCATGCGTTGTCCGAGATCGTCGATGCGCTGCTCGCGACGGCGAAGCTGGTCTCTCTCGCGCATCAGGATCGCCTCCACGCGCACGCGGGCGACGGCATTGGCCGCGAGCATCAGGCGGTAGCGGCAGGCGCGCACCAGGCGCTGTTCGAGAATCTGCACACGCTCGGCCACATTGTGCAGCGCAGCGGTTACAAGCTCCGCGGCGGCAGATGGAGTAGGCGCGCGCAGGTCGGCGGCAAAGTCAGCGATAGTGAAGTCCGTCTCGTGACCAACGGCCGAGATCACGGGCAGCTCAGAGGCAGCAATTGCTTCAGCAAGCAACTCGGTGTTAAACGGCGCAAGGTCTTCAAGGGACCCGCCGCCGCGCGCGACAACAATCACGTCGACCTCGCGCGTGCGGTTGAAGTGCGCGATCCCGGCGGCAACTTCAGCCGCAGCGGCCTCTCCCTGGACCACAGCCGGGTAGAGCAGCACATGCAGACCAGCATGGCGGCGGTTGACGACATTGAGGAAGTCGCGGATCACTGCTCCGGTGGGGGATGTAACGATGCCCACACAGCGAGGGAACGCGGGCAGCGGCTTTTTGCGCAATGGGTCGAAGAGCCCGCGCGCTTCCAATCGCGCCTTGAGCTGCTCGAAGGCAACCTGCAGAGATCCGGCGCCGACCGGCTCCAGAAATTCGGCGACGAGCTGCATTTGTCCGCGTTGCTCATAGACCGAAACCTTACCGCGCAGCAGAACGTGCAGGCCGTCGGCAGGCCGAAAGCGCAAGAGCGACGCCTGGCGGCGAAAGAGGACGGCAGGCAACTGTGAGTCGCCATCCTTCAGCGTGAAATAGATGTGTCCCGAGGGCGCCGAGCGCAGATTCGAGATTTCGCCCTCGACCCAGAGGTCGCCATACTCGCGCTCCACATGCACGCGCACCTCGGCCACGAGGTCGCCGACTTTCCAGATGCGGCGCGTGGCCGGCGCGTCGAAGGCGAAGCCAAGTTGCGGATCGCGGCCACGCTGCGTGTTGGCTGAGGTTCCCACTCCTGCTGAGTATAGACGCGGGGCGGGTTGTCATTCGCGCGAAGGATCGGGATAATGGGCGAATCTTCCCTGTCAGAGGTTCGCCCGTGATCCAGCGTCTCGCCCACCGCTTTGCGGTTCCCTTTCTTACGCTCGCCTTTTGCTTCATCCCGGCAGCGCACGCACAGAGTTTCACGTTGCAACAGGTGTTGAGCGCGCCGTTTCCGTCGGATATGAAAGCAGCGCCGCAGGGCAACCGCTTCCTGTGGGTCTACGATCAGGAGGGCCGGCGCAACATCTGGGTCGCAGAGAAAACCGGGGCGACCTGGGCCGTGCACCGCGTCACCAGCGACGATGCCGACGACGGAATCGAGATCGGAGATATCTCGTGGGCACCGGATGGCGAGCACATCGTTTACGTCCGCGGCGGAGACTTCGAATTTCCGGAGCGGCCGTCACCGAACCCGGATCTGCTGCCGCAGGGCGTCGAGCAGGATATCTATATTGTTTCGGCGCGTGGCGGGGATACACGCGAGCTGGCCGCAGGACGCGAGCCGGCGGTCTCCCCTGATAGTTCCACGGTCGCCTATATTAACGACGATCAGATCTGGACGCTCGACCTGCGCAATCCTGCGGCCAAACCGTCGCAACTATTTCACGGACGCGGGCGGCTGGGCTCGCTCACGTGGTCGCCCGATGGCAAGTATCTCGCGTTCACCAGCGGGCGCGGCGATCACGGCTTTATCGGCATCTTTTCGTTCGCGAACCAGACCCTGAGCTATCTGGATCCGTCCACAGAAATCGACAGCGAGCCTGTCTGGTCGCCGGATAGCCGGCACATTGCCTTCGTCCGCATTCCGCCGGACACCTCAGGCGTGAGTTTCAAGCCTCGCCGCTCGGCGCAACCATGGTCGATCCGCATTGCGGACGTAACCACCGGCGAAGGGCATGAGATCTGGCGCGCGCACGATGGCCCGGGCAGCGTCTTTCATGGAACGGAATCGGACCAGCAGTTGTACTGGACTGCCGGCGATCACATTGTTTTTCCCTGGGAGGGCACGGGCTGGCTGCATCTGTATTCCGTCTCAACCAGTGGGGGCACCGCCACGGAGCTGACGCCTGGGGATTTCGAAGTGGATTACGTTACGTTCAGCAAGGATCGCCGCACGCTGGTCTACTCGTCCAATCAGGACGACATCGACCGCCGGCATCTTTGGCAGGTTGCCGCGGATGGCGGTTCACCGCGCGAACTGACCCACGGCGACGGTCTGGAAATCATTCCGGTGCTCGCGCC
>JASIAO010000377.1 GCA_030041955.1 Acidobacteriaceae bacterium | reverse complement strand
GGTAGAGCGATTCGGGGGTGGTGATGAGGATGTCGGAGGGATGGCGGCGGAAGCGTGCACGCTCGGACTGCGGGGTGTCGCCGGTGCGGATGGCGATTTCGGGAGTGCGGAAGGAAAGGCCGCGGCGGCGGGCGAGATCGGCGATGCCGGCGAGGGGGACGCGGAGGTTGCGCTCGACGTCGACGGCGAGGGCTTTGAGGGGGCTGATGTAGAGGACGCGGGTGGCTGGCTCCGGGGGTGCGGGGTCGTGCAGCATGAGGCGATCGAGGCAGGAGAGGAAGGCGGCGAGCGTTTTGCCGGTGCCGGTGGGCGCGAGGAGCAGCGTGCTTTCGCGGCGGGCGATGGGCGGCCAGCCGAGCCGCTGCGCGAGGGTAGGCTCGCCGAGGGCGGAGCGAAACCAGTCGCGGGTGACGGGATGAAAGAGGGCGAGGGGGTCGGGCTCGCCGGGTTGCCGCTTCGGGGTCATGCCTGGATGTGAGGATATCGCCTGGGCGGAGCCTGCCCTGGCACAATACCGCTGGCCGGCGTCACTCCGCTCTTTTGATTCTTAGCGGGTGGGCAGAGGACGGTACCAGACGGCTTTGGGCGTGAGCACGGTTTGCCAGTGGGAGTCCACGTTGGGATTCTCGCTGAGGCCGAGGAGCAGCGCGCCGTCGGGGGCGAGCGAGCGATGCATGGTGAGGAGAATGCGGCGGCGGGTTTCCTGGGGGAAGTAGAGCAGG
This sequence comes from Acidobacteriaceae bacterium, assembly GCA_030041955.1. GTDB lineage: Bacteria > Acidobacteriota > Terriglobia > Terriglobales > Acidobacteriaceae > Palsa-343. Next base: position 4,317 of record JASIAO010000377.1, on the reverse strand, counting down.
ACGTTGCGCAGGAGGATGAGGTCGAAAGTCTCCGGCCAGACCGGGACGTCGCAGAGATTGCGCCGCCTGAAGCGGCAGAGGCGACGGATTTCGGGGGAGAGTTCCCACTCCTCGCCGTGGCGCAGGAAGTAGCGATGGAGCAAGAGGAGGGGAAGTCCGCGGGCGACTTCGGAATCGCTGTAGCGGGCGGCGGAGGCGCGCTCGATCATCTCGCTGGAAAGGTCGGTGCCGAGGATGTCGATGGTCCAGGGGCCGAGTTGGGGGAACTCTTCGCGCAGCAGCATGGCCAGCGACCAGACTTCCTGGCCGCTGGAGCAGGCGGCGGACCACAGGCGCAGGCGGCGGGTGGAGCGCCGGGCGGCGATGAGGCCGGGGATGAGATCAGTGCGGAGGAGATCGAAGGCGGGGGATTCGCGAAAGAAGCTGGTTTCGTTGACGAGCATGGCCTGGGCGACGGCCTGGGGCAGCGAGGGGCTGTGGCCGGAGCGCAGGGCGGCGAGCAGATCGGGGAAGGTGGAGAAATCGCGGGCGCGGAGCACGCGCTGGAGCCGGGACTCGAAGAGGTAATCGCGTGAGGGATCGATCTTGTTGCCGGAATGACGCTCGACAATGGCGCGCAGGTAGTCGATGTCGGCAGGGGAAAGCCTCATACGGGGACAGCCTCGGGGCGGGGCGGGTGCGAAGCGACGCAGCGGAGGATCTCGGCGGGAATGGCGTCGAGGGGGAGAACTTTGTTGGCCAGGCCGGCAGAGACGACGGCTCCGGGCATACCCCAGATGACGCTGGTAGGACTGTCCTGCGCGAAGACTATGCCTCCGGCGGCGCGGATGGCGCGGCATCCGGCGAGGCCGTCGGAGCCCATGCCGGTGAGGATGACGCCGAGGACGCGGCCGGAGCAGGTTCGCGCGGCGGAGCGGAAGAGCACGTCGACCGAGGGGCGGCAGAAATTTTCCGGCTCGCTCTGGTTCAGGCGCAGGCGGAAGTCGCGAGCGAGCTCGAGGTGCCAGTCGCCGCGGGCGAGTTCTACGACGCCCGGTTGAGGGCGAGCCCCGGGGAGAGCTTCGCGAACGTGGAGCGCGGAGATGGCGTCGAGCCGCTCGGCGAGCAGGCCGGTAAAGAGGCGCGGCATGTGCTGCACGATGAGGATGGGCAGCGGAAACGATGCGGGAAATTTGGGGAGGAGAGCTTCCAGCGCCGCCGGGCCGCCGGTGGAGACGCCGAGCACGATGACACGCGGAGCACCGGGAGCCGGGGAGACGGAACAAAGGGGTAGTTGCGAGGGCGTCGCGGCAGGTTCGGAAGGGAAGTGGGCGAGGATCTTCGGGATCAGCTCGCGGGTGAGGGTGTCCATCCCGTTGCGGATGCCGCTTTGCCCCGCGGGCTTGGTGACGTAGTCGGTTGCGCCGCGGCTGAGCGCGTCGAGGGTGACACGAGCGCCGCGCCCGGTGAGATTGCTGCACATGATGACGGGCACTCGGGCATCGCGCAGGCGGATAGCGGAGAGCGCATCGAGCCCGTTCATGCCGGGCATCTCGACGTCGAGCAGGACGAGGTCGGGATGGAGACTGTCGAAGACGGCGAGGGCTTCCGCGCCATCGGCGGCGACGGCGGCGACTTCGATTTGCGGATGCGGATCGAGGACCATGCGAAGGAGGCTGCGCATCACGGCGGAGTCGTCGACAACGAGCACGCGAATGGGGGGTGGATGGAGGGTTTCCGGAGTCATGTGGAGGGCTCCGTGGGAGCATTTTCGATTCCGCCCTTTACAGAAGGCACGCAGTGGAGCGGATTTTTCCTTAAGAAAAAGCCGCTCTGCATGGACTTCCGATGGCGAGATGTGAAGCGAAAATGCTCTGTGGCCGGTCTGGACAATTTCCGCGAGCGGCGCCGGTGCGTGAGGGGCGGGGGGAAAGAACGACACATAGCGCCCTCATTCCCTCAGGAGGGCAGCGACTGGAGGAGACGCATGGGATCGAGGCGGTCGGGATCGAGGGTGACGAGCAGCTGATCTTTGAGTTTCCACGCGCCGACAAAGAGAGACTGGCGGCGGTTGTCGAGGGTTGAAGGGTTGGGCTCGTGATCGGCGGCGGAAACACGAAGGACTTCGCCGACGGAGTCGACAAGCAGGCCAAAGGGGCCATCGGGCGATTCGAAGACGAGGACGTCCTCCGGCTTCAGTGCGGGATCGAGACCGAGCAGGCAGCGGAGGGAGACGGCGGCGAGGACTTCGCCACGATAGTGAACGAGGCCGCCGATGAAGAATGGGGCGAGCGGGACGGGCTGGAGAGCGGGTTTGCCGAGGATTTCGAGAACGTGCGCAATGGGGACGCCAAAAAGCGTGGTGTCGACACGGACCGAGCAGACCTCATCGACGGGGCCGGGAGCATTCATGGCTGCACCCCGGCGAGCAGCGATTCCTCAGCGAATTTTTCGTCGTTGAGCGGGGGCATGCAGGCGAGGCGGATCACGCCGGTGACACGATCCTTGAGGAGCGCGACGTCGGGAAAGACGGCGCCGGTGCCTGCTTCTTCGAACGCATGGCCGCCGGAGACGTCAAGCACCTGAGAGACGGTTATGCCGACGTGGCGGGCGCCGTCGCGGCAGACGACGACGGTGGTCTGAGCGTCGGGATCGGCGGCGGACGCGAGACTCTGCGCGGCGTCGTCGAGCGGGAGCAGGGAATTTTCGAAGCGCAGGACGGGACGCGAGTCGAGATATTCGACGGCGGAGCGGGGAATGCGCTCGATGCGCACCACCGTTTCAAGAGGCAACGCGGCGCGGCGCCCTCCCGCTTCGACAAGGAGGAACTCTTCGAGACCGGGTTGGGAGTCGTGCTCCTGAGCGTCGTCGCTTTCGGCGGTGAGGCCGACGCCGAGGCTCTGGGCGATGGCGCCGGGATGAAGGATGAGCGCCATCTCGCCGTTGCCGAGAATGGTGGCGCCGGCATAGTAGCCGATGGAGCGCAGAACCGCGGCGATAGGCTTGACGACGATCTCTTCGGGATCGGCGAGGCCATGGACGACGAGGCCGAAGCGGCGGCCGTCGGCGTTGAGCACGGCGATGTCGCAGGCAGCGGCGGCGCGCCGGGGCTGCTGGAGCAGGCGATCGAGGAAGACGAGGGGCAGCAGGCGTCCGCGCAGACGATAGAGCGGGGCGTTGCCCAGCCACTCGATGCCGTTGGGGACTTCGGCGGCGTTGAGATGGATGAGTTCGACTAAAGGACTTTGGGGGAGGGCGAAATTCTGGCCGCAACTGCGGACGATGAGGGCGGGAATGATGGCCAGGGTGAGCGGGATGCGCAGGCGCAGCGTAGTGCCTGCGCCTGGGCGGCTGTCGATTTCGACTTTGCCTCCGATTTTTTCGACGTTGGTGCGCACCACGTCCATGCCGACGCCGCGGCCGGAGATGCTGGTGACGGTGGCCGCGGTGGAGAATCCGGGGAGGAAGATAAGCTGGAGGATTTCGCGCTCCGTCATCTCGTCGGCGCGCGCGGAAGGGACGAGATGGCGCTCGACGGCCTTTTCGCGGATTCGTGAAACGTTCATGCCCGCGCCGTCATCTTCGATTTCCACGATGACATGGCTGCCCTCATGGGAAGCGCGCAGGCGGACCACTCCCTCGGCGGGTTTGCCTGCGGCTGCGCGCGCGGCGGGCAACTCGATGCCGTGATCGATGGCGTTGCGGATGGCGTGGGTGAGCGGGTCGCGGATGGCCTCGAGGAGGCTCTTGTCCAGCTCCGTCTCCTGACCTTCGAGCTCGAGGCGGACATACTTGCCGAGCGCGCGGGCAAGATCGCGAACGAGGCGCGGAAAACGGGAGAAGACGTGGCTGACGGGCTGCATGCGGGCGCGCATGACGGCTTCGCGCAGGTCGGCGGTGACCATATCGAGACGGCGGCCGAGCGGGGCAAATTGCGCATCGGCGCTGGTGGCCTGCAGGATCTGGTTGCGGGTAAGAACAAGCTCGCCGACCAGGTTCATCATGCGATTGAGGAGCTCGACTTCGACGCGCAGCGTAGAGTCGGCCCCGGTGGAGGTTGCAGGAGCGTCGGGAGAGGGCGCGGATTCGACGGGTTGAGAAACCTCGGGCCGCGAGGGAATCGCCGGAGCGATCGCCGCGGCGGATGCAGAACGCGGTTGCGGCTCAGCCGTCGACGATGAAGGTGCGGGCGTTTCCCTGGGCGGCCCTGCCTCTCCGGCGGATTCCGGAGGAGGCGCAACTTTGCGCGCACGCGGCGCGCGAGGACGAGCGGGTTTGCGCGAGGGCGGGGCGGCGGGGACGCGGGATGGCGAGAGCTGGAGGGCGTCGAGACGCGCG
>JASIAO010000043.1 GCA_030041955.1 Acidobacteriaceae bacterium | reverse complement strand
TAAGAGCTAGAGGCTGACGGCTAATAGCTGAAAGAGTTAAGACGATGGCAAACATTGACGTAGTGGATCTCGGAGGACAGAAGGTTGGCTCGCTCGAGCTGGCCGACGAGGTCTTCGGGCAGGTGAACGAGGCGCTGCTGTGGGAAGCGGTGAAGCATTACCGCGCCGCGACGCGCCAGGGCACTCATGCCACGAAGAACCGCAAACTGGTCGCCGGGTCGGGCAAGAAGCTGTGGAAGCAGAAGGGCACGGGCCGCGCGCGTGTCGGATCGGTGCGCTCTCCGTTGTGGCGGCATGGCGGCACGGTGCACGGGCCGCAGCCCCGCTCCTATGAGTACGCCTTCCCGCGCAAGAAGCTGCTGGGCGCGCTGCGCTCGGCGCTCGCGGTCAAGCTGGCGGACGGCAAGCTCACGGTGGTCGAGTCGCTCGACGCGCAGGAGCCGAAATCGAAGCTCTATCGCGCCGCGCTCGACAAGCTGGAAGCGAAGAAGACCGCGCTTCTGGTCGAAAACGGCCAGAGCCTCGGCCGCAACCTGCTGCTTGGCGCGCGTAATCTCCCGGGCGTGGAGCTGATGCTCAATAACGAAGTCCACCCCTACGACCTGCTGCGCTCGGAGCGCGTGATCTTCTCGCGGCCGGCCATTGAAAAGCTCCAGGAATCGCTGAAGAAGTCGGTTCCCCGGGGTAGAAAAGCGGAGGTGGCCTGATGCCGACGACCTATAGCGTAATTCGCCGCGCCATGATCACCGAGAAGGCGTTGCGGGCCAAGGAAGCCGAAGGCACGCTGGTCTTCGAGGTTAATGCGAAGGCGACCAAGACCGAAGTCAAGCAGGCGGTCGAGACGCTCTTCAAGGTAAAGGTGCATGCGGTGCGCACCGTCAACATGGCGGGCAAGGAACGCCGCCGCGGCAAGTTTGCCGGCTATCGTGCCGACTGGAAAAAGGCGTACGTCCGCCTCAAAGCCGGCGAGAAGATGCCGGATTACGTCAACAACCTGTAAAGCAAGGGATCAGGGATTAGGGATCAGAAGGCGCGAGGCCGGAGCCGAGCGCGAGGCAGAGAGAAAACAAGATGCCGATCAAGACATACAGACCGATCACACCGTCGCTGCGGTTTCAAACCACGCTGGTGCGGGACGAGATCACGACGGACAAGCCGTACAAACCGCTGCTCCAGAACAAGCTGCGGACCGGCGGACGCCGCAACGCGGGCGACATCACCATCCGCCATCACGGCGGCGGTCACAAGCAGAAGCTGCGCCTGATCGATTTCAAGCGCGAGAAGTACGGCGTGCCCGGCAAAGTCGCCACCATCGAGTACGATCCCAACCGCTCCTCGCGCATCGCCCTCATCAGCTATGCCGATGGCGAGAAGCGTTACATCCTGCAGCCGGTCGGCCTCAAAGTTGGCCAGACGATCATGAGCGGCCCGGAGGCCGACATCCTCGTCGGCAACGCGCTGCCGCTGCGCAGCATACCCGCCGGCACCACTGTGCACAACGTCGAGCTGCGGCCCGGCAAGGGCGCGCAGATGGTTCGCTCGGCGGGCGCTTCCGCGCAGCTGGTCGCCAAGGAAGGCGATTACGCACTGCTCAAGCTGCCTTCCGGCGAAACGCGCCGCGTGCTCATCGACTGCATGGCCACCATCGGCCAGGTGGGCAACACCGATCACGAGAACGTCTCCATTGGCAAGGCCGGACGCAATCGCTGGAAGGGCATTCGTCCCACCAACCGCGGCGTCACCATGAACCCGGTGGATCACCCGCATGGCGGCGGCGAAGGCAAAACTTCCGGCGGACGTCATCCGGTAACGCCCTGGGGACAGCCAACACGCGGCTACAAGACCAGGAATAACAAGCGGACCGACGCATTCATCGTGTCCCGCAGAGCGAAGTAGAGGGCAGAGATGGCACGTTCGACAAAAAAGGGCGCCTTCGTGGATGGGCACCTGATGGTGAAAATCGAGACCATGAACCGCGCCAACGACAAAAAGGTCGTGCGCACGTGGTCCCGCCGCTCCACCATCCATCCCGAAATGGTGGGTCATACGATCGCGGTGCACAACGGCAAGAAATTTGTGCCCGTGTATGTTACAGAAAACATGGTCGGCCACAAGCTGGGCGAATTTGCGGCGACGCGCGTCTTCAAGGGCCACTCGGTGAAAGCTGCCGAGACTACGGCGAAGCCGAAGTAGAAGGGTCGGAGTAAGGGCATGCAGACAGAGACACGAGAGTTCCGGGCCGAAGCGCGATTTCAGCGGGTGTCCCCGCAGAAGGCGCGCCTGGTGCTCGATCTGATCAAGGGCCGCGGCGTGGAAGAGGCGCTGAACACGGTCGCGTACACGAAGAAGGCGGTCGCTCCGCTGGTCGAAAAGGTGCTGCGTTCCGCATTGCAGAATGCCAACCACCTCAGCCAGGAGCAGGGCCTCGACGTCGACCTCGACAACCTCTACGTCAAGTCGGCGATCGCCAACGAAGGTCCGCGCATGAAGCGCATCCGGCCGGCTCCCATGGGCCGCGCCTACCGCTATCAGCGGCGCCTCTCGCACATCGCCATCTCGGTGGCGGAGCGCGCACAAGCCGACGGCCTGGTGCATCGCGTCGAAGAAGAGCCGGCGGCGGAAGGGCAGCCCGTGAAACACGCTGCGAAGAAAGCTCCGGCAAAGAAGCACGCGGCAAAGAAGGCAGCTCCGAAAAAGGCGGCTGCGAAGAAACCGGCTAAGAAGGCCGCGGCGAAAAAGTCCGCGAAGAAGAAGTAGCGAGAGGATTGTAACGATATGGGACAGAAAGTCCATCCTTACGGATTCCGGATCGGGGTCAACAAGCCGTGGCGCTCACGCTGGTTCGTGAGCCGCGACTACGACAAGCTCCTCGTTGAGGACGTGCACCTGAAGCGCGAACTCAAGGAGAAGCTGAAGGCCGCCGGCGTCAGCTCCGTCGAAGTGGAGCGGCCGGGCAACAAGCTGCGTCTCATGATCCGCACCGCCCGTCCCGGTATTGTCATCGGCCGCAAGGGCGCCGAGATCGAGAAGCTCAAAGGCGAGCTGCAGAAGCGTACCAACCGCGATGTCTTCATCGACATCCTGGAGGTCAACAAGCCCGAGCTGGACGCGCAGCTGGTCGCCGAAAACATCGCGCTGCAGCTGGAAAAGCGCGTCGGCTTCCGCCGCGCTATGCGCAAGGCCGTCGACTCCGCGCTGCGCTTCGGCTGCAAGGGCATCAAGGTCCGCGTCTCGGGCCGCCTGAACGGCAACGAGATCGCGCGCTCCGAATGGTATCTGCAGGGACGTCTGCCGCTGCACACGCTGCGCGCCGACATCGACTATGGTTTTGCCGAAGCGCGCACGACCTACGGCGTCATCGGCGTGAAGACGTGGATCTATCGCGGGGATATTTACCAGCAGAAGCGGCGCGAGCCGCAGACCGCGGTGGGCACGTCGGTGTTCTAAAGGCAGTTGTCAGTTATTAGTTGCTGGTTGTTAGTTACTTTGGACTGAGTAGCCCTCGGCCATGCGAACGAAGCACTAAGAACTAAGAACTAATCACCAGGAACTGTTCTTGAGGGTTTCATCATGTTGATGCCAAAGAAAGTGAAGTATCGCAAGCAGCAGCGCGGACGCATGTGCGGGAAGGCGTGGCGCGGCAGCGAGCTGTCGTTCGGCGATTTCGGCCTCAAGGTCATGGAGTGCGGCTGTATCACCGACCGCCAGATCGAAGCCAGCCGCGTGGCCATGACCCGCTTCATCAAGCGCGGCGGCAAAATCTGGCTGCGGCTGTTTCCCGATAAGCCGGTGACCAAAAAGCCCGCCGAAACCCGTATGGGTAAAGGCAAGGGCGCGCCGGATCACTGGGTCGCCGTTGTCCGTCCCGGCCGCATTCTGTTCGAGATGGAAGGCGTCACGCCGGAGATGGCGCAGGAAGCGATGCGTCTGGCTGCGCACAAGCTGCCGCTCAGGACCAAGTTCGTGCAGCGCCACGATGTTCGGGTCACCGCGGCCGCAAAGTAATTCGTTTGAGATGGCCGGGTGGCCGGAGAGAGAAGAGAAGCAATGGAAGCTGAGAAGTTCCGCAATCTGGGCGACGACGAGCTGCAGTTGGAGGCGCGTAAGACCTCCGAGGCACTCTTCCGTCTGCGCTTCCAGATGAAGCTCGGACAAACCGAGGGTGTGAAGAAGCTCCGCGAGCTGCGCAGGGATATTGCGCGGATCAGGACCATCGAGCGGGAGCGCGAGCTGGGGCTGCATCTGACACCGGTCAGCAAGGCTGCTCCCGCCTCCGAAGAAGGCGCGCCGCGTAAGCATGCAGCAAGCGCGAAGACTGCGCGGAAGAAGACTGCGAAGCCGGCCCGCAGGAAGGCTGCGAAGAAGTCTGCATCCAGCCGGAAATCCGGTGGCCGGTCCGCAACTAGGCGTGCGGCGAAGCCGTCGGCCAACAAGAAAAAGGCAGCTCGGTCCACGAGCGTGAAGAAGGGTTAAGTTATGAGCGAAACGGCGAATAATGCAGCGCGCGAATCACGCCGCAATGAGAAGGTCGGGCAGGTGGTCTCGACGAAGATGCAGAAGACCATCGTGGTCGAAGTCGAGATGCGCAAGGCGCACACTAAGTACAAGCGCATCGTGCGCTCCAGCCGCAAGTTCTACGCGCACGACGAGCAGAACACCGCGCGCGTGGGCGATATGGTGCGGATCCGCGAGACCCGCCCGCTCAGCAAGTTGAAGCGCTGGAACCTCGAAGAGATTGTGCGCCGCTCCGCGCTGGCGCAGGTGGAAGAGACGGCTGCGGCCGCGGAGTAACTGGCCGGTTAGACGGTATTAAGGAGAGAGTGCCATGGCAGTGCAGATGAGAACCATGCTCGAAGTCGCCGATAACTCCGGCGCGCGTCGGCTCCAGATGATTCTGCCTCTGGGCGGCGCCAGCGGTCTGAAGGCCGGCCTCGGCGACGTGATCACCGCGGCGGTGAAGGAAGCTTCGCCGGACGGACAGGTGAAAAAGGGCAAAGTGGTGAAGGCTGTGGTTGTGCGCACCCGCAAGGAAACGCGCCGCCGCGACGGAACTTACATCCGCTTCGACTCCAACGCCGCCGTGCTCATCAACGAGGCCGGCGAGCCGGTTGGAACGCGCGTCTTCGGTCCTGTGGCCCGCGAGTTGCGCGAAAAGAAGTTTCTCAAGATCGTCTCCCTCGCTCCGGAAGTTCTGTAGGGAGGAGGGAACAGAGGACAGGTTATGAGTCTGAATATTCAGCGCAACGATACGGTGCAGGTTATCTCCGGCAGCGACCGCGGCAAAAAGGGCCGCGTGCTGCGCGTCTTTCCGGACGAGAGCCGGATCCTCGTCGAGCACGTGCGCGTGGTCAAGAAGCACCTCCGCGAGAATCCGCAGCGCCGGATCCAGGGCGGCATTGCCGAGCAGGAAGCGCCGGTTCACGTCTCCAACGTAATGCTGGTCTGCACCAGTTGCAATCAGCCCACCCGCGTGGCGCATAAGTTTGAAGGCGATGTGAAGGTTCGCGTCTGCCGCAAATGCGGCGGCACCATCGAGGCGAAGAAGAAGAAATAACCAGGCGGCGGGCTTTGCGCCGAAGGCGCGATTGCCCTTGCGGCCAGTCCTCCGCAACGGTATACGGCTGATCGCCACTCCGGGACCGGAGAAAGGGAACAGGAAAATGGCAGCGAGACTGAAAGAGAAGTACCACAAGGAAATCAAAGGCGCGCTCCAGAAGGAGCTGGGCCTCGAGAACCCCATGGCTGTGCCGCGGCTCGAGAAGATCGTGTTGAACATGGGTCTCGGCGAGGCCACGCAGAACTCCAAGCTGCTCGATCCGCTGGCTGCGGATCTGGCCGCCATCGCCGGTCAGAAGCCGGTCACCACGCGCGCCAAGAAGTCCATCGCGGCCTTCAAGGTTCGCGAGAACATGCCCATCGGCGCCATGGTCACCCTGCGCGGCGACACCATGTACGAGTTTCTCGATCGCCTCATTTCGGTGGCTCTGCCCCGCGTCCGCGATTTCCGGGGCGTCTCCACCAAGAGCTTCGACGGCCGCGGCAACTACACCCTCGGCATTCGCGACCAGCTCATCTTTCCGGAGATCGACTACGCGAAGGTGGAAAAGCTGAAGGGCATGAACATCACCATTGTCACGTCCGCGAAGGACGATAACTCGGCGCGCGCGCTGCTCAAACAGTTCGGCATGCCCTTCCGTCAGACGGCGTAAGCGAGAGGATCAGAGAGACTTTATGGCAACCACTGCAAAACGGGTAAAAGACGCACGCAAGCCGAAGTTCAAGAGCCGCCAGCATAACCGCTGCAAGCTGTGCGGCCGGCCGCGCGCGTTCCTGCGCAAGTTCGGCGTCTGCCGGCTCTGCTTCCGCTCGCTGGCGCTGAAGGGCGAAATTCCGGGCGTAACCAAGTCCTCCTGGTGAGGGTGCTGCGCGCACGGCGAACGGCGCCCTTCGGGCGCGAAAACAGATTCGGCTGAGGGCGAAAGCCCGAAGGCGACAAGACATTCCCGCTGGTTCTCCTGAGGACCGGAGCGAACGGGGGATGAAGGAGAAACGATGAGTTTGACCGATCCGGTAGCGGATTTTCTGACGCGCATTCGCAACGCCATCCGCGCGCGTCATCAGAAGCTGGATGTTCCGGCCTCGAAACTGAAAGCAGAGATCGCCCGCATTCTTAAGGAAGAGGGCTACATCTCCAACTTCAAGACGACCGAAGAGAACGGCCGCGCCGTGCTGCGCGTCTACCTCAAGTACGGCGCCAACAACGAGGCTGCCATTCGGGATCTCGAGCGAGTCTCGCGTCCCGGCTGCCGCGTTTACGTCGGCCGCGATGAGATTCGCCGCGTCCAGGGCGGCCTCGGCATCAGCATCCTCACCACGCCGCGCGGCGTCATGACCGGCCGCCAGGCGCGGAGGGAAGGTGTGGGCGGCGAAGTCCTCTGCGAAATCTGGTGAGGACTGGCCGTCCAGGCGGACGCGGGCTTCGCCCGCCATGCTGCTGAGGTCGGGTGGCCCATTCAAGCCCGGTTGTGGCTTGAATGGGGAAACAAAGGTTCTGTATCAGGGCACGGCATTAGCCGTGCCGAAAAGTCGAGGAAAGTGAAGGGGCTTTTGCCCCTGAGGTACGAAGGGGAGCACGGAACCGACTCCCCAGGCTGCAGTGGAACGGAAGAGCGCAAGCAATGC
>JASIAO010000376.1 GCA_030041955.1 Acidobacteriaceae bacterium | reverse complement strand
GCCCAGGGATACGCTTCGAAGATCCACGCCAGCCTGCTGCGCGATGCCAGGAAGCTGAAGAGCGCCGAGATCCTGGTCCGACACACAGCATTCCGGCTGCGCGAGCTGCTCACCGGAGCGCCGCCCAGCGACCGCGCGATGCTGGAATCGACCATCCAGCAGCTCAACCAGGTGCAGACCGAGATGATGATGCAGGTCTTCCAGCAATAACCCTCGGCGCAGACGGTGCGTTCCGATCCGGGTCAAAGCAAAAGCAGGGGGGATGCGCGCGGGCGTCGCGGCGCCTGAGTCGGCGCGATTGCGAGCAGCGGAGACCCCGGATGAAACTGGCAAGGGATGCGGTTTCCTGGTTTTGCTCGAAACAGCCCCTCGGGGGCGCACCGGTTTCGCTGCATTTCCCCAGCTTTTCCCTGCGCGATCCACATGCTTTCAACATGCCCGATGAGCCTGATGCGCAGTATTCATCGCGCGACAACAAAAGTCGGTGCATAGGGAGTCCAAAGTCACCGCGCAGGTTCGCTTTTGATTCCCTATTTACACGCCGCACCGGCCTTTCTACTCTGACTTGGCGTTTCCGAATGGAAACTTGCTTTTCGCCTTTTGCTGACAACTGAATTTGGAAGGGAAGGCAGCCGCAACGGCGCTGGTTCAGCACCGCAGAGGATGAAGTCCCGAAGCCCGGAAACCGTGTCGCCGCGCAAGGATTGCGACGGCCAGGCCGGAGCTGAAACGGGGTATTCCTTCAGGGTACTGACGGAGCCGCGACGCCCGCTATTGTTCCGGATTTTCTGCCGGAATGCGCGCGGGCCGGGAGTTCCTGCGCCGTGCGACTGCCATTCCACTCCCCCGCATCCCGCCCGCCGGCGGAGACACGGCCCTGTGCGCCATCGTGCCGCAGCCGGCCCGTCACGTTCCGGCGCCGGGATGCGGGCCACCCGAACCCGCTGCCGGTTCACGCCTCGCGTGGGCCACAGCCGTTCTTCGCCGTGCGCGGCGCCTTCCTGGAGAGAGATGAGACCGAAGAAGACCATCCTGTGCGTCGATGACAATGAACAGGCCCTCGCTGTTCGCAAGTTCCTCCTCGAAACCCGCGGCTATCGCGTGATCGCGGTCCACTCCGGCGAAGAGGCGCTGGAGCGCTTCCGCCAGGGCGGCATCGATCTCGTCCTCGGCGATGTGGTGATGCCGCAGATGGACGGCAATGAGATGGTCCGGCGCATGAAGGAGATCGCGCCGGAAGTGCCCACCATCCTGATCAGCGGCAGCATCAAGGCCTTCGAGCGGGCCAACCGCGCGGATGCGTTCCTGCCCAAGGGCGCATCGACGCCGGTCGAGATGCTGGAGCGCATCCGCGTGATGATTGCCCGCAAGCGCGGGCCGCGCAAGGTGGTGCGTCCCGTGTTCGCGACTCCCGACGCAGGCGCATTCGAAGCCGCGGCGCATCCGGTCGCGTCCTGACCTGCAGCCGTTGCTGGTTCCATCCGAAGAGGGAGCGCGCATCGCGCTCCCACACCTGATTCCTCACCCCCAATCCCTGATCCCTGCCTCACCCCATTTACAATCTCTGAGTGGAACCGATGATTCGCGCCGAGCACCTCGGCAAGACGTACCGCTCGGGCCAGCTGGAAGTTCCTGCTCTGCGCGACGCCACCTTTTCCGTCGATCCCGGCGAGTTTGTCTCCATCGTCGGACCCTCCGGCAGCGGCAAATCGACGCTCTTTTACCTGCTCGGCGGCCTCACCCGCGCCACCTCCGGCCGCGTCTTCATCGGCGGCGTGGACTTCTCTAACCTGAGCGACGGCGAGCGCACCCGCATGCGCCGCGCGCGCATCGGATTCATCTTTCAGAAGTTCAACTTGCTGCCCACTCTCACCGCGCGCTCCAACATCGAAATCGCCTGGGAGATTGCCGGCACCGGCAAGCCCATGGACGAGGAGTTCTTTGCGCGCCTGACCCAGTTGCTTTCCATCGCCGGTCGCCTCGACCATCGTCCCTCGGAGCTTTCCGGTGGCGAGCAGCAGCGCGTGGCCATTGCCCGCGCGCTGATCACGCAGCCGGCCATCGTCCTTGCCGATGAGCCCACCGGCAATCTGGACACCGAGAATTCCGACGCCGTGCTGGAGATGCTGCGCCGCTCCAATCGTGAATTCAGGCAGACCGTGCTCATGATTACGCACAACCCGGAGGCCGCTGCCATCGCCGACCGCATCATTCACATGCGCGATGGCCAGATTCGCGGCATCGAGGCCGGTAAGGGGTCGATTGCGCACGATGCCTGGTAGCTCCGGGACCATTTGTATGCGCCCCATTTCCATGTCATAGCAAGTTTCTGCCGCATAAGAAACCTGGCCGATGCGTGCCATTACGCGGTAGACTTAAGCAGGGCTCCCAGGCTCAAACTGCGACCAGCATGGCCACAACGTTACCGACGCACGCTGAAGTTTCCCACGGCCCGACGAACGGATCGAACGGATCGGCCTCCGACATTCACGATTTGCTGACGGAGAAGCTGAACGAGGCCACCCGCGGCCTGGACACAAGGTCCGCCGTCGAAATCGCCCGCATCATCAATCAGGAAGATCAGAAAGTCGCCGCCTCGGTGAAGAAGGCGATCCCGGAGATCGCGCAGGTCATCGACATGGTGGCTCATGCGCTGCGCGAGGGCGGACGCCTGATTTATGTTGGCGCCGGCTCCAGCGGACGGCTCGCCGCGCTCGATGCCTGCGAAATCCCGGCCTACTTCTCCACCAGCCCGCAGACGGTGCAGTACATCATGGCCGGCGGACCCAAAGCGCTGGCCTCGCCCGTGGAAGTGAATGAGGATTCGGAAGAGCTGGGCAAGCGCGACATCGCCCGCCGCCGCCCCAGCCGCAAGGATGTCGTGATCGGCCTCTCGGCCAGCGGACGCACGCCCTACGTCGTCTCCGCCGTGGCCTACGCGCGCACGCTGGGCGCAAAGACGGCCTGCATCACCTGCAATCCCAACACGCCGCTGGCCGGCGCCGCGGATATCGCCGTGGTTGCCGAGGTCGGCCCCGAAGTCATCTCCGGCTCCACGCGCCTGAAGGCCGCAACCGCCCAGAAGATGATCACCAACATGATCACCACCGGCGCCATGACGCGGCTGGGCTATGTGTACGAGAACCTGATGGTCAACGTGCACATGCACAACTCCAAGCTGATCGAGCGGGGCATCGGCATCCTGATGCGCGCCTGCGAAGTGGGCCGCGATCAGGCGGTCGAAGTGATCAAGTCCGCCGGCCGCAGCGTCCCGGTGGCCCTGGTGATGCTCAAGGCCAACGTGGACAAGCCCGAGGCTGTGCGCCGCCTGGCCCGCGCCCAGGGCAACGTGCGGCGCGCGATCGAAGATGCTGTGATGGATGTGTAGGGGGCGCGGGCCGCCGTGCTCTATTGGAGGCGGAACTCAACCTGAATCGAAGTGATGATCGCAACGCTCGCCCCGTTGACCATAGCCGGCTGGAACTGGTGGTGTCTCACAGTCTCCACCGCCACTTCGTCGAGGCCCATTCCTGCCGGTCTCAGGATATAGATCTCCTGGACCACGCCATTGGCGTTGATCATGACCCCGAGCACTGACGTGCGCACGTATTTTGCCTCCCTGGCGGCAGCCGGGAGATCGGCGGGCGGGGCGTGCACAATCTGCTGAGGCTTGACTTGTCCCTGCGCCGTGGGTGGGTTTCCAGCGTTGCCCAGAGGCACTGCGGGCCTGGGCATCATCGCAAAGAAGGAGGGATCGAGCTGATGCTTCAGCCACATGCGCCAATACTGCGGCGCTTGCCGGGCCAGACCTGATTCGAGGCCGACTGCGAACACCTTCGTCAGCGCCGAATCCAGCTTCTCCGGATGCCGCGGATCGCGGGCGATGCTGATCGCCACCGTGTTCTGGGATCCCCACGGCTCGGCGCGGACCCGCTCTACCTCCCCACTGTCATTTGGGGGGAAGACAAGTCCCTCCCGCGTTGCGTCGATTTCTACCTCGGAATCCTTCATGCGAATCCCGTCCACGCGCAGAGCGCTCAGCCCAAACGGCAGCCGCCCAGCCTTTCCCTCCAGCTTGCCGTCTGCGGCGAATTCAAGAGTGCGCCCGTCATACATTCCTCGCAGCATCAGGAACGGCCCCCTCAGTCGCGCCTCAACGCTCTGCTGCGTGGGCGCGGTTTGCGCGATGCACCCCACACCCGCTGCTAACCCGATCCAGACCGCAAGAACCGACTGTGCTTTCATCCCCCAACAATTTGCCACGACGGAAGAGAATGAGGAAGGCAAAATTGGCAGGAGGGATCAGACGGAGGCCCTGAACGCTGCACGCTGAACGCTGAACGCCGCACCCTGAACGCCGCACCCTGAGCGCCGCACCCTGAGAGCTGAACGCTGCACCCTGCATGCTGACCTTGGTAACCCCCAAACCTTGCATTTCCCTTGACCCCATTTCTTCCGCCCTGTCATTCTCAATAGGGAGAGGGATCGTCTGCCGACGACCCCTTTTCCTTTTCTCCTCAGGGAGAACCGTATCGCTCCTTCTCAACCCAGCTCTAAGCGGATGGGGAAGTGCCGGTTCAGTTCTGATCACTGATCGCTGTTAGCTATCTCAACACGGGGATGCGAGGGTCGCGATCCTGTGGAATCAGCAACCTCCGGGGGGATGAACCTCAGAAAGAGTAGTTTTTCCGGTCAGGTCTCTGACCCTGCTGCGTAACTATGACGACAACTCCACGGAGACGGCGGGTTGCCCCTGGCCTCTGATCTCTGATCGCTGATCATTGCACCCGGCACCCGCTATACTCGGCACAGGACCCCTTCCATGTTTGCCTCGCTGCGTTTTATCTGGAACGCCACCAGCGGCCATCGTCTGCGCCCCTGGCGCAGTGAATACGTTAAGTGGCGCATCGAGACCTACTCCGGACTGAAAGCCGAGGAGCTGGGCGCGCGGGACGTGCTCGCCTTCGTCTGGCGCGAGAAGGGTAACCTGCTGCGCTTCCTCCACTGGACCGGCAAGATGGAATCCCTCCGGCATGCGGCCGCACGCGGGCAGGAATCCGGAGACCGGTTCTGAGACCCGCAGGAAACTTGGCGCGCCCCAAAACGTCTCCAATCAGTGTGGCGGCTCAAAATCCCTGTGGTCCGAAACGCCGGCCGGTGAGGCCTCAGGCTCCGGTTCTCGCAGCGCTGATCGTCGGGTTCGCTGCGGTCATGACGCTCCACGCCCAGGAACCTTTCCCCGGCGAGCCTGCTGCGCCCGCGCAATCTCAGCAGCACCAGACCCAAACTCAACCCCAGAACCAGCCCGCGCAGCCGCAGCAGCCCTTCGACGCTGATCCCAACCTGAATCCGCCCACCTTCCGCGTCAGCACCAGCGTCGTCATCGTCCCCACGCTGGTGGAGAAGAAGGGCGGCGGTATTCTCTACGGGCTCAGGCCCAGCGACTTCGCCGTCTACGACAACGGCGTGCAGCAGAAGATCCACGTGGACGATGACATCGACATGCAGCCGGTCTCGCTGGTGGTCTGCGTGGAGCGCGGCCGCGACGCTCCGCTCGAGTTCGATAAGCTGCGCCAGCTTGGCCCACTTCTGGATCTCTTCGTCGGCGGCGGCCACGGCGAAGCGGCACTGGTTGTCTTCGACTCGAAGCCCGTCTGGGCCGACCCCTTTACGCCCAACACGGACGTGATCACCCGCGACCTGCGCGAGATTCCCCCGGGCGATGGCGGAGCCGCGATCCTCGACGCCGTAGGCTACTCCGTCAACCTGCTGGAGATGCAGCCGCCAGACCACCGCCGCATCCTGCTGCTGGTCAGCGAGTCGCGCGACCACGGCAGCCACCGCTTCAATATTCCGCAACTGGTGCAGCGCATCGGCACCAGCAACACGCTGGTGCTGAGCCTCGTCTTCTCGCCGTCAAAGTCCGAGATCATCGACTGGGCGCGCGGCAACACCGACGGCGGCGCCGAGCTGAACATCCTGGCGCCGCTGATGATGACCATAAACGCCATGCGCCGCAACACGCCCAGGACGCTGGCCGCGCTGAGCGGCGGCGAATATGCGCCCTTCACGCGCGTGAAGGGGTTCAACCAGCGCGTGGACGAGCTGGCCGACCACGCCCGTAACCGCTACATCATCAGCTTTCACCCCACCGATCTGACTCCGGGCCTCCACCGGATCGACGTCAGGCTCACGCAGGATTACGGCGCGCGCGTGGTTGCGCGGAACAGCTACTGGGCAATCCAGCGCGACGTCACGGCAGAGGATCCCGCGGCGGCGCCGCCCAATCCCTGATGGAACTACGGCAGCGCGCTCCGCATCCAATCAACGGCTCATCTGCAATTCAACTGAGGAGAAGATTCTTTATGGGCGACCACGTCACACTCCGCGCTTCCGATGGTCATGAACTCGACGCTTACGTTGCGCGTCCCGCCGGCGCTCCGATCGGCGGCCTCGTCGTCGTGCAGGAAGCCTTCGGCGTCAACAGCCACATCCGCTCCGTCGCCGATGGCTACGCGAAGGACGGATTCCTTGCCGTAGCCCCTGCGCTCTTCGACCGCATCGAGCGCGGCGTGGAACTGGGCTACGCCGGCGAAGACATGCAGAAGGGCCTCGCCATCGCGCGCCAAATCAATCCGGAAGACGGGGTGAAGGACGTTGCCGCCGCGCTGGACTATGCTCGCCGCGAAACAGGCAAAAAGGCCGGCGTGATCGGCTACTGCCTCGGCGGCTCCATGGCCTGGCTGGCCGCCACGCGCCTCGATCCCGCTGCGGCCGTCGGTTATTACGGCGGGTACATCACGAAATTCGCTGATGAAAAGCTCAAAGCCCCGGTGATGCTCCATTTCGGCCTCGAAGATCAGCACATCCCGAAGAAGGACATCGACGAGAAGGTCGCCGCCGCCCATCCCGAGGTGCCCATCTTCTGGTATCAGGCAGGCCACGGCTTTAACACCAGCGACCGTGCCAGCTATAACGCCGAGGCCGCGAAGCTGGCCCGCGAACGGTCCCTCGAATTCCTGAAGAAGCACATCGCCGCCTGACCCGATTCTGGTAGTCATCCCGAGCGCAGGCCTCGCGCAGACGAGGCCGCACTCAAGGGACCGGATTCTCTGCAATCCTGATCACGAGAGCATGCCCGAACCCACGCCGCGCCCAGCGAACCCACCTCCCAGCAACGGCCCCACGGACTTCTCGCACGCGTGGCGCGCGCTGCGGCATCGCAATTTCCGCCTCTTCTTCGGCGGGCAGACCATCTCGCTCATTGGCACGTGGATGACGCGCATCGCGACGGCGTGGCTGGTCTATCGCCTGCGTCACTCCGCCTTCCTGCTGGGCACGGTCAGCTTCGCCGGGCAGATCCCCACGTTCCTGCTTGCGCCCTTTGCCGGCGTTCTCGTCGACCGCGCCAACCGGCGCACGGTCCTGCTATGGACGCAGAACCTGGCGATGATCCAGTCGCTGCTGCTCGCGTGGCTCACGCTGGCCCGCATCATCACGATTCCGGAAATTCTGGCGCTCAGCGTCTTTCAGGGCCTGATCAACGCCTTCGACATGCCTGGCCGCCAGGCCTTTATGGTTCAAATGGTCGAGGATCGAGCCGATCTCTCCAACGCCATCGCCATCAACTCCTCGATGGTGAACGTCGCGCGCCTCATCGGCCCGGCGCTTGCAGGGCTCGTGATCGCCGCATCGAGCGAAGGCTACTGCTTCCTCATCGACGGCCTCAGCTATATCGCGGTCATCATTTCCCTGGTGATGATGCGCGTCCACGTCGCCGCCGTGCGACGCGC
Source organism: Acidobacteriaceae bacterium (assembly GCA_030041955.1). GTDB lineage: Bacteria > Acidobacteriota > Terriglobia > Terriglobales > Acidobacteriaceae > Palsa-343. The sequence continues at coordinate 2,054 of JASIAO010000376.1, read as the reverse complement.
CGCGACCACCATGTTCGAGCAACTGCGCGAGGGATGGTCGTACGTCTCGACCTTCGTGCCCATCCGCAGCATCCTCACGCTCTTTGCGCTGGTGAGCCTGATGGGGATGCCTTACACGGTGCTGATGCCGGTTTTCGCCGGCAAGATTCTTCACGGGGGCCCGCACACGCTGGGCTTTCTGATGGGAGCAGCGGGCGCAGGCGCGCTCATCTCCGCGCTGACCCTTGTTCTGCGACGCTCGGTGCGCGGTCTGACGAAAATGATTCCCATCGCCGCGGGCATGTTCGGTGTCAGCCTCGTCCTGTTCGGGCTCTCACACTGGCTCTGGCTCTCGCTCATCCTGCTGCTCTTTACGGGATTCGGAATGCTGCAGGGACTAACCGCCAGCAACACCATCATCCAGACGCTGGTTCCGGAGGACAAGCGGGGACGCGTGATGAGCTATTACACCGCGGCCTTCGTGGGCATGGCGCCCTTCGGCAGTCTGCTTGCCGGGCTGCTGGCCACCTGGATCGGCGCGCCGCGCACGGTGATGTTTACGGGATCGTGCTGTATCGCGGGCGGATTGTGGTTCTGGTCGCGGCTGCCGGCCATTCGCCGCGACATCCGCCCCATTTACGAGCAGCTCGGGATCCTGGCCCCGCTGCCGGAGACGGTCGAAGAATCGGGGTCGAACGGATAAAGGTCGCGCTCACACAAGAATCCCCGGACCATATCGGTCCGGGGAAGGGAAGTCACACGTTCTGAGCGCAATTTTAGCGGCCGGGATTTGCGTCCCAGGATTTTCGACGATCTGAATGCGGACTTACCGCGCTCCGGCTGCGATGCGCTGTGGCACAGGCCGATTGCGCCCATTCTGCGCAGTTTCCGCAGCATTGGCGTTCTGGCCCGGCGTCAGCAGCACACGGCGCAGTGCGCGGATCAGCTCCGGTCCGGTTTCTTCCAACTCGCGCAGGTGCCACGCCGCCAGCGAACTCAACAGCTTCTCGCCGAGGGGCGTCATGCGCAGCAGGATTCGGCGATGGTCGGTCGGGTCGGGGCACCGCCGCAGCAGTCCCTGTTCGATCGTCCGGTCCACCAGTTCCACCGCGCTGTTGTGCTTGAGCAGCATGCGCGCGGCCACGTTGGCAATGGTCGGGTCCAGCTCCTCCGGCATGCCCCACACGCACTGTAGCAACTGGTATTGCTGCGCGCGTATGCCCGCGGCGTCGGCCGCGAGGCTGCTGAAGTGCAGGAATTTTCTTAGTTGGAACCGGAACTCCGCCAGGCGGCGCATCTGTGCGCGCGTCAGCGGAGCTGGTTCGCTGTTATGGCGTGCCCCGTGGGTGGCGATGGCATGGATTCCGTGATTCCCGGCTTGCATCATGGCATCATCGTAGCACGATATATCGTGCTACGACATTTGAACGTCGGGCGGAGCGCCGGGATCGGCCAGAATCGCCCGCGCGTCTTCCTCGTCGTCGGCGCTCACCTGCAGCTGCAGAGGCCCCAGCCCCGGCTCCATGATCCGCGCATTTTCTCCAGACAGAAATACCTGAATCCCCGCCGATTCCAGCCGCAGTTTCGCCATTTCCGCCTCCATCGGCTCGGTAAAGTTCGCAACCGTCACCACGTCCGCCATCGTTCCCCCTGGGTACCGTCAGAATAAATTTCGCCTGGCTCCTGCAGCTTATGCCTCGCTGCGTCGCCCGGTCCAATATCCGTCCAATGCACTTCGATGCGCGTTGGCGCGATTGGTCAGCCGCGCATCGCAAAAACTCCGGGCATTTCGCCGTCACGGCAGGCTGCGCTCGATCGCAACGATAGAATGGTGAGTTCTCCGGAGGATTCTCTTTGATCCCGCGCTACACCCGCGCCGCCATGGGCGCCATCTGGAGCGAGGAAAGCAAATTCCGCGCCTGGCTTGAAGTGGAAACCGTCACCAGCGAAGTTCTTGCCGAGGACGGCCTGGTGCCCGCCGAGGCCGCCCGCGCCATCCGTGAGCGCGGAGGCTTCGATCTCGATCGCATGAAGGCGATCGAGGCTGAAGTTCGCCACGACGTGATCGCCTTCAC